>SXNL01000382.1 GCA_005777185.1 Myxococcales bacterium
GGCTCCTGCGCGACCGCAAGATGCTCGGCCTGAAGTTCCGCCGGCAGCAAGTGCTCTGCGGCTACGGGGTGGACCTCTACTGCGCCGCGCTCAGGCTCGTCGTCGAGATCGACGGCGCCGTCCACGAGGACGCGGAGCGGGCCGAACGGGATGCGAGGCGCACGACGATCCTCGCGCGCCGTGGCGTCCGCGTCGTTCGCCTCGAGAACGCACGACTGAACCGGGAGACCCTGCGAGAGGCGATTCTCCCGTTCACATGCGCCCTCTCCCTTCAGGGAGAGGGGGACGGGGGGTGAGGTCTGCGCGGGCGCCCACCGCCTCCACGGAACCTCTTCGCGCGCGAAGCGCGACGGGTGGGGGCACCCTCGCTCCAACGAATGCCTCATTCGAACGGCATTGGCCCTACGCGTCGACCGTGCGCCGGGCCCGGTCCAGGCTCGCCCCCAGCTTCTGCAGCGCGCCCTCCTGCGAGCGCGCGCCGTCGTCGATCCGCGCCGCGGCGGCCGAGAGGAGCCGCGCGCTGTCGATCTGCGCCTTCTGGCTCTGGTGGAGCTGGTGGACCATCTGCGAGATGTTCTCGATGGCGTTCGTGATCTGGCGTCCGCCGCGCGTCTGCTCCTGGCTCGAGCGCTCGACGTGCTGGGTGATGAGGCGCATCTTCTCGGCGCTCTTCATCATGAGCTCGCTGCCGCGCGCCTGCTGGCCGGTGGCGGCCGCGATCTGCTGCACCGTCTCGGCGATGCGGCCGATCGCGTCGGTCACCTGCTTCGAGCCGCGGGCCTGCTCGACCGTGGCGCGCGCGATGGCGCGGACCATGTTCGTGGACTTCTGGCTCGACTCGAGGATCTTCTTCAGGGCGCGCTCCGCCTCGTTCGAGACCTCGACGCCGCGGTCCACGTTGTGGGCGCCGCGCTCGACCGCGTTGACCGCGTTCTTCGACTCCGCCTGCACCGTCTTGATGAGGTCGGTGATCTCGCGCGTGCTCGCACCGGCGCGCTCCGCGAGGTCCTTGATCTCGTCGGCCACGACGGCGAAGCCCTTGCCCTGCTCGCCGGCCTGGGCCGCGATGATGGCGGCGTTGAGGGCGAGGAGGTTCGTCTGCTCGGCCACGTCGTCGATGACGTTCACGATCTGGCCGATCGCCTCGATGCGCGAGCCGAGGTTGGAGATGACCTGCACGGCCTCCTGCGAGCTCTCCTTGATGCGGTAGATCTCGCTGATCGTCTTCAGGATGGCCTCGGCGCCCTTCTCGGCGTCGAGGGCCACCTCCTCCGAGAGGCGCGCCGTCTCGTTGGCGTTCGACTGGACCTGGTCGATCGAGACGTCCATCTCGTTCATCGAGGAGCTGGTCTCCTCGGCGGTGAGGGACAGGCCGTCCACGTTCTTCGCCACCTCCTTGATGGAGTAGGCCATCTCCTCGATGGAGCCCACCGTCTCGCGCACGCTGCCGGAGAGCTCGCCGATGTTCTCGGCGACCTCGGTGCTCGTCGCGGTCATCTCCAGGATGGACGAGCTCGACTCCTCGGCGCTCTGCGTGAGCGCCTCGACGTGGGAGCCCACATGGCCGACGGCGCCGGTCATCTCGCGGATGAGACGCATGGCCTCGTCGGTGGTCGCGATCTGCTGGCGCAGCCCCTCGCCGAGCCTGACGGTCAGGTCGTGCATGTCGTCGATCGCGACCTGGAGATCGCGCTCGCGCTTCGCCATCTCGGTCTTGCGCTTGGCGTGGCGGTCGGCCAGGGTCGCGAGCTCGTCGTAGACGCGGAGCACCTCGGGGGGCGACCCGGAGGGTGGGGTGGGACGCTCGCCGTCACGCGCGCGGCGGGCGGCCTCCACGAGGCCCGCCGTGGCCGCGTTCGCGGCCTGACCGCCGAAGCCCACCGCCAGGACGCCGACCGCGGCGACGCCGATGACGTAGATGCCGCTCTCCTTCGCGAGCGCGAAGCCGACGAAGCCCGCGATGAAGACGACGAAGGCCAACAGGAGCTGCTTGGGTGTGAACGTCATCGGGACCCGAGCCTAACATTTCTCGCCCGCGCCCGTGCCCGCGCGCGAGCGCGCCCGATTTCCGCGGGGCTCAGGCGCTTTTCGCTGGCGCCTCGCGGGCCTCGAGCGCGAGGCCCATCGCCGCGAGGCGGGCGCGCGTCGTGTCGCGCGCGACCTCGCTCTGGTCGATGCCGACGAAGCCGCGGCCGAGGCGCGCGGCGGCGGCGAGGGTCGTGCCGCTCCCCGCGTACGGGTCGAGCACGAGGTCGCCCGGATCCGAGAGGGTCTCGATGAGGCGCGAGAGGAGCGCCTCGGGCTTCTGGGAAGGGTACCCCGTGCGCTCCCGCGAGACAGGCGCGAGCACGCCGATCTCCCAGACGTCGCCCATCGGGACGCCGAGCGACTCGGTGGCGAGCGAGCTCGATCGCGCGCGTCGGCCGCCGTCGAAGACCGCGTTCTGCTTCTTCGTGCCCCAGGTCGCGAGCGTCGACGCCGCGAGCGGCTCGTAGGCCTGGTTCCACCTCGGGCGCGCGGCGGGGTCCTTGCGGTAGCGCAGGAGCACGTCGTGGACCCGCTGGTAGTTCGCCGTCTTTGCTGGCCAGCGGCGGTACCGCCAGATGATCTCGCTCGCGAAGCAGTCCTCGCCGAAGATCTCGTCCATGAGGACCTTGACGTAGTGCGACGTCTTGGGGTCGACGTGCACGACGAGGCTCCCATGCGGCGCGAGGAGCTCGCGCGCGAGCGCGATCCGCCGTCCGAGGGAGGCCAGGAAGGCGCCGCGATCCTCCCAGCGGTCGTCGAACGCGGCCCGCGAGGCGCGTACGATCTTGCCGCCCGCGCCGCGCGAGCGCGTCACCGCGTCGTGCACGCGGTTCGTGAGGAACGGCGGGTCGAGGTACGCCAGCGCGATCCGGCCCGCGTGCGTGCGTGCGAGCTCGGACAGCGCGCGCGCGTTGTCGCCGAAGAGGTAGAGCCCGCGCCCGCAGCGGGTGTGGGCGACCTCGGGGGGGCTGGCGCGGGGGGTGGCCTCGTCGTCGACAAAAAGGCGCGCCTTCCCCGGCCACGCGAGCGTGACGGAGCTCTCCGGCATGTGCCCCGGATCGTAGAAAGGATGGAGGGCGGGGCGCCAGTTTGTTACAGATGCCAGCATGTCCACGCAGGCGAAGAAGCGCGTCCTCTCCGGGATCCAGCCCTCCGGGGAGATCCACGTGGGCAACTGGCTCGGGGCCGTCCGCACATGGGCGAAGCAGGTCGAGGACCAGGCCGAGGACAACCTGTACTGCATCGTCGACGCGCACGCGATCACGGTCCCGTACGAGCCCGCGGAGCTGAAGCGGCGGACGCTCGGGCTCGCCCGCGATCTCATCGCCTGCGGGGTGGACCCGGCGCGGTGCACGCTGTTCGTGCAGAGCGACGTGCGCGAGCACACCGAGCTCGCGTGGTACCTCGCCACCGTCACGCCGATGGGCGACCTCTTCCGGATGACGCAGTTCAAGGACAAGAGCGACGGCAAGGAGTTCGTGTCGGCGGGGCTGTTCACGTACCCCGTCCTCATGAGCGCCGACATCCTGCTCTACAAGGCGACGATCGTGCCCGTGGGGGACGATCAGGTGCAGCACATCGAGCTCGCACGGGAGACGGTGCGTCGCTTCAACCACCGCTACGGGGACATCTTCCCGGAGCCCGAGGCGCGGCTCAGCGTCACGCCGCGCATCATGGGGCTCGACGGCGAGGGCAAGATGAGCAAGTCGAAGGGCAACTCCATCGACGTGTTCGAGCCGAGGGACTCCTTCTGGAACAAGCTCCGGACGGCGTTCACCGATCCGCAGCGCCTCCGGAAGAGCGATCCCGGGCGGCCCGACGTCTGCAACGTCTTCACGATGCACAAGGCGCTTGGCTCCGAGGCGACCGTCCTCGAGGTGCGCGAGAGCTGCACGGGCGCGAAGTGGGGCTGCGTCGACTGCAAGAAGGTGCTGATGGACGGGTTCGATCGCGAGCTCGTGCCGCTCCGGACGAGGCGCGAGGCCCTCGACGAGGGCGCCGTCGCGCGCGCCCTGACGGAGGGGGCCGACAAAGCGCGGGCGATCGCGGCGGAGACGCTCCGCGAGGTGCGCGGCGCCATGGGCCTCGGGAGCGCGTAGCGGGCCGTGCGCGCACGCTCGCTCGTCCTCGCGCTCCTCTTCTGTTCCGCCCCGTTGGCGTGCAAGCGGGCCGCGCCGGACGCGACGCCCGACGGCGCGGTGCGGGTCTGGCTCGAGAAGATGGAGGGCGCGAGCGAGGATCCCCGGCTGATGCGCGACGCGTTCTCGCTCCTCGGGCCCGAGGCGCGCGCGAACCTCGAGGAGCGGGCGGCGCGGGCGAGCCGGATGCAGGGGCGCCGGGTCGAGGCCCACGAGATGCTCGCGGAGGGGCGCTTCGGCCTGCGGTTCCGGCCGAAGCGCATGACGTCGCACGTGTCGGGTGCGACCGCGACGGTCGACGTCGAGGGCAGCGATCAGGCGGCCATCGCGCACGTGCGCTGCGTCCGGGAGGGGGCTGGGTGGAAGGTGGAGCCGGAGCTGCCGGAGCTGCCCCCGATCGTGAAGCGGAGCGAGTGACGCGGGGCCTCATCAGGCCCCATCGGGGTTGAGCCGCGGGGCGGCACGACATACGCTGGGCGGCGATGGCACAAGATCTGTACGGCGTTCTTGGCGTGGCGAAGGGAGCCGATCAGGACGCCATCAAGAAGGCGTACCGGAAGCTCGCGAAGGATCTGCACCCGGACAAGAACCCCGGGAACGCGCAGGCCGAGTCGCGGTTCAAGGCGGTCAACCATGCCTTCGACGTGCTGTCCGACGCGAAGAAGCGGGCGCTGTACGACGAGTTCGGCGAGGACGGGCTCCGCGAGGGCTTCGACCCGGAGAAGATGCGCGCCTACCGCAGCTGGCACCGGCAGGCAGGCGGGGACCGGGTCGGGCGTGGCGCGCACCAGGTGCCGCTCGAGGACCTCTTCGGCGGGGACGTTCAGGGGGGGGGCGCGAACGGGTTCGACTTCGGCGAGCTTTTCGGCCGCCCCCGCCGGCGCGGACCGCAGCCCGGGCGCGACTACCACAGCGACGTGACCATCGGCTTCGCGGAGAGCGTGCGGGGGACGACCCTCGAGCTCAGGGTTCCCGGATCGCCATTGCCCGTCTCCGTGCGCATCCCACCGGGGGCCGAGGACAAGGCGCGCGTGCGGGTCCCCGGGCAAGGGGAGCCCTCGCGCACGAACGGTCCGCCGGGGGATCTCCTCCTCACCGTGCACGTGACGCCGCACGACCACTTCCGCCGCGAAGGGGTCGATCTCCACCTCGACCTGCCGGTCACCCTGGCCGAGGCGTACGAGGGGGCGAAGGTGCGCGTGCCCACCATCGAGGGAGCCGTGCACCTGAAGGTCCCGGCCCGCACGCAGACGGGCTCGGTCCTGAGGCTGAAGAAGAAGGGGATCGCGCGGAAGGGGCACGATCCCGGGGATCTGTACGTGCACTTCGTGGTGCGCGTGCCCACGTCGGAGGCACCCGAGGTGGCCGCGCTGATCGAGAAGTTGAAGGGTTTCCAGGACGAGGATCCGAGGGCGCACATCATCCTGTGACGGGGCGGCCCGTTCCGGGTTAGATCTGACAGCATGCGAAGGCTCGCCGGTGCCCTGGTCGTCACGATCCTGGTGGCGTGTGGGGGGGCGGCACCGCCACCGGCGAAGGACGCGTCCTCGGGTTCCTCCCCCGCGCAGGCGCCCGCGGCGGCGAGCGGCGGGCCGGTCGCGAAGGAGCCGCAAGGGACGGTCGCGGCGGACAAGCCGCAGCAGATCGAGTGCGGCGACTTCCACACGTGCGCGCTCATGGGCGACGGGACCGTGCGGTGCTGGGGTCGGGACAAGGGCGGGCAGCTAGGGGACGGCGGCGGCGCCGACCGCGTGAAGCCGGGGGCGGTCGCGGGGATCGCGGGCGTGACGCAGATCGGGCTCGCCGGCCAGCACTCGTGCGCGCTCCTCGCGGACGGCACGATGCGATGCTGGGGAACGGGGCGCCTCACCAACGACGGCAAGGAGCTGACGGCGGCGCGACCGACGCAGGTGGCGGGCGTCGCGGGCGCCTCGTCGTTCAACGCGAGCGGGCTCATGACGTGTGCGGTGTCGGGGGCCGGGAAGGTGACCTGCTGGGGCCTGGCTCCCGGCGCGAAAGGGCTCGTCCCGGGCGTGGCGGGCGACGTGGCCGAGCTCGCGGTCGCGTCCGCGCACGCCTGCGCGCGCCTGAACGATGGCACGGTGCGATGCTGGGGTGACGCGGAGTGGTCCGGCCCGCTCGCGAGGCCGGACGTGAAGGACGTCGAGCAGATCGTCACGGGCGACGCGTTCGCGTGCGCGCTCACGAAGGCCGGCAAGGTGCTGTGCTGGGGGCGCAACGACGCGGGGCAGCTCGGCACGGCGCCCGACTACGACGCGCACGCCCGCCCCGTCGAGGTGAAGGTGTCGAACGTCGCGCGTCTCTCCGCGGGCGAGGCGCTCGCGTGCGCCATCGGCAAGGACGCTGGGGTCACCTGCTGGGGGAGCAACCACGAGGGGGAGCTCGGCCTCGGCAAGCAGTCCGCGAGCGAGCCCCCGACCCGCGTGAGCGGCCTCTCGGACGTGTCGGAGCTGTGCATCGCGTCGGTGCACGGCTGCGCACGGACGCGCGCGAGCGAGATGCTGTGCTGGGGCGGGAACGGATCGGGGCAGCTCGGGGACGGGACGAAGGAGCGGAGGCTGTCGCCGGTGCGCGTGGCCTGGTGAGGTCAGCGCTTTCCGCGCTTCGGCCTTCCGGGCTTTCCAGGGACCCCGCGCGCGGGGCTTGATGCGCGTCGATCCGGCTGGTTCTTCCCGGGTTTCCTGCGGGGTTTGGCGTTGCCGGGCGGGCCCGCCTTCGCGCGCGTGACGGGGAGCCTCGGCCGTCGCGTGCGACTCTCGCCCTCGGCGACCACCCGGCGAGCGTAGACCGTGCGGCGGAGGATGGCGGCCTCGAGGATCTCCACGAGGAGGCGGTCGCCGAGCTGGATGGCCACGCCGGAGAAGGCCGCCTGCACGCGGAGGTTGTCCTCGTCCACGGTGAAGGTGTCGTCTCCGAGGTCCTCGAGGCGGACGAACACATCCACGAACGGGTGGTCCAGGGCGACGAAGAGGCCGCCGCCCGTGACGGCGGTCACGGTCCCTTCGAGCTCCTCGCCGACGCGGTCCTTCATCGCGAACGTGCGGTAGAGATCGCCGACGGCCCGCTCGACCTCCATGGCGCGGCGCTCGTTGGAGGACGAGCGGCGGGCGGCTTCGGCGAGCGCCTCGGCGGCCTCGCCGGAGCGATCGGCGGGGCGCGCGAGGACCGCGTCGTGGACGGCGCGGTGGACGACGAGGTCGGGGTAGCGCCGGATGGGGGACGTGAAGTGGAGGTAGGCCTTGGACGCGAGCCCGAAGTGGCCAAGGTTCGACGGATCGTACTGGGCCTGCTTCATCGATCGCAGGAGGAGGTTGGAGAGGATGCTCGCCAGCGGGTGATCCGCGAAGCTCGTCACCAGCGCGGAGAGCGTTCGCGGATCCTTGGCGTCCTCGGGATCGAACGGGACGCCGAGCGCCTCGCACATCGCCGCGAGGCGGTCGAGCTTGGTCTCGTCGGGCGGCAGGTGGACGCGGAAAACCGTCGGGATCTGGCGGGCGATGAGCCACGACGCGACGACCTCGTTCGCGAGGATCATGAGCTCCTCGATGAGCTCGTAGGCCTTCTTGACGCCGGCATCCTCGTCGCGGCGATGGACGTCGACGGGGAGGCCCTCGGCATCGAGGATGATCTTCGCCTCGGGGAGGGCGAAGTCGAGGGCACCGCGCTTCTTCTTCCGGTTGCGGAGGAGGAGCCCGAGCTCGCGGGCGACGGAGAGGCCGTCGCGGAGCGCCTCGGCCTTCGGATCGCGCGGCGGGGTCGTCGTGAGGCCGAGCGCGCGGGCGACGCCGCCGTACGTGAGCTTGGCCTGGCTCTTCATGAAGCCGCGGACGAGGTCGGATCGCTCGACGCGCCCGCCCGCGTCGACATCCACGACGACGCACAGGCAGAGGCGCAGCACGTCCGGGAGCAGCGAGCATAGCGAGGAGGAGAGCGCGCGCGGGAGCATGGGGACCGCGCGATCGGGGAGGTACACGCTGCAGCCGCGCGCGAGCGCCTCCGCGTCGAGCGCGGTGCCGGGCCGGACGTAGCTCGAGACGTCCGCGATCGCGATCCACGCGCGGTACCCGCCCGTCTCCCTTCGCTCGACCCACACGGCGTCGTCGTGGTCGCGCGCGTCCTCGGGATCGATGGTCGGGAGCGGGAGGTGCGTGAGGTCCTCGCGCCCACGGAGCATCTCCTCGGGCACCTCGCCGCCGAAGGACTCGGCCTCGCGCACCGCCTCCGCGGAGTGGAGCTCCTCGACACCCCCGACGAGGAGGATCTTCCGCGCCTCGACCGTGAGCTCGCCGGGACGGCCGAGGACCGCCTCGATCGCGCCGACCGGGTTCTCGCCGGCGAGGTCCGGGTGACGCGTGATGCGCACGACGACCGCGTCCCCGTCCTCGCCGCTGTTGCCGGCGGGGCCCTCGCGATCGACGTCGCGGGAGAGCTCGATGGGGCCGCGCACACGGGTGTCGTCGGGCTCGACCCACGCGCCCTTGCCGCGGCGGCGGAGGACGCCCGCGACGCGAATGGTCCCGCGCGAGAGGATCTCCTCGACGATGCCCTCCTTGCCCTTCGCCGTCGTCGCGACGACACGTACGACGACGCGATCCTGGTGCATCGCGCCCCCGAGGCCCTCGGCGCCGACGAAGACGTCCTCCGAGCGGTCCGCGCGCGGCTTCTTGTCGGGCGTGGCCGGCGAGGCCGGCGAGGTCGACGCGGCCGGCACGTCCGGGGTGACGAAGCCGAAGCCGCGCGCGTTCACGGTGATCGACCCCGTGACGCGCGCCCCGCGGCCCTCGGCGGTGCGCTTGGCGAGCTTGAACTTCTGCCCGGGTCGCGCGATCAGGAGGCCATCGAAGACGAGGTCGTCGAGGATGCGGAGCAGGCCCGGATACACGCCCTCGGAGAGGTCGAGCCCGGAGAAGATCTCGCGGGCGTGGACCGGGCGATCGCCCTCGCGGGCGAGGATCGCGAGGACCTCGTCCTTGGTCGGCAACGCGCGGGCGCGGCGGGGGCGCTCCTTCGCGCGGGGGCTCGACATGAAACCAGCAAGAACCACAGTCCGGAGGGAAACGGAACGTATTTTCCCGGAATCCTACGGGACCGTGGCCTGTTGGCCGCCCGATGACCCGCCGCTCGGGGGCGCGATCGCGCGCGCAGGTGCCGCGCCTCGAGCGCGCGTTCGTGCGATCGAGATGACGCCGCGCAGGGTAGGGCGCTACGCCGACTTCGGCCCCTGGTACGCCGTCAGTCTCCGGTACAGCGTCGCGCGGCCCATCCCGAGCATCTTCGCGGCGTTCCCCACGTGTCCGTCCGTCTGCCGGAGCGCGCGCTGGATCGCCTCGCGCTCCAAGGCCTCGATCGGGGTCACGCCGTCCGGAGCGGCCGACGCATCCTCGGGTGCGCGGAGGGACCGCGGCGAAGCGCCCGGGTTTCGCACGCGTTCGAGGGCGCCGTCGATGGCCTGGAGGATGCGCTTCTGATCGAAGGGCTTCGTCACGTAGTCGAACGCGCCCATGCGCATCGCCTTCACCGCCGTGTCGATCTTGCTGTCCGCCGTCGTGACGACGATCGGCACGTCCGGGCGCTCGCGTCGGAAGCGGAGCATCCAGTCGAGGCCCGGGCCGTCGTCGAGGTGCAGGTCGAGGCACACGAGGTCGGGTTCGGCGGCGTGAGCCAGGAGGTCGCGCCCCCGGGAGATCTCGAGGAGGCGCAGCTCACGGCTCTCGAGCATGCGAATGAGGACGCGCCGCCACATCGGCTCGTCGTCGACGAGGGCGAGGGTCAACCGGTCCGGGGGTGTTTCGGGTAGGGTCTTGGAGCGCAGCACGAACCTTGAAACGCCCGCTCCCGGCCCGGGTTAACCCCCGGGCGCGCCGGCCGCGCGTGGAGGGTGCGCCGGAATGCACAATGATTCCAGTCGATTGAATGAAGCGTCCCCCTCCGTCGTCACGCTTTGATAAGCACGTGCCGAGGCCCCCGATGAAAAAACTGATGCTCCTCACCCTGCTCGTCACGCTCTCCGCCTGCGGCGATCGCGTCGTGCGGGGCGCCAACGATCCGTCGGTCGACAACCCCGCCCTCTCGACGGGCATCGACAAGGACGACATCCAGCGAATGCTCGCCGACAACCTGAACAACCTCAGGGCCTCGCCCATCATGAACGAGTGGCGCGTCGCGCGGCCCAAGCCGACCGTGGCGGTGTTCCCGTTCCAGAACTCGACGTCGGAGCACATCGACTCGCAGCTCAACACGATCCTCAGCGAGGCGGAGACGTGGCTCGTGGACTCGCAGGCCGTCGACGTCATCGCGCGCGACCGTCAGAACCAGATGATCGCCGAGGTGGAGGGGCAAGCGCACCCCGTGTTCAACCCGGCGAACGTCGCGAAGTACGGAAAGCAGCTGGGGTGCAAGTACTTCATCACCGGGAAGGTGCAGGCGAACGACGAGCGCAACCCGGACATGCGGCGCGTGCAGTACTTCTTCTTCATGCAGGTCATCGAGGTCGAGACGAGCAGCATCAAGTGGCAGCACAAGGCGTACGTCACGAAGGCCATCAAGTAGTGAGGTCGCTGGTTGCGAGGGCGCTGAGAGGCCCCCTCGCGCTCCCCCTGGTCCTGGGAGTGGTGGCGAGCGGGCTCCTCGGCTGCGGCGGGCACACGGAGCGCACGCTCAAGATGCGCACGGCGCTCGATCACGGAGACGCGAACGGCGCCATCCGCGCGCTCAACGAGGAGCTCGAGGTCAAGTCGTCGGATGACCTGCCGAAGTCCGTGCTCGGGGACGAGGCGCTGCTCGTCCTCGATCGCGGGAGCATTCAGCAGTCGCTCGCCAGGTTCGCCGCGAGCAAGAAGGACCTCGAGGTCGCCGACAAGGCCATCGACATGCTCGACCTCGCCCACAACGCGGGCGACTCGATCGGGAAGTACGTGTTCTCGGACTCGGTGGGGCGCTACCAGGCGCCTCCGTACGAGAAGCTGCTCATCAACACGCTCAACATGGTGAACTACCTCGAGACGAAGGACCTCTCGGGCGCGCTCGTCGAGGCGCGGCGGCTCGCCGTGCAGCAGCGGTACTTCAGGGACTCGCTCAAGGAGGGCGACAACGCCATCCTCGGCCTCGGGGCGCTCCTCGCGGGGTTCGCGTTCGAGAAGTCGGGCGACGTGGACGAGGCGCTCCGCTTCTACGACGACGCGCTGGCGTTCGGGCCGTTCAACGCGGTGAAGACGGGCGTCGAGCGCATCTACCCGCGGGGGACGTACCGGACGAAGCGGCTCGACGGCGCCGCGAAGCCAGGGGGGGACGGAGCGGCCGGCGCGGAGCTCCCGGCGCCCGGTGGAGAGAGGGCGGGGACCGACGACTCGGGAGAGATCCTCTTCGTCATCGGCTACGGGCGCGTGCCGCACAAGATCGCCGAGCGTATCCCGATCGGGCTCGCCCTCACGCTGTACGCGCACTACATGCCTCCGTCGGACCGGGCGCTCGCGATGGACCTCGCGACGCAGGGGCTCGTCACGTGGATCAACTTCCCCACGCTCGGACAGGGGCAGGGGGACTACGCGAACCCGACCTGCAAGCTCGACTCGGGCTGGGTCGAGCTCGAGCAGGTCGTGGACGTGTCGCACGAGGTGCGCGCGCAGTGGAAGAAGATCGAGGGGCAGATCATCGTGAGCGCGATCACGCGCATGATCGCGCGGTTCGCCGTCGGGCGCGGGATCCGGGCCGCGTCGGGGGAGAAGAGCGCGATCGGCCTCATCGCGTCGCTCGCCGCGCAGGGGACGCTCACCGCGCTCGACACGCCGGACACCCGGAGCTGGGAGACCTTGCCCGCCCGCGTGACCGCCGCGCGCGTGCGGGTCGCGCCGGGGAAGCACACGCTGTCGCTCGAGGCGCGGGGGTTCCACCGCGACCAGGTTATCGACGTGGCACCTGGGGGTTGGGCCGTGGTGTCGCTGATGGGGCTGCGGTAGTCCGGCCCTACCGGTAACCCGCGACGAGCGACTGGGCGAGCAGCCCCCAGCCGTCGATGACGACGAAGAGGAGCAGCTTGAACGGGAGGCTGACGCCGCTCGGGCTCATCGCCTGCATCCCGAGGGCGACCATGATGTTCGCCACCACGAGGTCGATCACCAGGAACGGCAGGTAGATCAAGAAGCCGATCGCGAACGCCTCCGTCAGCTCGGTGGTGACGAACGCCGGGACCAGGATGGTGATGTCGTCCCTCGCCACGCGCGCCTTGTCGGCGTCGTCCCTGCGGGCGTCACGGCCCACCTGGAAGAAGCGCGTCTTCTCGCGATCGCTCGCGTTGGCGGCGAGGAACTCCCGCATGGGGTCCTTCACCGCGTCGATCGCCCTCGTGACCAGCTCCGCCGTATCCATCCCCTTCGCGCGCACGAGCGGCGCCGCGCGTGTGGTGATCTTCTCGCCCACCGGCGCCATCGCGAGGAGGGTCAGCGCGGCGGCGAGCGCCATCACGACCGTGCTCGACGGGACGTTCTGCGCGCCGATCGCGCTCTTCGTGATCTGGAGGACGGTCGAGATCTTGACGAAGGCTGTGACGCTCATGAAGACGAAGGGGAGGAGCGAGACGAGCGCGAGCGCGACGACGAGGGCGACCGGACGACCGAGGAGATCGTCCGCTCGCGCGGGCTCGGGGGCGGCGAGGGCGGCGGGGGACGCGAGGAGGACGAGGGGCGCCGCGAGGAGGGGGAGAGGGCGCTTCATGGAGTGCGGCCGTCGTCCGGGTCTGCCGTCGGCTGTCCGCCGTCCGTGGGTGGCTGCGCGCTGCTCGTCGCCTGCTTCCCCTCGTCCGTGTCGCGCCTAGGCGTCCCGAGGATGCGGGCCAGTACACCGTCGAAGGTCTCCTTCGGGCGGGCCGCGAGGTCGAGGTCCTTGGCGGCGAGCTCGCCGATCTTGGTGAAGCCGCCCTCGCCGGCGGCGACGACGAAGATCTGCGCGCCGACCTTCACCAGGTACACGGCGCGCCGGGCGTCGAGGGGCAGCTGGCCGACGAGCTCGATGGGCCCGCGCGCCCGCCCGATCCCGAGCTTGCGCGCGCCGAGGAGCACGACATACGCGAGCCCGCAGACGACGGCGAGCGTCACGAAGGTCTCGATGAGGTATGCCGTGTAAGAAGCCCCCAAGATGGGCGCCGTCTTTTCACGAACCGCCAGGGATTGAAAGTGGGATCCGCCCTGGGTAGGATATGCACCTACAAAACGGCTCGGGCCCGCGCGGCGAGGCCTTGACGCAGCGCGGCGCCGGGGGAGACTGCGCGCCGATGAGACGCCTCGCGCCCCTCTTCCTCGCGCTCGCCGCCTGCGGCGCCGAGGCCAGCACGCCCGCGCCGGAGCCCGGAGCGCCGGGGAGGCCGAGGGAGCGCTACGAGCCGGTGCCGACCGCCGCCCCGCTCGCGAACGCCGACGATCCCGCGTCCCCCGACGCGAAGGGCGCGCCGTACCCCCTCGTCTTCCTTCATGGGATGGGCGGGTTCGAGCAGCTTCGCCTCGGAAAGGTGAGCCTGGACTACTGGGAAGGCCTCGCGGTCTCGCTCGCGAAGGACGGCGAGACGGAGGTGTTCATCACCCAGGCGCCCGTCTATGCGACCAGCGCAGCGCGCGCCAAGGCGTTGAAGCCGCAGATCGACGCGGTGCTGACGAAGACGGGCCGCGCGAAGGTGAACCTCGTCGGGCACAGCCAGGGCGGCATCGACGCGCGATACATCGCCAGCCCCGCGGGGCTCGGCTACGGCGACCGCGTCGCGTCCGTCGTGACGATCGCGACGCCCCACCGCGGGAGCCGCGTCGCGGACGCGTCGCTCGGACTCGTGTCGGGGCTCCCTCAGGGTGTCGTCGACGACGTCGTGAACGGGTTCCTCGGGCTGCTCGAGAAGACGGCGTACGATCTGAAGAGCGACCCCGACCTCCGCGGCCAGGCCACGGAGCTCACCGAGAAGTTCATGACGCAGACCTTCAACCCGACGATCGTGGACGATCCGCGCGTGTATTATGCAAGCTACGCGGGTCGGACCAACCTGCGCACCGGGGCGCTCGCGTGCGACAAGGCGACGTACGCCAACGAGCCCGGGGTCGTGGACGCGGTCAACCCGCTCCTCCGGCCCACGGCGCTCTTCCTCGAGGACGGCGTGAAGGTGGTCGTGAACGACGGGCTCGTCACCGTGGACAGCGCCCGCTGGGGCGAGTTCCTCCAGTGCGTCCCGGCCGACCACCTGAAGGAGATCGGCATGGGCGACGCGCCAGGGGGCTTCGAGCACCGAGACTTCTTCCGGGCGATCGCGAAGCACCTCCGGAGCCGCGGAAGGTAGGCTCGACCCTCCCGCCTACCAGCCCCAGATGTACTCGGCGCGCAGGAAGAAGGTCGTGAAGCTCGGGTACGTCTTCTCGCTGAAGACGAGGTGCTGGCGCGCGGCGACGCCGATCGCGAAGCTGCGATCGAGCTGGTAGTCGAGTCCGAGCGCGAGCTGCGCGCCGACGGCCGGGTGGTAGCGCTCGATCGTGCCGCCGGAGAAGCCGTAGCCGCCGGCCATCACGCCGACGTAGGGCACCCAGCGCAGGATGTCGATCACGTAGCCGACGCCGAGGCCGAAGCAGTCGACGCGCGCGGGTCGGGTCCTGGGAGCGTCGGGTGTGTCCTGCTGCTGGTCGAGCGCGACGATGGTGGAGCCGGCCTCGGCCATCAGGTTGAACTGGTCGGTGAGGCCGTACGCGTAGTGGAGGCCGAGCCCTGCGCCGACGGAGAGCGTGCTCTTGTCGGCGACCTTGAGCATGCCGAGGTCGGGTCCCACGCCGAGGTGGTGCTGGCGTTCGAACGCGGAGGCCGGCGTGGACAGGGCGAGGAGCGCGGCGCCAGCGAGGAGGGCCCGTCGGAGCATGGAGACGGCAATGTACCACCTTCGCGAAATTTTCAGCGCCGGCTCGGCGACGAGCTGGGGAGCGCCGCGACACCGCCGTGGCCGCGCCATCAGGGGAGCGGCCTCGATTCCGTGCGCGTGTGTCGCGGCGCTCGGCTCGCGCGCGCTCAGGGGCGCACCGATCCGAGGACCCACTCGGCGACCCCCTTGCCGCCGTCCATCGAGTAGTGGACGCCGTCGACACGGATGATGGCCCCCTCGTACTCGCGCTCGCACTCGCCCTTCGGGCATAGACGCTCGCCGAGCTCGAGGACGTTCACGCGGGGGACGCGCGCGGCCGAGCGCCGGATCGAGGCGTTGATGCAGTCGACCTCCTTCCGGAACGCGGCCGACTCGTACGGCCCGAGGGGGTACGGCAGGGTGGCGATGAACACCCGCGCGCGTTCGCCCGTGAGATCGCCGAGTCGCGCGGTCACCGTCTCCTCGAACTTGCGATCCCAGCCGGGGTGGCAGGACTTGCGCCAGTCGCCGTCGATGCCGAGCCCGTGGAGGAACGCCCCGCCGAAGAACACGAGCGTCGCGTCGGGCCGGAGCTCCCGGGTCCTCGCCGCCCAGGTCTCCGCGCCGCACGTGTCCCACAGCATCGTGCAGCTGTCCTTCCCCTCGAGATCGACGGCGACGCCGACCTTGCGAAGGCCGCGGATCGTCCAGCCGAGCGAGTTCGCGGTCGAGTCCCCGACGACCATGAGGCGCCACTCCGGGGCCGCGGCCGCGGGGCGGGTCGGGTGACCTCCCGGGGGAGGCAGGTCGACGCGCGGTGCGGGTGGCACGGGGCGCGCGTGGGTCGCGCGCACGACGAGCAGCACCGCCAGCGCGACGGCCGTCGGGACGATGAAGACGGGGCGGCCGAACGGTACGCCGCGCGTCCGGATCGGTCGCTCGAGCAGGCGGTACGAGGCGGCCGCGATCGCGAACGTGAGCGCGAAGCGGAGGGCGTGGAGGGAGAGGCCGTGGAGGTGCGCGCGCTCCGCCGTGAGGACGACGTTCACCGGCCAGTGCCAGAGGTACGCGCCGTAGCTGACCGTGCCGAGGAGGACGAGCGGTCGCGCGGACAGGGCGCGCGCGACCCGCCCGTCCCGGCCGGCGACCGCGCACGCGATGAGGACGAGCGCGGCGAGCTCCGTGAGCCAGAGGCCGCCATGGTAGAGGAACGTCGCGGAGCCCTCGAGCGCGTACCACGCGAGGCCGAGGGCGGCCGCGGACGTGGCTCCGAGGACATCGAGGGTCGCGAGCGCGCGCCCGGAGGCCCGCCAGCCAGGCCGGAGGATCATCGCGAGCGCCGCGCCGGCGAGGATCCCGGCCATGCGCGTGTCCGTGCCCAGGTAGGCCCGGCTCGTGCGCGCGGGATCGAACAGGACCCACATCGCGGCCATCGACGCGACGACCAGTATCGCGATCGCGCCGCCCAGGACCTTTCGCCCGCGCGGGAGGAGCAGCGTCACCAGGAGCGGCCACGCCACGTAGAACTGCTCCTCGATCGAGAGGCTCCACATGTGCTCGAGCGGCGACGGCGCGCGGAAGAGCTCCCAGTAGCTGCGCTGCGACAGCACGGTGTGCCAGTTCGCCACGTAGCCGAGGGTCGCGAGCGCGTCGGCACGGATCCCGGCAAGCTCCTCGGGTTTCGCGAGGAACCACGCGTACGCGGCGACCGCCGGCATCAAGGACAAGAGCGCGGGGAAGAGGCGGCGCGCGCGTCGCACCCAGAACGCGGCCAGCGAGACCCGCCCTGCCTCGCGGTGCTCGGCGAGGAGCAGGGAGGTGATGAGGAAGCCCGAGAGCACGAAGAAGAGGTCGACGCCGAGGTAACCCCCGGGGAGGGCGCCGTTGGCGTGGAACAGGAGCACGCCGAGGAGGGCGAGCCCCCGCAGCCCGTCGAGCGCGGGGAAGTGGCCCAGCGTGTGCGGGCGCGCCGAGGTCACGTCGCCGCGCGGGGCTTGTCGAGCCGCGGCTTCGGCGAGCCGCCGCGGGTCGTGCGGATCCGGACGATCGACGGCGCGCCAGCTCGCAGGACGCCGTCGAACGTGTTGAGCCCGAGTGCGCGGCCGGCGTGCATGCGTGTGTCCAGCGCCGCGGTCACCCGGTAGACGCCCTCACGGGAGAACGTGCCGCGGGGACACACGGCCGACAGGAGGACGGCGACCTCGGTCGTGCCGCGCGGCGCGAGATGTGTGTAGAGTTCACGTATCGGTGCGCCCGTCAGCGGGCGGTGGCACGAGGTCGCGCCGGTCGGGCCCTCGACGTCGAAGGAGAGCACGTGCGGCCGCAGCCACGCCGTCACAGGCCCGCGCGTCTCGTTGACGACGGTCACGCTCGTCGAGAGCTCGCGGCCGTCGAACGAGTCCACGTACGGCGTCATGCGCAGGGAGAGGGGCTGAGGGAGCTTCGGGAGGGCGTCGGCGGGTGGCTCCGGTTCGCCAGCTGGCAACGCGAGGGTCAGCGAGGCGATCTCGTGGCCCTTGTCCACCCGGTACTTCGCGGTGACGGTCGATCCCGGCGCGAAGAGGGCACGCGCCCTGGCGTCCGCGCAGTGGTAGTCGCGGTCGACGTCGAACGACCACGCGCCGCTCGGGTCGATGACGAGCTCGGCGTCCGCGGCGGCCGGTCGCGCGTCCGCAGGGAAGACGCACGACGCTCGGGTGGTGCCGCGCGCGAGGTCGAGGACGAGGAAGCGAGGATCGGCGGGGATCCTCGCTGCCGTCGTGCCCGCGTTGGTCACCCGGAACGTGAGGTGTCCGGGCGCGGCGGCTGGCTCGAGCGTCGCGGAGAGCGCGGGCTTGCCCGGCGTCGCGTCGTCGGCGCGTGCGCCGGGGACGCTCGCGAAGAGCGCACCCGGCACCAGCGCCACCCGGGCGCACGCCCAGGCCAGCCCTGCGCGTCCGCCGCGCAGCACGCTCACGCCCCGCGGAGGGTGTCGAGGAGCTCGAGGTCGGCGATGCACGTGACGAAGCGTGTCTTCGTCACGGCCACGTCCTGCTCCTCGAGCAGCTTGCAGAAGCCGAGCCCGTCGTACAGCGCGATGGGCGGAGCGTTCGGTGCGCTCGCCTCCTCGCGCGCGCCCGACAGGACCTGGCCCGTGGTGACGAGCCACCCGCTCGCCGCCGGCCCGTAGTGGTGGAGCGCGCCGCGGAGATCGGTGACGCGCTCGCGCCCGATCTCGCGCCCGTCCTTGCGGATGACGAGGGCCGTCTTGACCTCGTCGGCCTGCGTGCGGTGCACGCCCGCGAAGTGCGCCTCGCCCCCGGGCGAGCCGGCACGACGCACCGTCTTCACGTTCGTGAGGCCGGCGCGCTCGAGCGCCAGGAGCGCGAGCTCGACGAAGACGTGGCCCGGGAGCTCCTGGAGCTTGCGCAGCGTCATGCGGCGCGACGCGTCGCGGAAGCGTTCGACCGCGAGCATCGCGTCGGACTCGAGGCGCACGAGGTCCGGCGGGAAGGACCAGTCGGTGAGACCGATGCGCGGGCCCTGCCCGAAGCGGAAGCGCGGGCGCTGGCCGTTCGCTCCGCGGCGCAAGTTGTCGGCGCGCAGAGACGCCATGAGCTGAGACGCGGCGGCCGCCACGTCGCCGCCGAGGCGGCCGCGGCGCATGAGCGCCTCGGTGACGCTTCGTGCGGGCACGGGCCCCTGGTTGCGATCGAACCCGCTCATCACCATGACGGTGGCGTCCGCGAGCTCGCGGCCCGCGAGATCCTCCGACTCGCCGGGGGCGACGAGCGGGACCTCGATGCCGGTGGGCGTGCCGCCTGCCATGATCTGCGCGCGATCGCGGATCATGGGTCGCGGGGCCGGGGCGAGCGGATCGCGCTCCTCCTGGGGCTCTCCCTCGAACGCGGGCATCGGGCCGGCGGGGGCCGCGCCCTCGAGCCGCGTCGCGCTTCCGCGCTCCGGCCCGCCCACGTCGTCGCCGCGGCCGCGGCCACGACGCCGTCGTCGTCGCCGCCGCCGTCCGCCCTCGCCGAGCTCGGTCGAGGCGGGGCCGCCGCTGGTCTGCGCCGAGGAGGGGGTCGACGCGGGACCGCCCAGGATCGGCTGGTCGTCGTCGTCCTCCTCGCCGAAGACCTCCGCGCCGCTCGCCGCGAGATCGGCCAGGAGCGCGTCCTCGCCGCTGACCTCGACCGCGTCCTCGTCGTCGTCGTCGTCGACGGGGGCGCGCGTGGCGGCCTCGACCTCGAGCGCGTTGACGTCGGTGCCGCCGTCCTCCTCCGAGCCGTCCTTCTCGCCGTCGGCGGCCCTCTTCTTCTTCCAGTCGCGGAGGCCGAAGACGCCCGGCTTGATCCGCACGATGGGGTTCGTCTTGTCCTCCTTCTTCAGGAGGGCCGCGAGGCGCGCCCCCATCGTGACCTCGGGGCTCTTGCCCACGTGCGACAGGAGGTTCTTCTCGATCGCGAGCTCGGTGATGTCCTTGTAGTGCAGGGGCTTGCCCGCGATGCGGAGGACCTCCTCCGCGGCTTCGGTGAATGTCATGAAACGATTCTCTCTTTCGGTGGGCCTTCCGGCCCGACGTGCGAGCGAGGCAGGCGATGCGCCGGCTCGCGCCCGCGGTGTCGGTCGCCGTCGCCCGTCTCACACGTACGAGCGCCCCACGACCGTTCGGGCCATGTCTAGCGCGCCCCTTCGCGCGCGTCAACGTGGACGCGCTCGGGCTACTTCTTCGGCGTGGCGGGTGCCGCGGAGGGCGGCGGCGCGGGCGGCGGCACCGGCTGCACCGGCTGCACGGGCGGCTCTCGCGTATGGGGAGGGGGGGCCGGCTCGGGCTTCCTCACGCCCTCCTCGAGGAGCTCCTTGAGCTTCTTCTCACGCGCGGGCTCGTCGAGCCCCGTGGCGAGCTTCGTCGCGTCGAACGTGAGCAGCGGGAGCTGCCCGCCGGCGTTGTACATCGGGAGCTTGCCGTCCCAGCGCTCCATCGAGCGGTACTGGAGCACCGACGGCGACATGGAGAGGCGGATGACCTCGTTGGCCTTCGCCTCGGCGCGGGCGCGGATCAGGATCGCGTCGGCCTCGCCCTGGGCCTTCATGCGGGTGGCCTCCGCCTGGCCGGTCGCGTGCGTGACGGCCTGGTCGGCCTCGGCCTTCACCTGGCGCACCCGGTTCTCGCTCTGGATGGCGTTCTGCGTGGCCTCCATGGCCCGGTTGATCGCGTCCGCGACGTTCTGGGGCAGGCGGAGCGCGCCGGTCACCGTGAGCTGGTCGATCACGATGCCGTCCTTGATCAGCACCTCCTTCACCCGGTTGTTGACGTCGTTCACCATCTTCGACTTCCCCGAACCGTAGATCTCCTGCACGGGCATCTTCGAGGTGACCTCGTTGAACGCCTCGCGCACCACGTTACGCATGTAGCCGTTCGCCAGGACCTGCATGTCGTTCAGCCGGAAGCGCGCGTAGAGCTTCGGGGCGAGGCTCGGGTCGATGTGGAACGACAGGCCGATGTCGGCGTTGATGTTGACGCCCTCCTGGGACGAGAACGTGATCGACTCGTCGACGGCCCTCCCCTCGTGGGGGCTCTGCGTCCAGATGATGTTCTGCACGCTCGTCGGGAACTGGATCAGCTGCTCGATCGCGGGGTTGTAGAAGACCCACCCCGTCTTCACCTCCATGTCCTGTACGCCGCGCTCGTTGCCGGCGAGCTTCACGCGGATTCCGACGTGGCCGGCGTCGATACGGGTCGAGCAGCTGCAGCCGGCGGTCACGAGCACCACGCCGACGATGGCGAGGATCGCGAGCCGGACCACCGTGCGTCCGAGGTTCTGGGGCTGAAACGTGAACTTCTGGGCCATGCGCCACCGCCTTCGGAGCGCACGCTAGCACCACTCTCCACCGCGCGATCCATGGTAAGGACCGGCGCCCATGTGGAACCTCGCGAAGGTCCTCTTCGTCGTCGTGACGGTCGGCGTCACCACGTTCCTGGGCTTCCAGGAGAGGCACGCGGGCACGCCCACGTTCTTCTTCGTGACCCTGTCGGGCACCGCCGTCTTCGCGGTGTACGCCGTGTACCACCTGCTGGAGGCCGGTGAGGTCCGGCAGCGCCTGTGGATCCGCGGCGGCGATTTCACGCTCGGGACGGTGAGCGCGGCCGCCCTCTTCGGAGCGGCATTCGCCTTCGCGAGGTGGGTCGCCCCGCTCGGGACGCCGCGCGCGGGGTGGCTCCTCAGGGTGTACTTGCAGCTCGGGGATCCGGACGTCCTCAGGAAGAAGGTCGCGCTCGTCTGGATCGCGATCGCCCTCGCCGCGCTCGCGGAGGAGCTCGTGTTCCGGTACCTCGTACCCGCCCTCCTCGAGGAGAAGCTCGGCTCCCGCTACGCGTGGATCGCGAGCGCGGGCCTCTACTCGCTCGCCCACGCGCCCACCGCGTTCGCGATGCGGCGCGCCGAGACGGGGCTCAACCCGCTGCTCCCCGTCGCCGCGCTCGGGTGCGGGCTCGTGTGGGGGGCGCTCGCGAGGCGCACCGGACGCCTGCTCCCGTCCGTCTTCTCCCACGCGATCTTCAACGTCGCCGTCGTCATGATGTTCCGGCTCTACGGCCCGAGCGTGTGATCGGTGCATGCCCCAGGAAGCCGCCTTCGCGCGCCTCGTGGAGGCCCTCGGCCAGGAGGCCTTTGCCGAGGCCCGGGCGAGGCTCCTGGCGGCGTCGGGTGATCTCGGCCTCGCGCCATCCGCGGACGCCGTCGACCTCGGCGCGCTCCTCTCGTGCGCCTACCCGGGCCTCGCCCAGCCCATCCTCGCCCGGCCCGCCGATCTCGTCGCGATCGCGCACCGACTCCGCCTGGCGCGGAGCGTGCGCGCGTACCGTCGGATCGCCGCGACGCTCGTGCCGTCGCTCGATGACGAGGCTGGCCTCAGGCACGGCCTTCGCGTGTTCGCGCAGCGCGAGCGGCTTCGTGTCGCCGCGCGGGAGCTCCTCCTCCAGCCGGGCGTCGACGTCGACACCACCGCACGCGAGCTGAGCGATCTCGCGGACGCGTCGATCGACCTCGCGCTCGACGAGGCGCGGAGGTGGGCCGAGGATCGCTTCGGTGCGCCGCGGACCTCGTCGGGCGCGCGGTGCCGCTTCGTCGCCCTCGGGATGGGCAAGCTCGGCGGCCGGGAGCTCAACTGTGGCAGCGACGTCGACCTCCTCTTGCTCTACGAGACCGACGACGGCGCGGTCGTGCAGGGCGGCCGCGAGACGGAGCTCACGCTCCACGAGCACTTCGCCCGCGTGGCGCGGCGCCTGACGGAGACGCTCTCGGACGTCACGGACGCCGGCTTCGCGTGGCGCGTGGACCTCCGCCTCCGTCCCGAGGGACCGCGCGGCCCGCTCGTGAACGCGCTCGCTGCGGCCGAGCGGTACTACGAGACGTGGGGCCGCACCTGGGAGCGCGCGGCGCTGCTCCGGGCGCGGCCCGTCGCCGGGGATCTCGATCTGGGCCGTGAGGCCCTCGCCGCGCTGGCCCCCGTCGTGTGGCGTCGCACCGTCGATCCGAGGATCGCGGCCGAGATGCTCGCGCTCGTCCACCGCGCGCGCGCGGAGATCTCGGAGGATCCCGCGCGCGACCTCAAGCACGGGCCGGGCGGGATCCGCGAGGCCGAGTTCTTCGTGCAGTCGCTCCAGCTCGTGTGGGGCGGGCGCGACGCCGCCCTGCGCGTCTCGAACACCCTGGAGGCGCTCCGCGTCCTTCGCGGGCGCGGCCTCGTGACCGACCGCGAGAGCCGTGAGGTCGCCGACGCGTACCTCGCCCTGCGCCGCCTGGAGCACAGGGTCCAGTTCGCCACGCAGCTGCAGACGCACACGCTGCCCTCGGGAGAGGCGTTCCTCGGGCTCGCGCGGACCCTCGGCTTCTCGTCGACGCACGAGCTCGAGGCGCATGTGGCGAAGGTGCGCGAGGTCGTGGCCGCGCGCATGGCGTCGCTGGTCGCGCCGTGGGACGCCGGCGTCGCCGCGCGCGATCTCGACCGCGTCTTCTCCGCGCTCGACGAGGGCGACGAGGAGCGTATCCTCGCGGCGCTCCCCGCCGGCTCGGCGCTCGCGACGCCGGACGCGGCGCGCCACCTCCGCGCGCTCGCCGCGCGCCCGGACGCGTTGCTCGGATCCGTGACGCGCGATCGTCACCCGGGGCTCGCGCCGGTCCTGATCGAGGCCCTCGCCGACGCGGCCGATCCGGAGCAGGCGGCGCGCCTCCTCGCGGCGTTCATCTCGCGCCTCGTGACCCCGGGCGTGTACGCGCGTCCGTTCGCCGAGGACCCCCACGTGGTGCGGAGGCTCGTCGGCCTCCTCGGCGCGAGCGCGTTCCTCGGGCAGGCCATGGTGGGGCACCCGGAGCTCGTGGATCGGCTCATGTTCGCCAAGGGGCCGCCCGACGAGCGCAGCCCGAGCGTCGCGGTGGACGAGGAGCTCGCCGCGGTGGCCGCCGAGATCGACGACGTCGAGGTCTTCGCGGACGCGCTCCGCCGCGCGAAGGCGCGCGTGACGCTCGAGGTGGGACTCGCGGATCTGTCGGGCGAGATCGACCACCGGCGCGCCACGTTCGTGCTCTCCGCGCTCGCCGACGCCATCCTCTCGCGCGCCGTGGCGCGGAGCCTCGCCGAGCACGGGCTCGAGGGCGGGCTCGCGGTGATCGCGATGGGGAAGCTCGGGGGCCGCGAGATCGGCTACGGCGCCGATCTGGATCTCATCTTCGTGTACGGGGCGGGGGAGGACCTCGCCGAGCCCTACGTCCGCGCCGCGCAGCGCGTGATGCGCCTGCTCTCGACACCGTCCGGGGCGGGGCCTGGCTACGAGCTCGACACGCGCCTCCGACCCTCCGGGAACCAGGGGCTCCTGGTCGTGTCGCTGGAGAGCTTCGCGCGGTACCACGGCGAGAGCGCATCCCCGGAGCGCGCCGAGGCGGGCGCGGGCGACTGGGAGCGACAGGCCCTCCTGAAGGCGCGGTTCGCAGCCGGCGACGCGCGCGTCGGGGACGAGGTGCTGCGCGTCGCGAGGCGAGCCGCGTACGAGCGTGGGGCGCCTCCCGCCGTGCGGTTGCACCACATGCGCATGCGCATGCAGAAGGAGCTCACCCGGGAGCGCCGCGAGGGCGACAGCGCGAGGTTCGATCTCAAGCTCGGGCGCGGGGGGCTCGTGGACGTCGAGTTCGCCACGCAGTGGCTGCAGATGAGGCACGGAGACGATCCCCGGGTGCGCACGACCGACACGGAGATCGCGATAGGCGCGCTCGAGGCGTGCGGGTACCTCGACGCATCGATCGCGGAGACGCTGCGGCAGGGGTACCGCTTCCTCAGGCGCCTGCAGACGCGCCTCCGCGTGCTGCACGGCACGTCGGCGCAGTTGCTCGAGGTGGGGGCGGAGGGGTTGACGGCGGTCGCGCGAGGGATGGGGATGCGCGACGGACCTTCGCTCGCCGCCGCGGACGCGCTGATCGCGCGCTATCGGGAGGTCACCCGCGACGTGCGCACGGCGTACCTCGCCGTGCTCGGCGTCGACGAGGATGCCACGGGCACCGTGCCGCCGCCGCCGTTCGGAGGGGGGTAGAGGAATGGGGCACCCCGCGCTGACGGAAGCTCGAGCACAGGAAGGTTGCTGCCCCGGGCTCAGGTTCAGCCCGGGGTGCCCGAGATGCGCGGCTGGCTCGGAGATGAGCCGACTGGTCAGCCGCCGGCCGCCGACGGGGACCGCGTCAGTGGTTGGCGGCCTGCATCACGGCGCTCAGGATCCCACCGAGGATCCCGAGGACGAACGCGACGATCGAGAGGATCGTCGCCGTCTTCGCCTTGCTACGCGCCGTCTCGAGGTCGCCTGCCTTCTTGGCGTTGCCCGCCTGGATGGAGAAGACGATGCCGATGATGCCGAGGATGGTGCCGAGTCCGCAGCAGAAGACCGTGGCGATGATGCTCAGGATGAGCGGGACGGTCGTGTTCACGTCGCCGCCCGCGCCCGGCATGCCGGGCATCATCGGACCGCCGGGCGGCGGCATCCCACCCGGAGGCCCGAAGGCTCCAGGCCCGCCGTATCCGCCCGGGGGAGGTGTGCCGAAGCCGCCGCCCGGAGGGGGCCCGCCGTAGCCACCGCCGCCCGGGGGCGCGCCACCGCCCGGAGGGGGCCCGCCGTAACCACCGCCACCCGGGGGCGCGCCCGGTGGCGGACCTCCGTAGCCGCCACCGCCCGGCGGAAACCCGCCGCCCGGAGGGGGACCGTAGCCGCCTGCGACCTCGAGACTGTTCTGTGTGTCACCAACCATGGGCCATCGTCTCCTCAGAAAAAAGCGCGCCGTGCGGGGGGAGCATCGCACAATCTCGGTCGGTGCGAAAACGAATTAGCATCGACCTTGCGCCCCTCCCGCGCCCCGCAACCTCGCGCTTCCACGTCCCCGATGCCACCCGACCCCACGTCCACCAGGCCGTCGCCCGTTCGCCATCCCACGCGGGCGCTCGGCGTCCTTGGCATGGGGGCCCTCGTCGCGGGGGGTCTGTCGCTGGGGGTCGTCCGCTGCCCGATCGCGACCGTCTTGCACGTCCCCTGTCCCGCGTGTGGCTCCTCGCGCGCGGTCGACGCGCTCGTGCACGGCGATCTCGCGGGCGTGGCGCGCTGGAACCCGATCGCGCCCGTCGCGGTGGCCGCGCTCGCCACGCTGGGCTTGCAGACCGCCTGGGCCGCCTACAGGGAGGGGTCGCCCATCGCGAGGCTCGACACGCGCGCGGCTCGCTGGACGGTCCGCGTCCTCCTCGCGTGCGTCGTGCTCGAGCTCGCGATCTGGCTCGCGCGATTCGCCGGCTTCCTCGGCGGGCCGGTTCCGGTGTGAGGCCAGCCGGAGACGCCGATCCCACGCCAGTCCCCGCGCATCTGGGGCACCCCGGGCTGAAGTGCTCCAGCCCGGGGTGCCCCAGGCGAAGATGAGCCCAGTGCTCAGCTTCAGGGAGAGGGCGGCCGGGAGGGTGAGGTCTGCGCGCGCGAGGAGCATGCCGTTGGATCGGGGGCCGGCGTGACGCCTTCTCGGCGCAGCCCACATGGGGTATTAGCTTCCACCATGCGCGAAGAGGACAGGACCCTCCTCCGTGAGAGGGGGTGGCTCAGGGTCGCGGACGCGAATGCGCCCCTCCGGATGGCCATCGAGGACAACCCGCGGGGGGCGGCCGAGATCTTCTTTCCTCGCGAGGTCGAGTGGGTCGAGTTCCAGCAGATCAAGGGCACCGGGCGCGGCGGCGGCCCCGCCGTACCGCTCCACACCGATCCGCATCGGTGGAACGGCCGGCCGCCGAACGCGCGGGTCGTGTTCTGCCTGTTGCCCGCCGAGCAGGGCGGGGAGACGCATGTGCTCGACGCGTGGGAGCTCGCCCACCTCCTCTCCGACTACGACCAGAGCCTCCTCACCGCCCTCTTCGAAGAGCAGCGCGACTTCCCGTACGCCTCCGGCGTCGTCCGCGCGACGAGCCTCGCCGTCGAGTCCGGTCACCTCTTCTTCACGCAGGCCCCTGAAACGGACGACCGCATCGCCCGTGAGCTCGCGCTGCACGTGCAGTACCTGAAGCCCGTCAGTGTCCCCCTCGACGCGGGCCAGGCCATCGTCCTCGACAACCACAGGATGCTGCACGGCCGCGCGGCGTACACGAGCCCGCAGGTCTCGCTGTACAGACTGCTCGTGTGGACCCGGACCCCCGTGTGTCCGCCCCCGGCCGATCTCATGTCCCGGGTCGTCAAGGACGACGGTGGGCCGCGCCCCGGCGGCCCCCGCGGCGCGATGTCCGAGAAGGAGCGCACGACCACCGCGAAGGAGCGCCTCACGGCGGTCCTCGCGCTCCTCCGCGGTGCGAAGCCCGACGTCATCGCGAAGCGCTATCGCGTCACGGAGGCCACGCTCGAGATCTGGCGCGAGACGGCCCTGCACGCGATGGAGGACGCCCTCAAGTGAGGATCTGCCCGCGTTGCACGGAGCTCTTTCCGGACGACGCGGCCTACTGCCCCCTCTGCGGCGCCACGCTCCGGCGGTCGACGGACCGGTACCTCGGGAAGGTCATCGCCTCTCGCTACAGGCTCACCAGGCGCCTCGGCCAGGGCGGGATGTCGGTCGTCTACCTCGCCACGCACGTCGTGATCGAACGCCAGAGCGCGATCAAGATCCTGCGGCACGACCTCGGGCTGTCGCCCTCGCACCGCGAGCGCTTCCTCCGCGAGGCCCGCGCCGTGAACCGGATCAACCACCGCAACATCGTCGAGATCACCGACGTCGGGGAGTCGGACGGGATCGCGTACCTCGTCATGGAATACGTGAAGGGCGACAGCTTGCTCTCGCTCCTCCGCGCGGGCGCGATGCCCTGGCTCCGCGCCGCGAAGATCGCGATCCAGATCGCGAGCGCGCTCGCCCGCGCCCACCAGGTCGGGGTCATCCATCGCGATCTCAAGCCCGAGAACGTGATGATCCTGCCGCAGTTCGACGAGGACGCCGTCAAGCTCATGGACTTCGGGATCGCGAAGATGGTCGACCTGCCGTCGCTCACCTTCTCCGAGCAGCTCTTCGGCACGCCTGGCTACATCGCGCCCGAGTACGTCGAGGGCTTGCCCATCGACGCCCGCTGCGACGTGTACGCGCTCGGCGTGCTCCTGTACGAGATGACCACGGCGCGGCTCCCCTACGACGGCAAGGGCCACGCGGACCTCCTGCTCATGCCCCTCACCTCGTCCCCGGTGCCCCCGAGCAGCCGGGTGCCAGGGCTACCGGGCGATCTCGAGGCGCTCATCCTGCGCATGCTCTCGCGTCGTCCCGACGACCGCCCCCACGACGCGTTCGCCGTGCACGACGTCCTCCTCGACATCGTCCGGCGCCACGGGGGCGGGGGCCCGCCGCCCGAGGTCGCCTCGCGCGCGCGTCCGTCCGAGCCCGCCCCGGAGCCGCGCGATCCGATCGAGACGCGCGTCGACGCGCGGGAGGACGGCGCGGCGCATTCCGGCGAGCCGGGGCCTCTCAGCGCCCCGCCGTCGCAGGATCGCTGGCGCCGTGCGCGCGCGGGCCTGGACGATCTCCACGAGCGCCTCGCACGCGAAGAGGAGCGCCGATCGATCGATCCGGCCACGATGTCACGGGCTCACGATCTGGCCCGCCACGCGGGGGAGCTGATGGCGCGGTGCGAGCGCACGTCGCGCGCCGCCGCGGAGCAGCAGCTCGAGGTGGATCGGCTGGAGTCGCTCGCGCGGGAGTTCCGCGCCCGCCTCGGGCGTGCCATCGATGTGCTCGTCCGCGACCGCTCCCGCGAGCGCGCGCACCTCGAGGCGATGCGCGTGCGCACGGGCACGATCGCCCGCGGTAGTCGCCCGGACGACGAGGCGCGCGTGTGGGAGAAGGCGGCGCTGGACACGGAGGGCGCGCACACGCGCCAGGTCATCGCCGACCTCACGTTCCAGATCGACGCGCTGCAGGCGCAGCTCGACCGGAAGAACGAGGAGCTCGACCTCGCCTTCGTCGCGGCGTCGGGCGCGCTCGAGGGGAGCGTCACCGCCCTCCGCCACCTCGCGGGGGAGCTCGCCCGGACGATCGACGAGGGCGCCGCGCTCGTCCCGCGCCGGGGGCGATGATCTTCCACAAAGTCCCGTTTGCGGACCTGCGTTCGCGATATCATCGCCCGCGTGATCATCGACACCGCGGCGCATCCCGCTCTCGAGCCGTACAAGACCCTGCAGGAGCTCTCGTCCGAGGCCGGTCGCCGCACGCTCCTGGCGCGGCTCGGCGAGGACCTCGTGACCGTCGAGATCCTCGCCGAGAAGGCCGTCCCCGAGGAGATCCGCGCCGCGCTCGCCGCGGAGGCCGCGCGCGTGTCGAGGCTGTCGGACGAGACCATCCTCCGCATGCGCCCGCCGGTCCTCGCCGACGACCTCGCGGCCATCGTGACGGAATACATGGAGGGGGTCTCGCTCCAGCGTCTCCTCCGCTTCGCCGCGAGCCGCGGCGTCCGCCTCCCGGACATCACGAACTGGTACCTGATAGAGCGCATCCTGCACGCGGTCGCCAGCGCGCACGCGTTCGAGGAGGAGGACGCTCCGTCCCCGATCGTCCACGGCGGCCTGGTCGCCGCGAGCGTCGTCGTCGGATGGGACGGGACCACGAGGGTCCGAGATTTCGGTCTCGCGCGCATGCGCGAGCTCGTGGAGTCCCTCCGCCCGGAGAGCGACGAGCTCCCGCGCCTGATGTCACCCGAGCAGGCGCGCGGCGAGGCCACGACCGAACGCACGGACGTCTACAACCTCGCCATGCTGGCCGTGCGCCTCGGCACGGGCCGGACCCCCTACGCGAAGTACCGCAAGGCCGCAGAGCGCATGCTCGCCATGTCCGATGGCAAGGTCGCCAGGCTCAGCAAGACCCGCCCGGATCTCCCCGAGGCGGCGCGCGTCGCCTTCGATCGCGCGCTCGAGGCCGACCCCGAGAAGCGCACCGTCACCGCGGCCGATCTCCTCGCCGCCGTGCGCGAGAGCTTCGACATCGAGGGAGGCAAGGCGGGCCTTCGCAAGCTGCTCCTCCGCTGGCGCGACCCGATCGAGAAGGCCGTCACGCCGTGGGAGCGCGGGACCTCGACGGGCCTCCGCATGGATCTCTCGATGCCCGACGACGTGCCGGCCGTCATGGCCGGGGTGATGGCCGGGGCCCTGGCGCTGGTGATGCCCGACGATCGTCCCAGCTCCGAGTCCCTCGTGTCGGTCGAAGATCCGAGCGACAGCACGCGCGGAGACAAGGGCTCGGTCGCGAAGGAGGAGAAGGCGCTCGCCCCGACCGACGTCGCGACGAGCCTGTCGCGCCTCGGCTCGTCGGTACCGGAGGCGCTCAACATGCCGCTCCCCGCCATCCGGATGTCGGTCCCGAGCCTGCCGCAGGCGGAGCCACTCTACACGGGTCACATCCACGCGCCGCCGGCCAAACCGCAGTTCTTCAGCGGCAGGATCGCGGCCGTGACGATGCTCTTCCTGTTCACCGCATTGACCGCGGGGGCGCTCATCCTGTTCAGGTACCTCGGGCTGATGTGAGCTCCGGCTCGCGCTCGCCTGAGGCGGGACGGTGGACGGCCGCCAGCGGAAGGCCGTGAGGGGAAACGGACGGGCGCGCCGGGCCACGTTGTGGCACGATCGCGTCATGCGCTCCTTCGCCCCCCTCGCGCTCCTCCTGGCCACGTCCCTCGCCTCCGTCACGCTGCTGACCGAGCGCGACGCCTCCGCGTGCGGCGGATGCTTCACGCCGCCGGAGAACCCGTCGGTGGTCACCGATCACAAGATGATCCTCAGCGTGTCGCAGACGCAGACCACCCTGTACGATCAGATCCGGTACACCGGCAACCCGAAGTCCTTCGCCTGGGTGCTCCCCATCTCGGGCACCGCCAGGATCGGCCTCTCCTCCGACGCCCTCTTCCAGATCCTCGACCAGAGCACCCAGACGGCGATCCAGGCGCCGCCGCTCCGTTGCCCGGGGCCGCCCCCCAACTGCCGCTTCGCCGCGCCGAGCGCGGCCGAGGACGGCGCGAGCGGCGGCGTGAAGGTGCTCGAGAGCAAGGTCGTCGGCCCGTTCGCGACGGTCACGCTCGCGGCCACCGATCCGAAGGCCCTCACCGACTGGCTCGCGGCGAACGGGTTCGTCATCCCCGCGGACGTCGCCCCGGTCATCGAGAAGTACGTGACCGAGAAGTTCAACTTCATCGCCATGAAGCTCGTGCCTGGCGCCGGCGTCGATGCGATGCGGCCCGTCTCGGTGGCGATCGACGGCGCCTCGCCGACGCTCCCGCTCCGGATGGTGGCCGCCGGCACGGGCGCGGTCGTGGGCATCACGCTCTACGTCGTGGGCGAGGGGCGTTACGAGCCCCAGAACTTCCCGATGTTCCGCGTCGAGGACGCGGAGCTGGTCTGGGACTGGGCCAAGAACCAGAGCAATTACAAAGATCTCCGGAAGGCCAAGACGGACGCGGGCGGCGGGAAGATCTGGGAGCTGGAGTCCAGCGTGACGACGAGCCAGGCGCAGATCCGGAGCGGCGTCTCGAACCCGATCTACGATCCCGTGACCGGGGAGCGGAAGACCGACGGCGGCTACGTGCCGGTCGTGGAGGACGGCAAGATCACGAAGACCGCCGAGCAGGTGCGCGACGAGGACCTGGCCACGCTCTTCGCAGGCATGAAGGGCAGCTCCCTCCGGGTGACGCGAATCCGCGCCGATCTCGCTCACGCCGCGCTCGACAAGGACCTCGTCCTCACCGCCTCGCAGAACCAGAACCTCGCGCCCAACCTCCGCAGCGTGACCCGGGAGCAGGGCCAGCCGCTCTGCCCGGTGTTCGACGGCTGCAACGTCACCGGCCAGGCGCCCCGCGATCAGGTGACCGGGGCGGGCCCGGGTGGAGGGAAGTCGTCGTTCGCGTGCGCCACGACCACGCGTGCGCCGTACGCGAGCCTGCTGTCGATCGTGGGCCTGGCGGGCCTCGCGGGCCTCGTGGTCCTACGACGCCGGCGGATGGACTGAACGCGGCGGCCCGCGGTCTGCCGTCTGCTGTCCGCCGAGCAATCCACCCAGCTTTCTCTTCTTCCCCGCGGGCGTATCGCGCAAGTACCGCGTGTTCGCGTAGTTCACCACGACGTGCGCCGCGATCGGCCCGAGAAGGCTCCCCGTGAGGTGAAACAGGGTGCCGAGCGCGAGGCCCATCAAGGTGGCCGACGCCATCCAGGCCCACCGTGCGGAGCCACGCCGGAGCCGCAGCTGGTGCACCGCGCCGAACGCGATCGCGCTGGCCCATATCCCGATCGTCGCGGAGAGGAGGCCTCGGAAGAACAGCTCCTCTGCGAGCCCGGCCGTGAGCGCCGCGAGGAACAGGCGCCCGTCCGACGCGCCGCCGAGGTCGGCGCGCAGATCCCTCGCCCACTCGGCACCCCAGCTGAACGTCACGACGGCCCGCCGCGTGAGCAGCACGACCATCCCCGCGATCGACAGGCCTCCGGCCACGCTCGCCGCGACGAGCAGCGGGGGCTCCAGCGCGAGCCAGGGCTCCGTCACGAAGGGATCCCGCCCGCCCCACGCGAGCGCGGCCGCCGCGAGGATGACGGCCGCGCAGATCGCCAGGCGCAACCCCAGCTGGAGCCGCCACGTGGGGGGGCCCGGCCGTTCGGCCGAGCCGACTTCCTGCAGCGCCTCGACCCGCACGACCGGAAGCTTCCACCTTTTTTGGAGGGGGGCAAGGGGCGAAAGGGTGAGCACGCGCAGGTGGCCCGATGGTATGGATCGGAGCGTTGACCCAGATTCCCCAGGAGCGTCCCCGCATCCTCGTCGTCGATGACGAGAAGTTCATCCGTGACGTCCTCGCGGACTTCCTCGGGATGGAGGGCTACGCCGTGCGCACCGCCGAGGACGGGACCGCCGCCCTCGCCGAGCTGACCGGCTCGCACTACGATCTCATCATCAGCGACCTCAAGATGCCCCGCATGGGCGGCATCGAGCTCCTCGAGGCGATCGGCCACGCCGCGCCCAACGCGCTCACCGTGATCATGACCGGCTTCGGCACCGTCGAGACGGCGATCGACGCGATGAAGCGCGGCGCGTACGACTACATCCTGAAGCCGTTCAAGGTCGAGGAGGTGATGCACGTCGTGCAGCGCGGCCTCGAGAAGCAGCGCCTCGCCGCCGAGAACCTGCGCCTGCGCGAGGCGCTGTCGCTCTACAAGGTCTCCGAGGCCATCGCCGCGAGCCTCTCCCTCGACGAGGTGCTCACCACCCTCGGCGACACCGCGCTCGACGAGATCCACGGCGACCTCGTCTCCACGTGGCTCGACGACGGCGAGGGCGGCTACTTCGAGCGCCAGCGCCTCGTCCCGAAGCGAGGTCTCAAGTTCCGCGGGCCCGAGAGCGTGGTCGACTACGGCCAGTTCGACGCCGCGTCGTTCATCGCCCACTTCTCCTCCGAGCAGCTCATGCTCGAGCACGCGGGGCGCCTCGAGCGCGTCTTCTCGCATCAGCCCGACATGCCGCCCCAGTCGTTGCTCGCCGTGCCGATGCGCATCAAGGGCAAGCTCATCGGGTGGATCACGATCGCGAGCTTCACGAAGACCAAGCGCTTCGACGAGGGACAGCGCAAGATGCTGTCGATCGTCGTCTCGCGCGCGACGGCCGCGATCGAGAACGCGCGCCTGTACGAGGACCTCCGCGCGACCTTCCGGCAGACGATCGAGGGGCTCGCCAAGGCGATCGACAAGATGGACCGCTACACGGCCGGCCACTCGGATCGCGTCGCGCACTACGCGACCTACCTCGCCGTGCGACTCGGCCTGCCCCCCGACATGGTCGAGGTGGTCCGTCAGAGCGCGCTGATGCACGACATCGGCAAGATCGGCTGCGTGATGAACCTGAACAAGCCCGGCAAGCTCACGCACGACGAGTACGACGTGTTCAAGAAGCACCCGGGCTTCGGTCGGGACATCCTGGACCCGATCAAGTTCCTGCACCCCCTGATCCCGGGCGTGCACCTCCACCACGAGCGGTGGGACGGCCGCGGCTACCCCCTCGGGCTGAAGGGCGCGGACATCCCAATCATCGCGCGGATCATCTCGGTGGCCGACACGTACGACGCCATGACGAGCGACCGGGCGTACCGCCGCGCGCTGCCCCACGAGGTCGCCGTGTCGGAGATCGAGCGGTGCTCCGCGAGCCAGTTCGATCCGGACGTCGCGGGGAGCTTCACGGAGGGGCTGGACATGTTCCGCGAGGAGGAGATGGCGAGGGGCAAGAGGGTGCCGGAGTAGGGGAGCCGGCGGACGGCGGACGGCGGACGGCGGACAGCGGACGGTGGAAAGCGGACGGGGGACGGCGGACGGGGACGGCGGACAGCGGACGGGGTTCCGCGTTCGGCGGTGGTACGTGTGCCTCCTGCCCGAACGCGAGCGAACGCGCCGGGGTTCATCGAGATGAGCGTGGGTGGCCTACGCGTCGTTCGCGGGGCGGGTCGATGTCAGGCGAGCCACGCGGCCGCGTGGGCGAGGACGTTCGCGACGAGGACGCCGAGAAGCGCGACGCAGGTGACCTTTTCGAGACCTCGAACGAGCAAGGTGGCGGTGCCGTGATGGACTTGAGATGGGCGTTGGACAGCTCGCAGAGGGCGCGCGGGCGCGATACGCGATCGCTCGCGGCGATGTGGAGAGGGACGAGGCGCCGCCGTCGCGCGCCGCGTGACGGGCGACACGAGGTGACGGACGCGAGGCCCCCGCGAGTGATCGCGGGGGCCTCGCTGTTTCCGGCGCTCGAGATCCGCGCGACGCTGTCCGCTGGCCACCGAGAACCGAGAACTCGCCACGGCCACTTCCGCGCCGTGCAACCGCGTGAGATCACACGCGCCACGTCCCGGCACGCCGCGTGTGGTGCCGTCGACCATGCATGCCCGAGCGCGCGACGGTACACTGGGGAGCATGGTGCTCCCCCAGATCCGCCACGTCCGCCCGGTGCGACCGGTCGACTTCCCCGCGACCGATCCGGAGTGGGAGATGGGCGAGACGAGCCGGCACCAGAGGCACCGCGAGATCGTGCGGGACTCGCTCAAGGTCGCGACCGAGGACGAGCCGGGCGCCGTCGGATCCGACCACTTCGTGTACCTCGATCCACGCGACGCGAGCCGCAGGTGCGCGCCCGACGCGTTCCTGAAGCTCGGCGTCCCCCAGCGCCCCATCCCCGTATGGAAGACGTGGGGCGACGGGACGCCGGACCTGTGCGTCGAGATCGTGAGCCCGAGCGACAAGGAGAAGCAGACGCTCGAGGAGAAGCTCGATCGCTTCCATGCGATGGGTGTCGCCGAGGTGATCGCCTTCGATCCCGAGGCGAAGGCCGGACGGCGTCTCCGGGCGTGGGACCTGGTGTCGGGCGACCTCGTCGAGCGTGTCGTGGAGGGTGACGCGACCCCGTGCGTGACCCTCCGGCTGTGGTTCGTCGACGTCCCGACGGAGATCGACGGCGTCACGGAGCCCACGCTGCGGCTCGCAAGGGATCCGAGGGGACAGGACATCATTCCCACGAACACGGAACGTGAGCGCGCGGAGAAGGAGGCTGCGCTCACGCGGGAAGCGCGCCAGCGCGGCGAGAAGGAGGCCGCGCTCGCGGAGGTGGCCCGCCTCCGCGCGGAGCTGGCGAACCGCTCGCGGGGTCGACGGCCGAGGACGCGCCGGCAGCCCCGGCCCCGCCCCTTGTCGCCCCTCCCACCCTGGGCTACCACCTCGCCATGGAATCAGGCCCCGATCTCCGCGAGTGCCTCACGTTCGACGACGTCCTCCTCGTCCCGCGCTACAGCGAGGTCCTCCCGCGCGACGTCGACGTCCGCTCGCGCCTCACGCGGCACATCGAGATCAACCTCCCGCTCCTCTCCGCGGCGATGGACTCCGTCACGGAGAGCCGCACGGCGATCTGCATGGCGCGCGAGGGGGGGATCGGCGTCATCCACAAGAACCTCCACGTCGAGGATCAGGCGCGTGAGGTCGAGAAGGTCAAGCGCGCCGAGAGCGGGATGGTCGCCGATCCCGTCACGGTGCGCCCCGACCAGAGCCTCCGCGAGGCGCTCGGCCTCATGCGCGAGAACGACGTCTCCGGGCTCCCCGTCGTCCGCGGCGATCGGGCGGTCGGGATCCTGACGGCGCGCGACGTCCGCTTCGAGCGCAACCTCGACCAGCCCGTCAGCGTGCTCATGACCGAGAAGCTCGTGACCGTGCCCCCCGGGGTCACCGTCGACCGCGCGAAGGAGCTCCTCCACAAGCACCGCATCGAGAAGCTCCTCGTCGTGGCCGAGGACGGCAAGCTGGTGGGCCTCGTCACGATCAAGGACATCCTCCAGGCGGACCGCAACCCGCTCGCCTCCAAGGACGATCGCCGTCGCCTCCGCGTCGCCGCCGCCATCGGCCCGGGGCCGGACCGCGAGGAGCGGACGCGCGCGCTCGTCGGCGCGGGGGTGGACCTCCTCGTGGTGGACACCGCGCACGGCCACTCCAGGGGCGTGATCGACGCCGTGCGCGACACGAAGCGCATGTTCCCGGACATCGACGTCCTCGCCGGCAACGTCGCGACGGGCGAGGCCACGCAGGCCCTCGTCGACGCGGGCGCCGACGGCGTGAAGGTGGGCATCGGCCCGGGCAGCATCTGCACGACGCGCGTCGTGGCGGGAATCGGCGTCCCGCAGATCAGCGCGGTCGCGGACTGCGCCGCGGTCGGCGATCGCCACGGCGTGCCCATCGTGGCCGACGGGGGCGTGAAGTTCTCGGGCGATCTCACCAAGGCGTTCGCCGCCGGCGCGAGCGCGGTCATGATCGGATCTCTGTTCGCCGGCACCGACGAGGCGCCGGGCGATCTCGTCCTGTACCAGGGTCGGAGCTACAAGGTTTACCGCGGCATGGGGTCTCTGGGGGCCATGCGCAAGGGCTCGAAGGACCGCTACGCGCAGGGCGGCACGGCGGACGAGAAGCTCGTGCCCGAAGGCATCGAGGGGCGCGTCCCGCACCGCGGCCCGCTCGCGCACATCCTTCACCAGCTCGTGGGCGGGCTCCGCGCCGGGATGGGGTACACGGGCAGCGCCTCGCTCGCCGAGCTCCGCAGGAACGCACGCTTCATCCGCGTCACGTCGCAGGGTCTCCAGGAAGGTCATGTCCACGACGTGATCGTGACCGAGGAGGCCCCCAACTACCGCCGCCACTCTTGAGGCGCTTCGAAGCCCGCTGGCTCGGCCGCGTGCCGTACGCGGAGGCGCACGAGCTGCAGAAGGATCTCCTCGCGCGGCGCCTCGCGGGCGAGATCGGCGACACGGTCCTCCTGCTCGAGCACGATCCGGTGATCACGCTCGGGCGCGGCGCGGACGGCGCGCACGTGCTGCTGGGCGAGGAGGAGCGCGCGCGCCTCGGCGTGGACCTCCACGAGACGGGCCGCGGTGGCGACGTGACGTACCACGGGCCCGGTCAGCTGGTCGGCTACCCGATCCTCGACCTCGCGCCGGACCGGTGCGACGTCCGCCGCTACGTGCGCGACCTCGCGCGCGTGATGATCGGGATCGCGGCCGCGCACGGCGTCTCGGCGGGCGTGCTCCCCGGGGACGCGAAGTACGTCGGGGTGTGGGTCGACGGCGACGCGCCCGCGGGACCGTGGGACGAGGACGTGGCCGCGCGCGCGGGGCGCGGCGAGATCGTCGAGGCCCGCTATCAGAAGATCGGCGCCATCGGCGTGCGCATCTCGCGCTGGGTCACGATGCACGGCTTCGCGTTCAACGTGTCGACCGACCTCGCCGGGTTTCGAGCGATCGTCCCGTGCGGGATCTCGACGCTCGGCGTCACGTCGCTCGCCGCGCTCGGCGCCCTGCCCGAGCGGGCGACCGTGCTCGACGCGGCGAAGATCGCCGTGCGCGAGCTCGCGCGCGTCTTCGACGCCGAGGTGGCCCTCGACGTCGCCGCTCCCGCGCCGATTCCCGGCGGGTGAATCCGGGGAGCACGAGGGGGTCTCGCAGCGCGTCGCTACCTGACCGGGGAGCGCGGGGGGGCCTCTCAGCCCCCTCGCTACTTGATCGGGAACAGATTCCTGTTCTTCCACGACGGCAGCTCGCGGAGATCCGCCCACACCTCGCGCGCGCTCGTGTACCGGAACGCCTCCCTCCGGCGCAGCATCTTCGCGATGAGCAGGCCGAGGGGGGTCCCCGTCGCTTCGGCCCGACGGCGTGGCGCCCCGTCCGCGACGTAGCGCACGAGGTCCGCGTACGGGAGCCCCACGGGGATGGCCGGCTCGCCGACGAGCATCCAGTAGAGGAGGAGCCCCACCTGGTAGAGGTCGCTCTGCTTGCTGGTGTACCCGGACGCGAGGATCTCCGGCGCCATGATCGCGTGGTGCACCACGTTCGGCTTCACCGCGGTCATGCCGCGGAGCTCGTGGCTGATGCCGAAGTCCGAGATCTTCACGACCGGCCGGTCCGTGTGCGTGATGAGCACGTTGCCCGCGTGGAGGTCGTCGTGCACGACGTCGTTGTCGTGGAGGAACTGCACGGCGGCCAGGATCTGCCTCGCGAGCTCGATGACGAGCCCCTCGAGCATCGGCTCGCCCACCATGTCCGAGAGCGCGTGGTCGCAGCGCTCGAGCGCCAGGTAGAAGAGGTGGTTCTCCTCGAAGGCGTCGTGGATGTACACGATGTTCGGGTGCCGGAGCGACACGAGTCGCTGCACCTCGCGCGCCCACTCCGTCTGCACCTCGGCGTACGGCCGGTTGGCGGGCCGCACCATCTTGAGCGCGTAGACCTGATCGAACGGTCCGACGCTCTCGTACACCGCGCCGAATTCCCCCGAGCCGATCACCTCCGTGACGACGTATTGCCCACGGGGTGACGCGAGCACGGTCCCCGCCTGCGGGTACTGCACGGTGATGCGCGTCTGCGCCGTCCCGAGCGGCGCCGCCTGGGCGGCGACCGGGTGCGGCGCCGCCGGGAACGACGCCATCGGCGGGAGCGAGGTACCGCTCGGCAGCGCGGTCACGGGGCGTCGGTTGTCGCTCACCCGCCCCAATGTAACACGTTGCCTGCTATCCTCGGCCCCCATGTCGACCGACGCCCCCCCCAGGAACACACGCGAGCACGCGCGCCTCGACGAGGCGCAGGAGCACGGGGTGAAGTGGCGGAGGTGGGGCACGTACCTCTCCGAGCGCCAGTGGGGCACCGTGCGCGAGGACTACTCCGCGAGCGGCGACGCGTGGAACGCGTTCCCCTATGACCAGGCGCGCTCCCGTGCGTACCGATGGGGCGAGGACGGACTCCTCGGGCTCACCGACAACCGCGGGATCCTCGCCTTCTCGTTCACGCTCTGGAACGGCAAGGACAGCCACATCAAGGAGCGTCTGTTCGGCCTCTCCGGGCCCGAGGGCAACCACGGCGAGGACGTGAAGGAGCTCTTCCACTACCTGGACGCCACGCCGACGCACGCGTACGCACGTGCGCTCTACAAGTATCCCCACGGCCCGTTCCCCTACGAGGAGCTCCGCACGATGGCGAGCGCCCGCGGCCGCAACGGCACGACGCCGACGTTGATCGACACCGGCATCTTCGACGAGGACCGCTACTTCGACGTCCTGATCGAGTACGCGAAGGCCGATCCCGACGACGTCCTCGCGCGCATCACCGTCACCAACCGCGGCGCCGAGCCGCACGACATCGCCGTCCTCCCCACCTTCTGGTTCCGCAACACCTGGTCCTGGACGAAGGAGGGGACCGCGCGGACGGCGCAGGCCCTCGCCGCGCGCCCCGAGCTCCGCGCGGTGGGGCCGTCGGAGGGCGTTCCCACCATCCTCGCGAAGGACTCCCACCACGGCCAGATGACGATCCAGATGGAGGGCGCCCACGACCTCCTCTTCACCGAGAACGAGACCAACGTGCACCTCCTCTACGGCGCCGCCAACCGGACGCCGTTCGTGAAGGACGCGTTCCACAACTGGCTCGTCGAGAGCAAGCGGGGGGCCGTGAACCCGGCCCGTGCGGGCACGAAGGCCGCCGGTGTACACCGCCTCACGCTGGCCCCCGGCGAGTCACGCACGATCCGCGTCCGCTTCAAGCACGGGGTCGTGACCACGTCGCTCTTCGGGGACTTCGACGAGGTGTTCCAGGCGCGCCGCGCGGAGGCCGACGCCTTCTACGAGGCCGTGATGCCGCCCGAGCTCGACGCCGAGGCGCGGGGCGTCTTCCGCACCGCGATGGCCGGTCTCCTCTGGTCGAAGCAGTTCTACCACTTCCACGTGGATCGATGGCTCCGGGGCGACGAGGCCATGCCGAGGCCCCCCGAGAGCCGCAAGCGCGGTCGCAACCGCGAGTGGCGGCACCTCTTCAACAGCGAGGTGCTCTCGATGCCCGACAAGTGGGAGTACCCGTGGTACGCCGCGTGGGATCTCGCGTTCCACTGCATCCCCATCGCGCTCATCGACCCCGACTTCGCGAAGCAGCAGCTCTCCCTGTTGCTGCGCGAGTGGTACACGCACCCGAACGGACAGCTCCCCGCGTACGAGTGGGCCTTCGGCGACGTGAACCCGCCCGTCCACGCGTGGGCCGCGCTGCGCGTGTACCAGATCGATCGCCGCCTTCGCGGCAAGGCCGACCGTCCGTTCCTCGAGAGCGTCTTCCACAAGCTGATGCTCAACTTCACGTGGTGGGTAAACCGCAAGGACGCCCAGGGGAACAACGTCTTCCAGGGTGGCTTCCTCGGCCTCGACAACATCGGCGTGTTCGACCGCTCCAACGCGCTCCCGGCGGGCGGCGAGCTCGAGCAGGCCGACGCGACCAGCTGGATGGGGATGTACTGCCTGAACCTGCTGTCGATCGCGCTCGTCCTCGCCGTCGACAACCCGAGCTACCAGGACGTGGCCAACAAGTTCTTCGAGCACTTCTTGCTCATCGCGCACGCGATGACCGAGGGTACGGAAGAAGCGGTCCCCCTCTGGGACGAGGCCGACGGGTTCTTTTACGACACGCTCCACGTCGCCGGGCAGCCCTCCGTCCCCATGAAGGTCCGCTCGATGGTGGGGCTCATCCCGCTGTTCGCGGTCGAGGTGGTCGAGGACGATCACATGCAGCGGTTCCCCGCGTTCCTCAAGCGGGCCGAGTGGTTCATCGCGAACCGCCCCGAGCTTGCCGTCGCCGCGTCGCTCGATCTACGCGGCAAGGGGCAGCGGCGGCTCATGTCGATCCTCGACCGCGATCGCCTCGCGCGCGTCCTCGCCCGCATGCTCGACGAGACCGAGTTCCTCTCTCCCTACGGCGTTCGCGCGCTGTCGCGCGTGCACGCGGAACAGCCCTACGAGCTCGACCTCGGCGGCGCTCGCCACCGCGTGGGCTACGAGCCGGGCGAGTCCTCGAGCGGCCTCTTCGGTGGCAACTCCAACTGGCGGGGGCCCGTGTGGTTCCCGGTCAACTACCTCATCGTGGAGTCGCTCCAGAAGTACCACCAGTTCTACGGCGACGACTTCCGCATCGAGTGCCCCACCGGCTCGGGCCAGTACATGAACCTGTGGCAGATCGCCTGCGAGCTCTCGCGCCGCATGGTCGCCCTCTACAGGCGCGGCCCGGACGGTCGCCGCCCCGCCGACGGCGCGACGGATCCGCGCTTCACCGAGGAGATCCTCTTCTGGGAGTACTTCCACGGCGACAGCGGGTGTGGCCTCGGCGCGAGCCACCAGACGGGGTGGACCGCGCTCATCGCGAAGCTCCTCCAGCAGAGCCCCCACTGGGAGCGGGGGCCTGGGGAGCGGGGGTACCTGTTCCCCTGATCAGAACCCCATCGCGTCCATCGCCGCGCGGTTCATCTTCAGCGCTTCGTCGCGCTGCACCGACTTGGGCGCCGCCGCGGCCCGCGCCGCCGTGCTCCGCTGCGTGGCCACGCTCGACGCCGCCTGCGAGAGCCGGGACTTCTCCTTCTCGTCCTTCGTCACGCTCGCCTGCTGCTCGAGCTTCCTCTGGGCGGCGGCCAGCTCGCGATCCGCGTCGACGAACTGCCCCTGGTTGATGGACTGCGCGACCTGGATCTGCGTCTTGGCGATGTCGAAGATCGCCGCGATGGCCTTGGTGCGCGCGTTCTCGGAGGCCCGCACGACCGCGGGGTCGTCGGTGAGCCGCGCGCGCGCGACGGTCTCCTGGATGCGCTCGAGGTCGCCGTCCGAGGGATCGCGGAACCGGAGGCGGACGCTCGCGAGCGGCCGCGAGTCCTTGCCCTCGAGGGAGCGCATGTCGTGGATACGCACACGCACCAGCGCCTCCTTGTGTTGCCCGCCGTGGAGCGGACCGAGCGGGATCCGGAGCGATCCGTTCTCACCCATCTCGGTGCGCATCGTGTCGGCGCCGAGGAGCTGAACGCCCGGGGCGGGCATCACCTCGACGAACGCGTCGGAGGCGAGCGTTCCGGTCATGAGCTCGAGCTCGTGCTTCAAGGTGCCGACCATCTCTCGCGGATCCGAGATGTGGTACAGGCGGCCCGCCGAGCGGATGGCGAGCGCGTTCAGCGTGTGCTCGTCGTAGTCGCCTCCCACGCCGAGGGACGTGACCTGCGAGCGGAAGCGGAGGCCGCGCTCGGCCAGCGCGCCGAGGGCCTCGGGCGTCGACGGGCCGACGTTCGCGATCCCGTCCGAGATCACGACCACGCGCCGCACCGTGTGCGTCGCGGGCGCGCTCGCCATGTGCGACTCCCCGAGCGTCAGGCCCGCGAACATGTTCGTCGAGCCGCCGCTGCCCAGCGCCGCGATCGCGCGCAGGATCTCGGGGCGCGTCTCGACGTCGAGCTTCGTGGGGGGGATGACCACGCGCGCCTGATCCGAGAACGTGTCCAGCGCCACGATGTCGCCGTCCTCCATGTTCTGCACGAGCTGCCGCGCGGCGGTGCGCGCGCTCTCGATCTTGCCCCCGGCCATCGAGCCGGACGTGTCCACCACGAGCGCGAGGTCGAGCGGCGGGCGGACGCGCGGTCGACCCTCCGGCACGTCGACCCACACCCCGAGGACGGTCTCGCGGGTCGAGCGCAGCATCGCCTCGGACTCCGCCGCGGTCCCGATCCAGCCCGCGACGCCCTGCGTGCTCACGACGGGGCGCGTATCGCGCTTCGGGGCACCGTCGTCCGTGGCGACCGGTTGCGGCTCGCTGGCGACGGGCTTCTCGACCGAGGCGGCCGTGGCCGTCGCCTGAACCGTGGGCCCCTTCGCGCACGCGGCCGTGCCGGTGAGCAGGAGCGCCGAGAGACCGAGACCGAGCCGACCGACCAAACGCATGGGAGAACCCGCCTTTCCTGATCGCGGCCGGGCAATGGCGCTCCGGCTCCACGAACGTGGCGACCCTGTACGCGGCCGGTGCGCGAAGGATCTTCGCCACTGCGCACTTTTTCGCGTCGCGCAAGGGCTCGATTTCTGTAGTTTCCCGCGGATGAAGCCCCGGTTCGGCCCCGACTACTACGCGCGGTACTACGGCTCGCCTCGGACCCGCGTCGTGGACGCGGCCACCGTCGGTCACCTGGCCCGGGGGGTCACGTCCCTCATCGCCTGGTGGGGGGCTCCGCTCCGCAACGTCCTCGACGTGGGCGCGGGGGTCGGACACTGGGGCCGCTGGTTCCGGCGCCACCGCCCCGATGTGCGTTACCGGTCGACCGAGATCAGCCGCCACGCGTGCGAGCGCTACGGCCACGAGCTCCGCGACATCGCGCGCTGGCGCGGGCGGGAGCGCCACGACCTCGTCGTGTGCCAGGGCGTCCTCCCCTACCTCGACGACGACGCGTGCGCGCGTGCGATCGAGAACCTCGCGGCGATGAGCCGCGGGTTCCTCTACCTCGAGGCCATCACGCGCGCCGACCTCCGCGACGTCTGCGACACGTCCCTCACCGACGTCGCCGTCCACGCCCGGAGCGGCCGCTGGTACGCGCGCGTCCTCGCGCCACACTTCGTCAAGGTCGGCGCCGGCCTCTGGTACGCGCGTTCCGGCGGCCTCGGCTTCTTCGAGCTCGAGCGCGGCTCTGCCTAGCTGGGCCCCGGCCGCGCGGTCAAGAGCTGTCCAACAATTGCCCGGGGCTGCCCTTCGTTGACGTTGACGTTGACGTTGACGTTGACGTGAGCGTTGACGTTGACGTCAACGTCAACGCGAGAGGGCGCGCGCAATTTTGGACAGCTCTTCAGTGTCGGAGCAGGAAGCGCGCGACCGGCTCGAACACCTTCTCCTGCGCACCGTCCCCGACGAAGAGATCGCCGTGCGCGAAAGGCGTGTGCGCGTCCCCGACGAAGACGAGCTCCTTGTCGTCGGACGCGATGTCGTCGTGCGGCGAGCGCGCGGTCTCGGGCGGGACGATACCGTCCTGCGCCGCCACCACGCACAGGAAGGGGTGTCGCATCGAGCGGATCGCGTGCGACACGTCCACGCCGCGCACGACGAGCGCGCCGCGCCGCACCCACTCCGCGATCTCCCGGTTCAGGCGCGGGCTCGGATCCTCGACGGTCTCGACCATCTCGTGCGCGCGCGAGATGTCCGTCGTCCCGACGCGCAGGTACGGCGCGAGGAGCCCGGGGGCCACCCTGGCGATCGCCGGGAAGACGCGGCGCGCGATGGCCCGGGTGTTCTGCACGCGAACGAGGCCGGCGAGCGCGGGGGACACGAAGGCGAGCTTCACGATGGGGTGGGCCTTCCGCCACGTGACGGCCCCGGCCAGCGACACGAGCGCGTGAACCTTCGCGCCGGGGTGCACGGCGACGTGCGCGAACGCGAGCGCGGCGCCCATGCTGCACCCCACGAGGTTGACGTCCGGCGGCGCCCCCCCGAACGCGGCCGCCTCGCGATCCGCGACGTAACGGACGACCGCGCCGAGGTCCTCGACGGCGAGATCGCCGAGCCCCGGGTCCACGGGCGTACCCGGCCGCTTGCTCCGCCCCTGGCCGCGGAGATCGCACGAGTAGACGACGAGCCCGCGCGCCGCGAGGTGCGCCTCGATCGACGCCCCGCGCGGGTGGAAGCCGAAGATGAACGAGTTCATCCCGTAGCCCGGTACCAGCACGACCGGTCGCGCGCCGGCCCATGGCCCCTGGGCCGTGCGTTTCACGGACAGGGCGTGTCCGGCCCCGTTGTCGATCGTCGCGTACTCGATCCCCGGTCCCGACGGGCCCGCGCTCATCGAAGCTCGCACAGCTCGAGGTACCGCCCCTCCGGGAAGGAGGGGAGGGTGGGGTGGTCCTCGGGGAGGCCATACGCCGCCACGAGGGACAGCTCGCGCCCGAGCGCCTTGTCGTCGAGCGTCCCGAGGAAGTCCTCGAGGCTCACGTGGCTGGAGCACGACGCCGCGCAGAGCGTGCCTCCGTCCGCGAGGACGCGCGCCGCGAGGCCGTGGAGCGCGCGATAGGCCGAGAGCGCCCGCGGCACGGAGCGCGCGTTCGGCGCGAAGCTCGGCGGGTCGGAGATGACGACGTCCCAGGTGCGCCGTCGCTTCCGCGCCTCCTCCAGGAACGCGAAGCAGTCGGCCGTAACGAACTCGTGGTCACCGGGCGCGAGCTTGGCGCGCTTGAAGCTCTCCTGCGCCGTGGCGTGGGCGCCCGCCGCGATGTCCACGCTCGTGACGCGCGCACCGGCGAGCGCGGCGCGCTGCGAGAACCCTCCCGCGTACGAGAACAGGTTCAGCACCGTACCCGCCCCACGCCGCGAGACGATCTCCCCCACGCGCCTGCGGTTCTCGCGCTGGTCGAGGAACGCGCCCGTCTTCTGGCCCGCCGCGAGGTCGACGAAGAACGGCACGCCGTGTTCGCGCACCTCGACGCTCGCGGGCGGCGGCGGGCCCGAGATGGCCTCGAGCTCCTTGCGATCGCGCCGGCGCAAGGCCAGCGACGCGACGCCGATGCCGTCGAGCGCCCGCACGATCGTGGCCTGGTTGCGCACGAGCACCGCCTCCGCGGCGGCGCCGTCGGGTCTCGCGATCGCGACCGCGTCGTAGCGGTCGAGCACGATCCCGGGCATGCGGTCGCCCTCGCCGTGCAGGAGCCGGTACGCCGTCGTGCCGCTCGCGGGGAGGTGTGCCCGGCGAGCGAACGCCCGCGCGAGTCGCTCGCCGAAGAGCGCGTCGAAGGAGTTGGGGATCTCGTGGCTCCACACGCGGATCCGGATCGGCGAGGTCGGATCGAGCACGCCGATCCCGCCACCCTCGATGGCGACGACATCCCCGTCACCGGCCCCACGCGGAGCGCTCACGATCGCGTCGCCGAAGATCCACGGGTGGCCGCGCCGCACCTTCTCGAGCGCCCCCGGCCGGATCCGTGCGACGGGGATGGATGACATGGTCCGGATACTTATCCCGAAGCACCGGCCGTGGCCATGGGCGTACAGTTACCTACATGTGCCAGGTTGCGCGGGGTCGGTCGCCGCCCGGATCTCGAAGTCGTGCAAACATTGACGGGAAGAGCGTCGGCCGACAAAATCACGGGCTCGCCTTCCGTGCACGAGCCTTGCTTCCGCGTGGAGCGTGACCCTCGACGCCACCCAGCCCCCTTCGCCGTCGGTGATAACCCACGTCGAGCTTCGCCAAGGCAAGAAGACGCAGTCGATGAGCAAGAAGCGAGGAAAGAAGAACGGGCCGGCCTCGCGGCTTCCCCGGCGATCCCCAGGCGCGACGTCGGCGACCGCCGCCAACGAGGCTCCCGCTCCGGCGAGCGACGTCATGGGCGCGAAGCGCGCGCCGTCGATGGCGCCCCCATCCTCGCAGATGAACAGCGTGCTCGCGCTCGTCCACGACGAGTCCGAGATCAGCGAGCGGCCCCCTCTCGTCGTCGTCGGCTCGACTCCCCCCCCTCCCGTTTCGAGACCGCCCACGGCGGAGGTCAGGCCGGCGCCGATCCAGTCGATCGGCGCGGCCGACACCCAGCCCACCGAACCGGCGCCCGGGATCCGCGCGGAGGAGCCCCGGGTCGTCAGGATCGCGGAGGACGCGCCCCGCGCCGAAGACCACCGCAGCATCCCGCCGGTCGTCGACGACACCCACGGCTTCTTCGCCGAGGGCGACCGCGCGTCTCGCCTGAACCTCGACCATCACCACGCCGCTCTGGCCGATGAGTTCGAGGATGCGCCCGACCGCCGCTTCGATCCCGAGGTCCTCGCCCGGCGCGAGCGCTTCCGGAAGACGGTGGGCAAGCTGGTGATCGTCGCCGCCGTCGTCAGCGCGATCGCGTTCGGGCGCGGGCTCGTGCAGAAGAGCGTGGAGGTGCGCGCCGCCGCGACGCCCCAGGCGCTGAGCGAGGTGGAGCCGCCCGGCCACGATCCCTCCGTGGAGGCCGTCACGCCCCGGGTCGAGGTGAAGCCAGCGCCGACCGTGACCGCCTCCGCGCCGGAGCCGTCGACCGCGACGACCGCCGCGCCCGGTGCCTCCGCCACCGCGTCGGCCAGCGCCTCGTCCACGACCGCGCCCTCGCCGTCCGCGAGCGAGGGGCCGCCGACGGTGGCCTCGGCCGCCCCC
>SXNL01000383.1 GCA_005777185.1 Myxococcales bacterium
CGGCGGCGGCGGCGGGGCGGGCGGATCGCTCATCTGGGTGAACGATCTAGTCGGGATGCGAGGCGGTGTAAACGGACGCCACCCTCACGGCCGCCCCGTGGCAGGGCCGAAGCCCTCGCCTCCGGACGAGGCCGTCAGGAGGCCGAAAGGGCGCCGATCCCGGCCTGAACGTCGACGTGGCGCGTCGGTCGGCTCCAGCCGACCCGGGCCGCCAACGCCCACGGGGCGGCGGAGCGCGCGCTCACTTCGCGTACTTCACCCCGCACCCGTACGCCCTGGTCTCCGCGGGCGACGGCGTCTTCCCCGCGGCCAAGGCCTCGAGCGTCGTGTCCACGTAGCTCACCAGCTTGCCATCCGTCGGGCTCTCGCCCTCCCCGTCGGGCGAGTTGTCCGCCGCGCCGCGGTACGCGAGCACGCCCTTCGGGTCGATCACGAACACGTGTGGCGTGTTCGTCGCGCCGTACGCCTTGCCGACCGCGCCGGTCTCGTCGAGGAGCACCGGGTGCTCCATCGAGAAGGTCTTCGCGCCCTCCCGGCTCGCGGCGGCGCCGTGCCCTTGCTTGCCGGGCGCGCCGGAGTTGATCGCGAGCCACACGACGCCCGCCTTGACGTGCCGCTTCGCGGCGTCCTTCAACGACCCCTTCGTGTGCGAGCTGCGGACGAAGGGGCACCCCGGGTTGAACCACTCGAGGACCACGGTCTTGCCCTTGAACGTGGAGAGCTTCACCGGGGCGCCGTCGAGATCCGCGAGCGTGAACTCGGGCGCGGGCTTGCCGATCTCCGCGCGAGCCCCCGGCTCGACGGGCGCCGGCCCCGCGACCGCGGAGGTCACCGACGCGGAGGTCGCGCCGGACGCGGGCAGGGCGCCCGACCTGGCGGCGTCCGGGGATGCCGGGGGCGCGTCGGTGCGGCCGCAGGCGAGGCAGAGGGGGATGGCGAGCAGGAAGAGGAGGGGGCTTCGTCGCATGGTGTAGGACCTGTAGCGCAACCGAGCCGGCGAGGGGGACCGAACCTCCTCGCCCGGCGCGACATGATCCTGTCGCCTCGGGGCTGCTCGGTGGCCGTTCGCGAGACAGGATCCTGTCCCGAGGGGGGCGATCGAGCGGCCGGCGGGGAACATGACGATGTCGGCCCCCGGGGGATCGGGCAGGGGTCGTCGGGCAGGGTCGGGTCGCCATGGGGTGGGTCCCGCGACCTGTGACCGCGCGTTGTCACCCCGATGGGCGACATGACACGGGCGCCGCCTGTCCCCACGCTCATGGTGGAGGACGGCGGCCATCCCAGCCGTCCGCCTCCCGCGACACCACGACCCGAGGAGAACGCTCATGAAGACGTACAACCTGACCGGCTGCAACATCAACGAGGCCCTCACCCTGGCGGAGGATCTCCTCCGCCTCGCGAAGGGCCGGAAGCTCCACCCCCGCATCGTGCGGGCCCTCCGCAACATGCGGGCGACGCGCGACGCGCTCGAGGAGGCCAGCCGCGCGCGCGACGGCGACGGCCCCCCGAGCGCGCCGCCGCGGCAACCCCAGGTCGCCGTCCGCTCCGTCTTCGCGTCCATGGGCGAGGTGTTACGGGCGCACGCCGAGGTCGCGGTCGACGCCGAGATCGTCGCCGAGGCGAAGCAGACGTACGCGGCGGTCTTCCCCCAGGGCACGGCGTTCCTGAGGGGCACGATGGCGGACCTCGACGTGCAGTGCGGTCGCGTGCTCGACCGGGCGCAGGACGAGGAGAACGCGACCTCCATCGAGCGGCTCGGCTGCGGCGCCCTCCTTCCGTTGGCCATCGCCGCCCTGGCGGATCTCCGCCGCGCGAGGCAGGCGAGCGCGACCGCCGTCGCCGAGGCCACGGCCGACCGCCACGCGGTGTTCATGTCCGCGCTCGACGCGCTCCGGGACTACGCGCTCGCGGTGCAGGCGATCGACGTGGCCGAGGATACGGCGCAGCACGAGGAGCTCCTCGCGCCCCTCGCGAACCGCCGCGCGCCTCGGCGGGGGGGCAGCGCGCCGCAGCCCGCCGGGTCGCTGCCCGCGACGGTCCGGGAGCCGGGGCTCGGGGCCATCGAGCTCGAGCCTGCCCCCTCGTCGCGTGCCGCGTGACGAGGAGCGGGGCGCGTCAGCGCTTCTCGATGAGCTCGACCTTGTAGCCCGTCGGGTCCTCCACGAACGCGATCACCGTCGTGCCGTGCTTCATCGGGCCTGGCTCGCGCGTGACCTTGTAGCCGAGCGCGCGAACCCGCTCGCACGCCCCCGCGATGTCCTCGGTGCCGATCGCCAGATGACCGAAGCCGTCGCCGATCACGTAGTCGCTTCTTCCCCAGTTGTGGGTCAGCTCGATCACGGTGTTCGTCGCCTCGTCGCCGTAGCCGACGAAGCAGAGCGTGAACTTCCCGTCCGGGTAGTCGTTCTGGCGGAGGACCTTCATGCCGAGCGCCTCGCAATAGAAGCGTCTCGAGGCCTCGAGATCGGCGACGCGGAGCATCGTGTGGAGCATGCGCATCGCCCGAGGATACACCATCGTCCGGCCGCGTCGGCGGGTCGCCGCCGGCTGCCCGCTTGTGCCTCCCGGCGCGACCGCCTAGCCTGGATCGCGGAGGCTCCCATGAAGAAACTTCTCTTCGCCGCGAGCGCGACGGCGCTCACGGTCCTCGCGTGCTCCTCGGTAGAGCCGGCCGCGCCGGTCTTCTTCGACGACGACGCCGGCACGGCGACCAAGACCAAGGACGCCGGCGAGCAGCTCACTTGCCCCGGCTGCACGGGCTGCTGCAACAAGGGGAAGTGCGAGCCCGGGACCGACAACGCGGCCTGCGGCGCGGGGGGCGGCTTCTGCGACGTGTGTGGCGGCGCGGCGAAGTGCTCCGCGGGGCAGTGCGTGCTCGCCTGCGACCCGAGCACGTGCGCCGGGTGCTGCGACGCGAAGGGCGAGTGCCAGACCGGGACCGCGGTGGCCGCGTGCGGCTCCGGCGGCGTGGCGTGCGCCACGTGTGGCGGCACCCAGCAGTGCGTCGGCAACCAGTGCATCGACAGCTCGTGCAAGGCGTCGTGCGGGACGGGCTGCTGCACGGCCGCGGGCTGCCAGCCCGGGAACAAGGCGGACGCGTGCGGCACGGGAGGCAACGCGTGCACGTCGTGCGGCACGCTCGCGTGCGTGGGCGGCACGTGCAACGTCGATCCCACGAAGAAGTGGACCCTCACGGTGCTGAGCGCGGTCATCCCGTCGCAGACCAAGGCTGGCTATGCCTGGGACATCCTCGGGGGTCTCCCCGACGGCAAGGTGCGCGGCTACTCCGGGCTCACGGGCACCGACAAGTCGAAGGCCCTCCACACGGACACCACCAAGTCCATCGCCGACACCCTGACGCCCGCGTGGACGGACACCAACGTCCTCTTCAACACGGCCGGCGGCGTCACCGCGGCCGAGCTCCTCGGCGGCAAGCTCCGCCTGGACGTGCTCGACGACGACGTCGCCAGCGACGATTATGTGGGCGGCTGCGTCCAGACGCTCACCGCCGCGGACTTCGCGGGCACGCTCAAGGACGTGAAGTGCCCCGCGGACACCGAGGTCGCGGTCACCATCCGGTACAGGATCACCGCCAAGTAGAGGAGCACCACGTCCTCTCCTCGCGCGCCACCGGGTGTGGTCGCATCGCGCACCCGGGAGCACGTTTCCGCCTCGCAATCGCGTGTAGCGTCGGACCCCTTCGCTGATAGTCTGGAACCATGGCGGAGAACCCGAGACGGCGCGACGCCTGGTGGGGTGCCGCCACGGAGCTCGCGCCGACGAGCGCGCTCATGCCGGTGCTCACGACCGTCGTGCGAAGGCCGCCGCGCTCGAGACGACGGTCGCGGTCGCGTCACCGAAGGCGACCTCCGTCCGCGACGCGGCGCCCGCCTGGACGAACACGCGGCCGCGTGCGAGCGCGAGGCGGTGCCCCTTGATGGTGAGCTCGGCGTCGCCGTCCACGATGACCAGCGTGCCGTCGTCGAGGCGGACGCGCGCGCGGCCCGAGGGCGTCGTCTTCACGTCGTCGCCGTCGACGAGGCGCGCCGAGCCCCGCACCTCCCGGCCGCGCACGAGGACCTCCGCGTGGAGCGAGCGAAGATCGGCCACCGTCGACTTCATGACGCCGATGTCGACCGTGCGGGGCAGGCTCGCGCGCACGCCGAGGTACGCCCCGGCGGCGGCGCCCAGAGACAGGACACCGAGGCTGACCTCCACGCGCATGAACGCGACCAGGACGCGTCGGAACACGCTCATGGCGCCCCCACGCGCAGCGCTGCGCCGTCGAAGGTGAGGACGAGCCGTGTCGCGGGCGTGGCGAGCGTCCCGAAGCCGATCTCCTGCCGCACGATCTTCTCTCCCGGCGTGCCGGCGCTCCGGATCACGGTCACCACCGCCTTCAGGCCCAGCCGCGCCGCGCGGGCGGCGTCGTCGGGCTCGAGCCGGATCTCGCACACCGCGGGCGTCGCCGCGATCCGCGCCTCCGCGACGCCGAACATCGGGAAGTTGTCGGGCGAGGGCATGGGCGCGCCGAGGGCCGTCGTCCAGAGGGACGGGTGCAGCTCCGGGTGCGACCACGTCACGAGGACGCGGACCGCCGGATCGTCCACCTTCGCGTTGGGCTTTCCCCCGGCGGCCGAGAGCCTTCGCGTGCGCGCCAGGAGCTTCTCCGCGTCCTCCTTGTTGCCGGTCCGGAGCGCTTCCTCGCGCGCCCACGCGAGGAACGCGACCGCGGTCGCGCGCGAGGCCCGCGAGAGCGGGCTCCCCCCGTCGGGCGATCCGGCCTGAGCGGCCTTCTCCGCCCACCCCACGGCCTCCTCCACGCGTCCGAGCCCCTGCGAGGCCGCCGCGAGCAGCAGGGGTACCGCCGGATCGTCCGGCGTGAGCGCCTGCAACGTGAGGTACTGTCGCAGCGCCTCGTCGTACCAGCCGTGCGCCCGGAGGAGATCGCCGAGCCGCCTCCTCGCGGCGGGATCGTCCGGCGCGAACTCCACGAGCTCGCCGAACGTGCGCTTGGCCTCGACGCGATCGCGGTCGGCGTCCGCGCCGCTCGCCCGCGCCGCGAGCCGCAGGTGGTACTCGCCGACGGTCGTCCAGACGTGCGCCGTCGCGTCCGCCCGGCGGCGCATGCGTCGCGCCCAGGCGCGCCCGCCGCCGTCGTCTCCCGCGTCCTCGAACGCGTCCAGCACGCGTAGCCCCAGCTCGAGATCGTCCGGCCACTTCGTCGCCGCCGCGCGCAGGACGCCGAGCCGCTCGGCCGGCGTCTTCGCCTTCGCGATCAGGCCCGCGAGGAGGTCGGGATCCACGGACGCGAGTCCGAGGGCCTGGTGGAGCTCCTTCAGCTCGGCCACGGTGTGCACGCGCACGACGATGGCGCGGTACACGACGTCGGCCGCTGGCGTCAGGATGAGCGCCTTCCAGAGCGCGACGCGCGCGGTGACCGTCCGCAGGTGATCCACCATGGAGAGCAGGAGCGACATCCGCTCGGTCCACGTCGGCGCCTCGCAGTCCTCCAGCGCGCGGCGGTACACCACGAGCACGCCATCCGCGGAGCCCTGGGCGCCTGGCCCCGCGAGCCGCTCGCTCCACAGCGTGCGCCGCTCGCCGAGCGGGAGCTCCGCCGCGGCGCCGCACGGACGGGCGACGTGACCGAGGATCGCGATGGGCCCGTTCGTCACCTGCACCGCGGGCTTCGTGCCGGCGGGCTCGGCCGGTGTCGGAACCTGCGGCCCCTCACCCGGGTTGAACACGATGGGGAAGACGACCGTGACGAGGCCGCCCTCGGGTTGCGGGAAGGTGAGCGCGGAGAAGCTGCGCACGACGCACGACACGACGGTGGCATCGGGCACGTCCGAGCCGCCGTCCGCCGCAGTGCTGACCGATCCGTCGCGGGCGATCACGAACCTCACCGCCACGCGCCCCTGCAGGCCCGGGTTGGCCCTGAGCCCGTTCTCGTAGCAGAGCCGGAAGCGCCCGAAGTTCTGCCGTACGATCCGCTGGATGACCTCCGGCGGGAGCCGCCCGTTCACCTGCGTTGCGCCCTGCGGATCGTCGGCACGCGCGTCTGCTGCGCGCCGCCCAGCCTGCCGTGCCCGCTGCCGAAGCCCTGGCCGGCGCCCGTCGCCGGGCCGTGCCCGATCGCGCCCACGTTGCCCAGCCCGATGCCCTCGCCACGCCCCCCGCCTCCCTCTCCCACGCCGGAGAGCCCGAGGCCTCCCGCGCCAAACGTGTCCCCGACCTTGTCGCCCCACATGTTGCCCGCGCCGCCCGCCGCGGCGCTGGCCGCGGCCGCGGGTGGC
>SXNL01000384.1 GCA_005777185.1 Myxococcales bacterium
GGGCGGGGCGCGCTGTACGCGTGGGGGGGGGGCGGTCGGGCCCGCGGGCTCGAGCGCGGCGCGCCGGGTCGACGCGGTCGCGGCCACGACGAACGAGCGCATCGCCTTGAGCTGGGCGTCGTCCGCGTGGATGGTGCGCCGGATGAACCGGAGCGGCGTACCGTCCGGTCGCGGAGCGGCGAGATCGACGTCGAACGGCTCGTCGAGGAGGTTCGCGTGCGCGTCGTACATGATCTTCACCGGCGGCCGGACGAAGTCCACCGGCGCGGCCGGCGTCGACATGACGACCGCCAGCTCACCGGTGTTGAGCTCGACCATCGTCCCGGCCGGGAAGATCCCGAGGCCGCCCTGGAGGAGCTTGACGAACGTTCGCTCGGTCGCGTCCTCGGCGCGGTTCATCAGGACCTGGAGCGCGTCGTCGATCGACAGGGTGCCCCCGGTCTCCTGCGTCGCGCGGAGCTCCGCGAACGCGCGTGCGACGGCGGTCACGCGGCTGAGCACGGTCGGCGTGCGGCGGCCGTTGTAGACCGGCCCGACCCTGTGCGCCCGCCGTCGCCACCAGGTCTCGTACACGAGGACCGTGCGCTCCCTCGCGGACGGGTGGATCTTGCCCATCGCGGTCAGGATGACCGCGGAGCTCGCGGGGACGCGATCGAGCTCGTCTTCGTTGAGGGTGCGGGTCACGCCCGAGTCCACGGAGGCCGCGAGCCGCGGTTGCCCGGCGTCGTGGAGGAGGGCGGTCATCGCCGCGTTGAGCAGGAGGTGTCGCTCGCTCGTGAGCTGCCTCGCCATCGCGACGGCCAGCACGGCGCTCGCGACCGCGATCCCCGCGCTGTCGCCGACCGAACCGCCGACGGCCGCGAGGGCGACGAGCGCGCGCGCGTCCGCGTCGGCGTCGGCAACGATACGCTGCGCGATGCGCTTGATCTTGCGCGGGAGGGCGAGCTTGCCCCGCCTGAGATCGGCCGTCATGCGCTGCACGCTCATGATGGCGAGCGCGTACGTCTTTGCGGCGCGCGAGGTCTGGGAGTCGTCGGCGTCGGCCGAGGCGAAGGGCTTCGCCCTGCCCGTGGTGATGCCGGGAAGCGCTTCCGTCAGGAGGCGGCCCATGGTCGATCGATCGCGGAACACGTCTGCGAGGAGCCGCGCGAACATCGTCATCTCGCGTCGTTCGACGTTGTGGACGAAGGTCACCTCGCTCACGTCGCAGGCGGCGAGGAGCTCCCCGAGCTCGAGCGCGAGGGCGAGGGTCTCCCGGGACGCCTTCAGGATCACGCCGTTCACGAAGACCGCGTCGCCGATGAACACGAGGCTCGCCGTCGTCGACGCCGTGCGCTGGCAGAGGTTCTCCACCGCGCTCGCGAGGGTGCTGGCGGCCAAGACCACGGCGTCGTTGGTCGCGCCCTGGTGCAGGAAGCAGACCTTGAGGAGGCGGTACAGGCCGTGGACGACCGACGTCCGCGCCTCGCGCATCTGCGCGACGTCGGCGACGGTCGACTCAGTCACCGTCGACCTCGACGCTCCTCGGTGTCTCCACGAGGCCCGCGGCTCTCCGCTCGCGGATGGCCGCGGCGGCGCGCTCGGCCGCCTCACGGACCGGCGTGGTGTTCCACCACCGCTTCTTGGCAGCCTCCACCGCGGCGGCGAGGGCCTCCTCCGACGACGTCTGCGCGAGGAGATCCGCGGCGAGCGTCCGGGTGCCCTCGATGGCCGCGGACGGGATCAGCGGGCGGTTGCCGAGTAGCTCGATGCTCACGGCCTCCGCGCGCCTGAGGTTGAGTTGGGCCAGGCACTGAAGCCACGTCCGGCGCTCCTCGATCGCCAGCTCGTGGAACTTCGGGAGCTGGATCTGGAGGACGAGCGCCGCCCCGGCCGCGAGGAGCTTGCGCGCCGCGACGAGGCGGAGCGCCTCCTGCCGCACGGAAGGGCTCGCGTCGTCGAGCATCTTTCGCACCTCGGCGCGGACGTGCTCCTTGCGCTCCGGCGGCATCGCCCAGAGCGCTTCGATGCGCACCTCGAGATGCGGGCTGCGCGGCGCGAGGTCGAGGGCGGCCTGGGCCGCCTGCGACCCGAGCTCGACGAGCAGGCGCACGAGCGTCACGCCGAACTCGGGGCCGGTCGTCTCGAGGACGGCGCCGAGGGCGGACTCGTTCCCGACGGCCCAGCGCTTCACGTACGCGAGGAGGACCGCGCGGAGCGCCTCGGATCGGAAGGCGTCGTAGCAGCCGCAGGCGAGCTCCAGCATGCTGCGATCGCCGAGGAGATCCAGGGCGCGCGAGATGCCCGTCAAGACCGTGGGCTCGACCTCCTTCGATGCCGTCGCTTGCCCGCGCCCCTCCTTCGCGAGCTCCTGGAGGATCGTCGCGATCGTGTTCTGGGGGAGCATCACGGCCGCGACGGCGCGCTCGGCGTCGGCGGCCTCCGCCGGGAGGCGCTCGCGAAGGGCCGCCACGATGGACTCGAAGAGCTCGAAGATGGCCGCGAGGCTGTGGAGCTCGAGCTGATCCTTCGTCCACGAGCGGAGAGCTGCCTCGAGGTGCGAGAGATCCCCATGGCGTCGCGCCTCCACCCACGCGTCGGCGAAGACGTCCACGAAGCGACCACGCCAGTTCTCTTCCGGGAGGGCGAGCTGGGCGCCGAGCGTGGCCTTCGTGAGCGGATCGACCGCGAGCGCGGCCGCGGACTCGCCGCTCTCCTTGAGCTGGGCCAGGAGGTTGAGCTGCATCGCCTGGCCCTCGAGCCCGGCGTCATCGAAGTCGCGATCGAGCTTGGCCAGGGCCGAGAACTGCGTCGCGAGGTCCGCCGTGCGCTGCGCGAAGGTTGCGGCGTCGTCGCCATCGCTCTCGGCAAACGAATCGATCGCGAGGTACGCGACGTGCTCGAACCGGCGGTCCCACAGCGCCGTGACCGAGTCGTCCTCCGCGTCGAGGTTGCCCGCGTCGCGCATGAGGATCGCGATGAGATCGCGGAACTCCTCCTCCAGGATGCCCTCCTTGATCTGGATACGCCGCACGCCGTCGGCGAAGAGCTGGAACGGAACACGGTCGAACGGGGGCCGTTCCGGGCTCCACACGGGTTCATCGCTGAACGTGAACGCGCCCGCGGTCACTTCCCACCACGTGCTGAGCGGCGCGGCGGCGAGCGCCTCGACGAGGAGCTGGAAGCTCGCCTGGAACCCGCGGACGCTGGTCGGGTGGGTCCACCCGTACTGACGCACGTCCGTGAGACAGATGTTGATCTGCGCCCACACGGAGGCGATGCGGGCGTGGACGGTGCGCCTCTCCTCCGTCGGCAGATCTTCGTCGATGTCGATCTGGTCGTTCTGGCGGAGGCGTACGCCGCCCTTCTTCTTCGGAGCGACGACGAGCTGTCCCGCGCGCATCGCGGCGAGGAGGCCCACGAGCTCGGCGCGCATCGCCGACGCGTCCTGGTACCGCTTGTCGCGCTCGAACATGAGCGACTTGTCGACGAACGCGACGATGGCGGGCGGGAGATCCGGGCCCGCGTTGGCGATGGAGGGAGCCGCCTGCGTGGCGGCCATGACGAAGGACTCCGCCTCCGTCCGGGCGCTGTTGAGGCGCATCCCGGTGAGCGCGACATGGATGCATGCGCCCACCGACCAGATGTCCGACCGCCCGTCGACCTGGGCCCCGAGCCCGAGCGCCTGCTCCGGCGCCATGTACGACGGGGTGCCGATGGCCGTCCCGGCGCGGGTCGCCTCCACGCCGGAATCGGGCTCGCGCATACGGGCCACGCCGAAGTCGAGCACCTTCACCGCGCCTTCCTTGGTGACGAAGATGTTCGCTGGCTTGATGTCGCGGTGGACGACCCCGACCTCGTGGCACTTCGCCAGCAGGTCGAGCACCGTGTCGAACACCTTGAGCGTGAACTCGAGCCCGAGGCGACCGCCGGCGGCGAGCCGCATCTGGTTCAGCGTCTCGCCTTCGAGGAGATCCATGACGATGAAGGGCTCGCCCAGGTCGCTCACGTCGTCGTCGATCACGGGCACCCGGGCCGGGTGGTCGACCTTGTTCGCGATGCGCCCCTCGCGGAGGAACCGCTCGCGGACGTTCTTGTCGGTCGAGAGCTCGGCGTGGAGGACCTTGAGGGCCGCGCGTGCGCCATTCCGGTGCGTCGCCGCGTAGACGGCCGCCATGCCTCCGACCCCGAGGAGGCCATCGATCCGCCACTTCGAGTTCAGCGCCGTCCCGACCCGGGCCTCCTCCGGCCTGTAGGGGGCGTCCTGGACGGCATGGCTGGCGTTCTTGTCGGTCGACATCACCCCTGGAGGACTCTCCGTCGTCACAATACGGCGTTCGTGAAGCTCCGCCCCGATGAAGAGCTACCGGATGGGGAGCGTAGAACCTTCGAGGAATCACGAAAAGGGGCGATGGCGTTACAGTGTCAGCGGAACACTGGCGCCGGTCCGCGTGTGGCTACACGCCCCCATCCGCGACGATCGTCGCACCGGACATGTACGCGTTCCGCTCGGAGACCAGGAACGCCGCGAGCCTCGCGATCTCCTCGAACGTGCCGACGCGGCCGAGCGCGCAGTGCTTGAGGTACTCGGCGAGGCGGTGCTCCGGCAGGTTCCTGCCGAGCCCATCCTCCAGGAGGCCGGGCGCGAGGTCGAGCACGCGGATACCGTGCCGCGCCACCTCCTTGGCCAGCGCCTCGGTGAAACCGCGGATGGCGGCCTTGCTGGTGCAGTAGTGGATCGGCGCCTCGATCGCGCGCTCGCCCGCGAGCGACCCGACGTTCAGGATCACGCCCTTCCTTCGGCGCATCATCCCGCGCAGCACCACGCGCGACGTGAGGAACGTGCCCTTGACGTTCGTGTCCATGACGCGGTCCCAGTCGTCCTCCTCGAGCAGCGCCAGCGGGAGGTTCTGCGTGATGGCCGCGTTGTTGACGAGGATGTCGAGCGGGCCGAACGCGTCCTCGATCGAGCGCAGGAACGCCTCGGTGCCGGGCACGTCGCACACCCCGACCCGCGCGGCGAGACCGTCGGCGCCGAGGTCGCGAAGGAGCTCGTTCTTGGCGTCCTCGTTGCGCGCGTAGGTGAACGCGACCCTCGCCCCCTCCGCGCGGAACGTGCGACAGATCGCGCGCCCGAGGCCACGCGCGCCGCCCGTGACGAGGGCGACCTTGCCCGTGAGGAGCGGGGTCACGCCTTGGCCTTGCCCCAGATGCGGGGCAAGCCGACCGCGCCGGTGTAGCGCGCGTCGCGATCGCGGTAGAGGTTGTTGTACGCGCAGCCGGGCATGAGGCGCCCGTCCGGGAGCGCGTAGTGCGTGCAGCACTTCTTGATGCGGTCCACCTCGAAGGTGTGCACGTCCATGAACGCGTGGATGAAGATGGTCTTCACCAGGCTCTCGCCGATGTGGAGCCGCTCCTCGAGCGCGAGGGCGCGCTCCTCGGGGTACATGAGGAAGATCGCCCGCCGGAGGGCGCGCATGATCCGATCCTGATCGGGCACCTGCCCCGCGCTCGTCCACATCTCGTCGATCGCCCCCTTGATCGCGTCCTCGAGCTGCTCGTCGGGCCGGATCGTGCCGCGGTTGGAGATGATCTCGAGGTACCGTTCGAGCTCGAGAAACCTCGGGAACGGCGTGAAGCCGCCCTCCGTCTCGAGCAGGTACGTGAGGCCGAAGCAGCTCGGGTGCGAGCAGGGGAGGGGGAGGAAGTCGCGGCTCGTGAGGAGGCCTCCCGTCTGCGCCTCGGCGGCGCGCACGATGTCGGGGATGGTGATCACGTCGAGGGGATCGTGCGGCGCGAAGTGCTCGCCACCGTAACCGGTGAACGCGGCCGGCTGGAACGTGAGCGAGAGGATGAACTTCCGCTCGAACAGGAGCTTGATGCACGCGCCGATCTGGTCGTCGTTGACCCCCTTGGCCACGGTGGACACGATGGTCGTGCGGACGCCGGCACGCTCGAGGTTCGCGAGGGCCTTCTCCTTGGCGCCCTGCTGGTCGCCCGGGCCCCGGAGCACGCGGAGCGCGGGGTTCGAGAGCGCGTCGAGCTGGAGGCTCACGTACACCTTCCGCCGCGCGAGCTCGTCGCAGAACGCGGGGTCGGTCGCGCAGCGGAGGCCGTTGGTCGAGATGGAGACGCGCGAGATCTCGCTGCGGGCGCGCGCCATGTCGAGGAACTCGAAGAAGTCCGGGTGCAGCGTGGGCTCGCCACCCGAGAGGTTGATGGTCTCGATCGAGCCCTCCTTCTCGACGAGGCCCTCGAGGATCTTGCCGAACTCCTCGCGCGTCATGTTGTAGTTGTGCCGGTTCTGCACGATGCAGATGGGGCACTCGAGGTTGCAGTGGTTCGTGATCTCGATGATGGGGTGACACGAGTGCTGCGCGTGATCCGGGCACAGCCCGCAGTCGTCGGGGCAGCCCTTCTCGACCGCGGTCGAGTGCCGGAGGGGGACCGACCCCTCCTTGATGTACGTGAGGGACCGCAGGAACCACTCCGCGTCGCCGCTGATGAGCCCCTCGCTCTCGCCGTGATCGGGGCACTGCTTGCGGAGGTACACCTTGCCCCCGCGGATCACCCGCACGCCGTCCACGGGGCGTTTGCACTGCGGACAGAGCCCTCGCGAGAACGAGTGGAACACCTCCCGCGACGCCGCGTCCCGCGTGAAGGTGTGCTTCGGCTCGAGGATCGGGAGGCGCGTCATCGGGGGTCCCGCCGCGCGCTCGGGCCCTCGCCCAGGACGGGGAGCCGGCGGACCCTCGCGTCCGGGGCCTGATCCGGGCGAGTCTCGTGCATCCGCGCGAGCATCCCCGCGTCCGCGAACCGGCTGTCCTTCTCGCGGTAGAGGATGTTGTACGAGCACGTCGGGATGTTGGAGCCGTCCACGTCGGGCACGCCGATGGAGCACTTCATGATGCGCGACACGTCGAACGTCTCCTCGTCCATGTGGGAGTGGATGTAGATCGCCTTCGATGCGCGCTCGGCGATCCGCTGGCGCTCGGAGAGGGATAGCGTGCGGTCCTCGGGGAACATGTCGCGGATGAGGCGCTTGAGCGTGGCCAGCACGGCCTCTGACTCGGGCAGCGCGCCGGGGTCGGCCCAGAGGTCGTCGATCGCTCGGCGGAGGACCTCCTGGATCTTCGCGCGTGGCTGGATGTAGATCGACTCGCCGAGGAGGTCGAACAGCGTGGCGCGCGGCATGAAGCGGGTGAAGGGCACGTAGCCGCCGCCGTCCAGCATGAGCACGTAGCAGATCGAGTAGCAGTGCGGGTGGGCGAGCGGCGACGGGACGAAGTCCGTCCAGGCGATCCTGCCGCCCGTGTGCGAGGAGAGGATCCGGTGCAGATCGGGCGTCGTGATGCGCGCCGACCGCTGGAACCCCACCCCCCCCTGGCCGGTGAACGTCAGCGTGTGCAGTTCGAGCGAGCAGACGTTCCGCCTCGACAGCACGAGATCGAAGAGCGGCCCCACGTCCGCGTCGTTGAGGCCGGCCGCGACCGCGGGGAGGATCGTCGTCGTGACGTCGTGCTGCTCGAGGAGGTCGAGGACCTTGAGCTTCGCCTTGACCGTCGTGGCGCCGAGCATCACCACGTCGATCTCGTCGCGGAAGGTGTCGAGGGAGAGCACGATCCGCGCGTCGTGCTCCGCCATCACGCGCACGTAGTCCTCGTTCAGCAGCCTCAGGCCGTTCGTCGACACGGTGAGCCGCTGGATCCCTGCCTCGCGCGACATGCGGAGGAAATCGGGCAGCTCCGGGTGCATCGTGGGCTCGCCGCCGGTGAAGTTGATGATGTCGAGCTCGTCGTGCTGCTCGCGCAGGTGCCCGAGGATCTTCGCGAAGTCGTCCTTCGTCATCCGGTAGGCGTCGTCGTTCTTGTTGACCGTGTAGCAGATGGGGCAGTCGAGGTTGCACGCGCTCGTGATCGGCACCACGGGCATGAACACCTTCTGCTGGTGCGAGCGGCACGGGCCGCAGTCGAAGGGGCAGCCTGCGCGGACCGGACGGGTCTCGCCCCGCGGGGGCGTCGAGGGCGCGATGAACGAGAGCGCGTCGAGGTACCACTCCACGCTGGAGGAGACCATGACGCTCTGGTGTCCGTGGGCGGGGCAGAACTTCTCGAACCAGACCTGGTCGGCGCGAAACTGGATCTTCACGTCGACCGCACGCTTGCACGTGCCGCAGAGGCCCTTGGTCATCGAGAAGTACACGTGCGGGGACGGCGTGCGGGCGGGCGTGCACGGCGAACAGGGCTGCATCAGGGCGCCTTGCCCATCACGTGGTACCCCTTGTCGACGTACACGACCGTGCCCGTGATGCCCGAGGCGAGCGGGCTCGCGAGGAACGCCGCGGTGTTCCCCACCTCGGGTGCCGAGATGGCCTCCGGGAGGGGCGATACGCCCTTCGTGTACTCGACCATCGCGTCGATGATCCCGATCGCGGAGGCCGCGCGAGAGGCGTAGGGCCCCGCGGAGATGGTGTTCACGCGCAGGCCCCACCGCCGGCCCGCCTCGAAGGCAAGGACGCGGGTGTCGCTCTCGAGCGCGGCCTTCGCGCTCGACATCCCGCCGCCGTAGCCCGGGATGACGCGCTCGCTCGCCATGTACGTGAGCGAGAGCGCGCTCCCGCCCGGGCGGACGTGCGGGCCGAGGCGCTGGATCATCGACACGAGCGAGTACGCGCTCACACCGACGGCCGCGAGGTATCCGGCGCGGCTCGTGTCGAGCAGCGCGTTCTGCACCTCGGGGCCGTTGGCCAGGCAGTGGACGATGACGTCCACCGACTTGTCGCCGAAGTCGGCGACCAAACGCGCGCGGAGGCCCTCGATCGTGAAGTCGCCGCGCTCCTGGTAGCGGCGGTTCGTCCTCACGTCGTCGGGGACGCCTTCCATCGTGTCGAAAGCACAGTCGAGAGGGTACACGCGCTCGAATTCGAGCATCGTCCCGTCGGGCATCGCGCGCGACGCGTCGAGCTTGCCGCGGCGGAGCAAGGTCTCGAAGATCCCCATCGCGGGGGGCCACGTCCCGAGGCACACCGAAGCGCCAGCCTGGGCGAGGGCCTTCGCGATCGCGAACCCGAAGCCGCCGTCGTCCGCGACGCCCGCCACGAGCGCGCGCTTGCCACGAAGGTCGATGGGGAGCATGGCGCTCGGTCTATCCGAAAACGCCCGTGAGCGGAAGGACGGCGGCGGTGAGGCGGATCAGCGACCGGCCTTGCGCTTCTGCTCGGCCTGCTGCTCGTTCTCCATCTCCTCGAGCGCGGCGGCGAGCTCGTCCTGCTCGCTCTGCGTCGAGCCCTTGGCCTCCCGCGGCGGTGCCTCGACGCGCGCCTGGACCGCCTCCTTCGCGGGGGGCGCCTCCTCCGGAGGGAGCATGCCCATCTTGCGCTTCAGCGCGGCGAGATCGTCGTCGGCGCTGGCCCCGCGCTCTAGGCTCGCGAACTTCGACGCGAGCACGTCCCCGGTGTACTCCTCCTGCAGATCGGCGGTGGCCTCGGCTTCGGCCTCCAGCTGGTCGATCTTGCCGGCCATGCGCTCGAACGTCTCGAAGGCGCTCTGGTCCTTGAGACCGTGCATGGTCTCCTGGATGGCCTTCTGCGCCTCGGCGCGCTTCTTCCGGGCGATGAGGACGTTCTTCTTGCGCTTCGCCTCCTCGATCTTGTCGTTGAGCATGCGGAGCGCCTTCTTGAGCTGGTCGACCGCTTGCTTCTGCTTCGTCCACTGATCCTTGAAGGTCTGCGCGAGCTGGTCGTGCTCCTTCTTGCGGAGCAGCGCCTCCTTCGCGAGCTCCTCGTTGCCGGCGCGGAGCGCCATCATCGCCCGGCGCTCCCACTCGGCGGCGTTCGCGGCCTCCTGCTCGTACTGCTTGGCGAGGCGCTTCTCGTCGGCGATGGACGACGCGACCTGCTTCTTCGCCTCGACGAGCTGGTTGTTCATGTCGAGGACGATCTGCTGGAGCATCTTCTCGGGGTCTTCCGACTTCGAGATGAGATCGTTCAGGTTCGACTTGATGAGCGTGGCTAGGCGGCTGAAAATGCCCATGTTCTTGGTCAGTCCTTCTTGCTCGACAGGTCCGCGAGCTTCTCGACCTGCTGCACCAGCACCATTTCGATCTCGTCCAGGGTCGCCTCGAGCTCGTTGTAGTCGAGGTTCTCGAGCTCGAGGGCGCTGACGAGCACGATCTTGTCGTCCTCGAGGCCGAAGCTCGAGTGCACGAGCGCCCTTGCGTTCAGCGTGAGCAGCCTCCGGTACAGCTCGACGTGGAACTGCCCGTCCCTCGGCACGTCGCCCACGTGCACGCGGAGCACCACGATGGGCGGATCCACGCGCATGGCGAGGGGGGGGAGCTTCGGGTCCGTGGGCTCGACCACGTAGGTCCCCGGCTCGGCTTCGAGCTGCGAGAACCTTCGATTCATCCGGCCGAGGTAGGCCTCTACGTCCTTGGCGCTCCGCATGGGTTCCTTTCCCGGGTGAGGGTGCAGCCACGCACTCCCGTGCGGGGCGGCGCCTCAGCGTAGACGGCAAGGCGCGATCTTCTCAAGGGGCCTCGCCATCGAACGACCGTCGCGATCCCCGAGCCGGAAAATTTCATCCACCTGGGCCCGATCGTGCGATTCGTACGTGGTTGCATGACATCCGCCCACATAGGCGACCGTGTGGCGAGACCGTGCGCGGATTTCAAGGTCACCTGAAATCATGTACCCTCCGCGTTGATGCGCGAAGGCGCTCTGCCCGCGGGCTCCGTCATCGGCGGCGTCTACAAGATCCGTCGCCTCATCGGGCAGGGGGGCATGGGTGAGGTGTACGCGGCGGACGGGCGGGGAGGGGAGATGGTGGCGCTCAAGGTGCTCCACGAGCGCGCCGCGCAGGACCCCGATCTGGTGGCGCGCTTCAACCGCGAGGCCGAGATCGCCAAGCAGATCCGGAGCCCTTACGTCGCGGCGATCCTCGGGTCGGGAAAGGAGTCGGACGGACGCCTCTGGATCGCGTTCGAGCGGCTCGTCGGCGAGGGCCTCGACGAGCGGCTCAGGCGGGAGCAGTACCTGTCCTTCGCCGAGGTCGCGCCGATCATCGAGGACGCGCTCCAGGGACTGCGCGCGGCGCACGAGGCCCACGTCGTCCACCGTGACATCAAGCCCGCGAACCTCTTCATCGAGAAGCGGCGTCTCACGGCGCAGGAGGTGTCGTCCGGCGAGCACGAGGAGCGCACGCGCATCCTCGACTTCGGCGTGTCGAAGGTGCGGTCGGGCAGCCGTCCCCGGAGCGAGCCGTCCCTGACGGCGTTCGACGCCACCCTGGGGAGCTTCGCGTACATGGCCCCCGAGCAGGTCCGCGGCTCGGCGCGCGTGGACGAGCGGGCCGATCTCTACGCGCTGGGCGCGGTCGCGTTCCGGGCGCTCACGGGGCGGCTCCCCTTCGAGGGATCGAACGCGCTCACGCTCATCGCGCTGAAGCTCGATCGCGATCCGCCGACGCTCGCCCACACCACGGGCGACGACTGGCCTCAGTCGATCGAGCGCTTCCTCTCCAGGATCATGTCACGCGAGCGCGATCGCAGGTTCGCGACGGCGCAGGAGGCGCTCGAGGGCTGGCGGAAGGTATGCCGGGTCATGGGGAACTCGCCGCGGCGGCCACCCTCGCACGTCCAGACCCGCGGCGGCGACGAGACGCGCGACGTGACGGAGGTGACCGCGTCGACCTTGAGCGAACGTGGCTCGGCGCCGCCGCCGTTCCGTCGTAGGTGAGGCTCAGCGACAGTTGACCGAATCGAGCCCGACGTTGCGGCACGCCTCGGGGTTCTCGACGGCCATGAGTAGGTATTGCCCGCGGCAGTCGAGGGAGTCTCCCGTGGGCTTGCCGGCGTCGGGGCCGGCGTCGGACGCGCCCGCGTCCGTGCCGAGCTTGTAGCCAGCACAGGCGCTGATGCACGCGGGCTCGGACGCGTACGATGCGCTGCACAGGCCGACGGCGATCGTGCAGAAGGCGGAACAGCCGGCGCCGCACTTCTCGCCGCCGAAAGGGCCGGCGGCGCGGCAGTTCACCGCGGGCAGCGTCGCCGAGGGCGCCCCCGCATGGTACTGTCGGCAGCCGACCGTGTTGGACGCGAGTTCGGTCGTCGTGCCGAGCGGGAGCGTCTTGCACACCGCCATGCACTGGGCATCGTTCGCGTACTGCGCGTCCTGCTCCTTGCAGTTCCTCATGACGAGCGCGCAGTACGCCGAGCAGTTGCCCGGGGGAGGGGCGGGCGCGTCGGCGGGGCCGCCCGAGTCCCACGAGACGTCGCCGTAGGCGGCATCGCGGGGCGGCCCGGCGTCGGGGAGCGTGGGGGTCGTCGCCTCCGAGCAGTGCGCGAGCGTCGCCGCGAGGGCGGCCGCGGCGAGCGACACGGACGGGAGAGCACGGCGCATGTGGAGGTAAGCAGAAAGGCGCGACGCCGACCGGCGGGTGCGGGAGGACCCCGAGCGCCGGGACGGGAAAACCTCTCACAGCGTAGCGGCTCCGTCGGCGGGTCGCCACTTCGCTGGTGCGTAAAAGCTTGATCCGCAAGGCACGTACCATCTAAACCTGTAGCCGTGGATGCCACAGTCGTAGCCCGGGGTCGGCTCGAAGTTCGCGGCGGGACCGTGACGGTGAAGCGCGGCGAGGCCAACAAGCCCTCGCTCGAGGTCGGCGCCGAGACCCTGGTGGTCGGGCGAAACGAGGCGTGTGACATCGTCTTCGACGACAAGAAGATCAGCGCCGTTCACCTCGAGCTCGTGGCCACGGAGCGGGGCGTCCGCGTCCGCGATCTTGGCTCGCGCAACGGCACCTTCCTCGGCGATACCCGCGTGGGTGAGGTCTATCTGCTCAAGCCGTGCGTCGTGACGGTGGGGGACTCGGCGCTCGAGTTCTCGCCGTCCAACCCAGAGCAGGTCGACATCCCGGACGTGGCCGAGTTCGGCCCGCTCGTGGGCGCCGGCGTCGCCATGCGCGGGGTCTTCGAGCGGCTCCGCAAGGCAGCGCCCACCGAGCTCACGGTCCTCATCCTGGGCGAGACGGGCACGGGCAAGGAGCTCGTCGCGCAGGCCATCCACCAGGCGTCGAACCGCGCGAACAAGCCGTTCGTCGTCGTGGACTGCGGGGCGATCCCGCCGACGCTCGCAGAGGCGGCCCTGTTCGGAC
>SXNL01000385.1 GCA_005777185.1 Myxococcales bacterium
AGCACGACGTTGGCGAAGACCGGCCCCGCGCGCAGCGTGAACGTGCCGTCGCGCGGAGAGAGCACGTACGTCCCGGTGATGTCGGCCGGGAGGAGATCGGGCGTGAACTGGATGCGCCGCGCGCTGCACCCGAGCGCCGTCGCGAACGCCTTCACGAGGGTCGTCTTGGCGACGCCGGGGACACCCTCGAGGAGGACGTGGCCCCGCGCGAGGAGCGCCGTGAGCATGAGATCGAGCGCGCGCCCCGAGCCCACGTAGGTGCGGCTCACCTCGCGTCGCAGGTCCTCGAGGCGCTCCTTCGCGGCGCCGATCTCGTTGTGTGCCACGGCGCTCACGTCTCGGCCCGCCTCCCCGCTTTCGCCGCGGCGCGCTCGGCCGCCTCGAGGACCACGCGCACGTCGCGCGCGCATGCGATCACCTCGGCGTCGGAGACGCGCGAGGGCGCGGACTCCTTCTTCCCGAACAGGAGCACGGTCTCCACGCCCGCGAAGCGCGCGAGGAGGCTCCGCAAGAGCTGCCGCGTGCGCGCGTCGAGCACGCCTCCGGCCTCGACCTTTCCGAGGAGCGCCTCGTGCGACGTGGTCCCTTCGAGGCCGAGGAGGGCGGTGAGCTTCTCCTCGAGGGCGTACTTGAGCTCGAGGAGCGCGATGAGGCGGGTGGCGGTCGGCGACGCGACGACCGCGGCGTGCCCGGCCAGGCCTCCCTGCGCGACGAGCGGGATCGCGCGCGAGAACCGCGGCGCGAGGGGCTTGTGCACGCGCCCGGCGCGAGAGCCCGTCCACGTGACGAGCGCGAGGCCGAGCGCGACCGATGCGCCGAAGAGGAGCCAGGCGGGCATCCCTTCGCGGCGCATCGCGGCGAGCGTGTCGCGTGCGACACGCAGCTTGTCTCGAAGGGCAGAGAGGGCGTCGTCGTCCCCGAAGGTGCCCTGCTGCCTGAACGCGCCCGACGCGATGAAGAGCCGTCCGCCCCGTGATCCCCAGGTGTCGTCGTCGACGGCGTAGCGCACGAGCCCGCGAGCCAGCGCCTTGTTTCCCCCGTAGCGCAGCATCGCGTTCATGACGATCGACGGATCGCCCACGACGAGCAGGCGGCCCTGGCCGACCGCACCCGCCACGGCGATGATGACGTCGGGCTCGCCCACGCCCCGTACCCGCAGCACGGGCGAGAGGTCTGGGTGCTTGAGGCCGGTGGGGTGGTTGGTGACGATGCGCTGAACGTCCGCGACCACGGGGTGCAGACTGGCCGGCTCCGCGATCGCCAGCTGGGGGTTGTGGCGGAGCGTGTCGGCCGGGCGGCGCGGGATGGGGACGCGCTCCATCCCGAAGTGCGCGAGGACGCCGTCGCCCGCGCCGAAGTCGTCCAGCAGGATCACACGCCCCCCCGCGCGCATGAACCGCGAGAGCGTGTCGGCGTCGACGGTGTTCTCGGGGTAGAGGAGGAGCAGTCCGTCGCCCGGCCGGAGCTCCCGGAAGTCCAGGTCCGACGTCACGACGACCTTGGCCCCGAGCTCCGCGCGCGCGAGGTCCACGAGGTCGGCGCAGCCCTCCCAGTCCCGCCCGGCCAGATCGAACGGCCTCGCGTGGGCGTCCGGGGCCAGAGCGAGGCCCAGGAGCACGCAGGCGGCGGAGAGGGCCGCGCAGAAAATTCGGCGAGCTACTTGCCCGCCGTGGGAGATTCGCCCCACCCTTTCACCGGCAGACAGCCACGTTCGGCGCCCACCCGCGGGGCCCCGTCGCGGTCCCCTTGACCCCTTTCGGTCCATTGCTAGCCTGAAGTAGACCACGCAGCCTCTTTCGACGGGACAAAAAGCACAGCCGGAAAGTTTCGTTCCTTCACGTCCTGGATCCGTGGACGTACCACGCTCCAGGGTCCTCGAACGGGCCTCGGGCCGAGGTGGAAAGACCCATGCTCCCACCGTTCATCATCGAGCAGATCAGAAAGCGCGAGGAGGAGGAGCGCGTGCGCTACGAGCAGCCTGCGCTCGAGCTCCCCGTTCCTCGCCCGAGCGCGCCGCGCCCGGATGCCCCTCAGGAGGACGACCCCCACCGTGGGTTCGTCATCCTCGACCTGTAGGGAATCGCCTCCACGTGCCACGTTGGTTCACCACCCGCAAGCCACTGCATTTCCATCGACTTCGGATCTCGGGAGCACTAGGCTCGGCCCCCCGATGGTGGGCTCGCTCCGTAGATTAGCTTGCGTTTCCGCGATGTTGGCGGTGGCAGCCCCCGCCTGCTACGCCACCGACAACGGGACGGCGCCGCCGCCCGACAAGCTCTACTTCCCCGTCGGGATGGCCGTCTCCCGCGGCGGGAGCGTCCTCTACGTCGCCAACTCCGACTTCGACCTGCAATACACCGGCGGGACGATCCAGTCGTACGATCTCCGCCTGATCCGGCGTCACGCGCTCCTTGCCATCGAGGACCCCGCGGATCCCAACCTGCCGCTCGCCTTCCCGCTGGCGCCCGGGGCCGCGCGGGGCGGGTGTCCCGGAAACCCTCCCGGCACGCGGCCGGGCACTGGAACCCGGCAGCCGCTCGGCGAGACCTGCTCTCCCCCGGTCGACTCGACCCGATACGTGCGTCGCGCCGTCACGATCGGTGCGTTCGCGAGCGATCTGCAGCTCCTGAGGTCCGAGCGGACACCGCTCTCCTCGCTGGAGCGCTTCGCGCCGGAGCAGCAGGGCGCCGCGACGGGCACGCGCCTCTTCGCGCCCGTTCGAGGCGACGCGAGCCTCACGTGGATCGACATCAAGCCCGACGACCCCTTGATCGCTCCCCCGGAGGATCCCGCTGCCCCGTACGAGCCGTTCGAGCTCTCGTGCGGGGCGACCGCGCTCGGAGGGCGTTGCGGCGAGCGAAACCGCGCGGGACGCGTGACGGATCCGGGGAACAAGCGCCGCCTGTCCATGCCCGGGGAGCCATTCGGCATGGCCTTCAGCCAGGACGGCACGCAGGTCGTCGTGACGCACCAGACCGAGGGAAAGGCGAGCCTCTTCTCGACCGGATTCGACGCTCTCGGCGGCAGGGTGGGCGATCCGTCGCTCCAGTTCGTCCTCACGGGCATCTCCGTCGGGGGCAACGGCGTGGCGACCATCCCGCACGATCGGGCCCTCGCCTGCGTGCCCGGCGAGTCCTGCGCCAGCGAGCCGCCTCGCCCCGCATTCCTCGAGACGAGCCGCGCCGTCCCCGGCGTGGATCTCCTGCGCTTCTTCTCCGACGAGGGGGCCGTGCCCGCGTCGAACCTGCGCCCGTTCCTGGTCCGTGAGGGCACGATCCCGATCGCGACCAACAACGGAGGCAACGACTCCCGCGGGATCGCGATCGACCGTACGCCGCGCCTCCGCTGCAAGGCCCGGCTACGCGCCAACCCGCCCGCCTCTCCCGTCGAACTCGCAACCAGGATGGAGGCCTGCGCCAAGCTGCCGGCACGCCTGTTCATCGCGAACCGATCGCCGTCGACGCTCCTGATCGGCGAGATCGGGGCGGACGACAAGGGAACGTACAACCCCGACCGGGTCACGCTGTTCAGGAACGAGCCGCTCACGTTCGGCCCGTCGCGGGTCTTCCTCGCGCCGATCGTCGACGCAGATGGGCGCTACGCGCTGCGCGTCTTCGTCGTGTGCTTCGATTCCGCCCAGCTGTTCGTCTACGATCCCGACGCCGAGCGCATGGAGGCGGTCGTCCGCGTCGGATCGGGCCCGTTCTCGATGGCGTTCGACCCGTTCGACTGGGAGGACGTCGCCGCGGGCAAGCGCGTGGAGCCCGACCCGCGCGAGCCCGGCCGCGGCCTGCTGCGCTATCGCTTCGGGTACCTCGCGAGCTTCACCACGTCGTTCATACAGGTCCTCGATCTCGACAACTCGCGCGCGCGCAAGGACACCTTCGAGAAGGTCGTCTTCACGCTCGGCGTGCCGACCCTGCCCAAGGGGACGCAGTGACGGGGCGGCGCATCGCCTTCGCGAGCGTGCTCGGCGGTGCCTTGGTGGCCGCGGGCCTCGCGAGCTGCCAGCAGGCTCCCCCCAACGTGCCGCTCAGGACGTTCGAGCGCGCGCAGCGCGTGGAAGTCGTGTGCATGAAGGTCCGCCGCGGTGGCGAGGGCGACGACGCGTTCGATCGCATTCCCCCGGAGCCGGTGAGGCAGGAGTACTGTGCGCCCGTCCCGCCCGGCCGTGACGGCACGTTCCTCCCGTACCACCTCTACGCGCTCGTCACGCAGACGCTCCGCGGCGAGGTCGCGGTCGTGGACATCACGGCGTCCACGGTCGTCGACACCAGCCGCGCGATTCCGGGCATCAACTTCCTGCCCGTCGGGAGGACACCCACGGACATCGCGGCGACGCCGGACGGCGCCCTCGTCTTCGTCGCCTCGGCGGAGGTGAACAAGCCGGCGATCTACGCGCTGCTCTCCCACAAGATCCTCGGTGATGGCCAGGGACTCGGAGGCGAGGAGCCGACGCTCGCGTGGTGGCCTTCGTGCGCGCTGCCCGACGCTCCCGTGTCGGTGTCGGTCGTGCCTCGTGCCGCCGCGCGCCCGACGGACGCCGGTGGTGCACCGGAGGGGGGCGCGGCGGAGGCCGGGGCGCCGGGGCCCGTGACGGGCACCGACGGGAGCGAGTACGACGTGGTGGTCGTGCTCGCGGGAACGGCGGGGAGGCCGGGGAAGGTCGTGACGCTGGACGCGGCGCCTTTCAGGCGCGGTGGGGGCCTCGTCGCGTCGCCCACCGATGGCCCGACGGTTCCCCCGGGGAGCCTCGTCCCGTGCCGCAGCACGAGCGCAATCGAGCTCGCCGGCGGCGAGGCGATGCCCCGGACGTTCGCCCCCGGCGGCCCGTGGGACGACGGGTTGCCCTACAGCAAGGGGTCGTGGAAACCGCCGTCGCCGATCGATCGTGGCCTCTGCCCGGGCGCGAGCGGGGGGGTCGGTTCCGAGCTGCCACTCCCCATCCCGGAGGGCGCTCCGGGGAGGCCGGGAGCCGCCGTGCGCGAGGGACGCCTGCTGTACGTGGCCGACCTCGACATGCCGATCATCCACGTCATCGACCTCGGCACGACACCGATCCGGGAGCGCCCGCCCCTGCTCCTCACGAGCCTCGCGGATCCCTCGCGCGTCGTGACGGCGCGTGCCCTCGCGGTGAGTCCCCCCACGAGCGATCGAAGGCGCTTCCTCTACGCGGTCGACAAGAAGGACGGTAGTCTGGTCGTCTTCGACGTCACGGATCCCGACCTCTCCCCGCGCGTCCCGCTCACGAGGCCGAGCGCCAAGGCGAACCCGTTCCAGCCCGTCGACCGCATCGTCTTCAACGCACCCGTGGCGACCGTGGCGTTCACCCGCTACGACTGGCCACGCACCGAGAGCAGTGGCGGCCCGTCCGCGGACCTCACCGGCCTGCTGTGCAATCCGGGTGACGACCCGGCGGCGACGAAGGATCCGGGGCACGCGTATGCGGGGATCGACCGGGCGGGAAGCGCGCCCCGTGGGCCGAGCGGGGCGCCGCTCGATCCGGTGGGTCCGGGCCTCTCCCCGCTCCGGCTACGCGGTATCTTCGCGTTCGCCACGCTCACCAACGGTCAGATGGTGACGATCGACGTCGACGACTGGGACGCGGCGTGCCGGAGGCCGCGATCGCTGGTCGAGCCCGCGAGCGAGCTCACGCCTCCCCAGCCGAACCACCCGAACGACGTCGCGAGTCCCCGCGAGCTGGTGTTCGGTTATCCCGAGGCGCCCCACGCGACCGACGAGGTGTACTTCCCGGTGTCGGCCCCACATCGGGCGCGCTCCGTCGGTTTCCTCAAGGTCGATCCGTCGGGAGCGAACCGCGTGCCCCGCCTCGACGCGGTCCCCCAGCTCCTCTTCGACAATGCGACCCTCTCGACGTTCGGCGACGGGGCGGATGCCAACCCGCTCCTCCTCCCCACGGGCGGCCCCCACGGGCTCGCGCCGTACACGATCAGCGCCGACGCCCCCGCGGGCCCGGTGGCCGCGGTCCGCTTCTCGGTCGAGGCCCCGGACGTGCACGCGAACCAGGAGTGGTCCGTCGTCTTCGAGGGCGCCCTCCCGACCATCCCAAAGGGCGCTCTCGCGGTCTCCATGGACTCGGACGATGGCTACGGCTCGCTCCTGCTCAGACAACCTCGCGCCGGGTTCTGCGCGCGCGGGATAGAGGACGCGAGGATCGGGGCGCGCCGCGCGCGTGGTGTTCGCACCGCCCTCGGGGCGCTGTCCGCGGAGGCGCTGCCGGGCGGCGTGCCGGCTGCCTTCGAGCGGATCGACCGGCGCGTCACCGACTACGTGCAGATCACGGACGACCTCCTCCCGCCGGGCGACGACTACTGGCAGGAGGATCGCAGCTGCTGGGACGCGGTCACGTCGACCCCCGAGTCGCGGTACAAGGCATGCCAGATCGCCTTCGGCGGCCCCTCCGACGGCAAGCTCGAGCGCGATCTCCCGATCCTCGAGGCATCCGACGATGCGCTGCGCGTCACGCGGTACTTCACGGGTCGCTGCACGGCACCCGCCTCGTCGTGCAAGGCGCGCGACGCGGCCTGTCAGGATGGCCGCGAGTGCTGTCAGGGATCGTGTGTCGCGGGACGGTGCGCGGGGACCTGCAGCGGCGGCGGCAGCAGCTGCGGCGCGCACGGCGACTGCTGCAGCAACGAGTGCAAGCCCGAGGCGCAGTCCGTCGCGACCCGCGAGATCGTCGGGGTGGAGCCGACCAATGCATCCGCCCTCCGGCTCGCACGCTGCTGCTTCCACGACCAGGTGAAGATCCAGGTGCGGACGGGCGGCGCGTGGCTCGCCACCGGATCGGTCTCGGGCCTCCTCCGCCGCGTGAAGCGCGGCAGCGACGGCTCGTGCGTCCTGTCGTGCGACGCGCGGGACGACCTCCTCGAGTCGCGCTTCATCACGCTCCCTCGCACTGCCGCACCGCCCGACGCGACCTCGAAGGATGCAAAGGGCTCGCAGCGAAGCGCGCTCGTCCAGAAGCTGATCGCGCGAGAGAGCCCGCTGGCCTTTCGCAACCCGTTGTTCTCGTTCCTGATCTTCGGCGGCGTCACGGATGGTGCCTACGCAGCTCCGAGGCGCGATCTCGTCTGGCGCTTCGCGACGCGCGGCGAGTTCACGCCGCTGACCATCTCCCTGGCCGCGAGCGGCCCCGCCGTCGCGCCGCAGTCGATGCGATTCATCGACTCGCTCGGGCAGCTCGCCGTCGTGGACGGCGCCGCGCAGGGGCTCGTGCTCATCGATCTCCGCAGCGTCGGGCTCGCGCGCGCCCCGTTCTTCTGACGATGACCGCCGACGCGCCGCTGTCCCGGGCGAGCTCCACGCCCGTCATGCTGCAGTACCGCGAGGCCAAGCAGCAGCATCCGGACGCGCTCCTCTTCTTCCGGCTCGGTGATTTCTACGAGCTCTTCTTCGAGGACGCCGTCGTCGCGGCGCGCGCGCTGGACCTCACACTGACGTCGCGCAACAAGGGCTCGGGTGACGAGATCCCGATGGCGGGCGTCCCGCACCACGCGGCGAGCAGCTACCTGCAGCGGCTCCTCGACCAGGGGTTCAAGGTCGCCCTGTGCGAGCAGATGGCCGATCCCGCCACGATCAAGGGCATCTGCCCGCGTCAGGTCGTCCGCGTCGTCACCCCCGCGTTCCCGTACGACGACACGGGGCTGCACGCGCGGCGCAACTCGTTCGTGGTGGCCGTGGACGTGGAAGGTGGCGTGTTCGGCCTGGCGGCGCTCGATCTCTCGACGGGCGAGCTCTCCGCAGGTGACGTCGGCGACGCGGACCAGGCCACGTCGGAGGTCCTGCGCCTGGATCCACGTGAGATCCTCCTCGGCCCCGGCACGTCCGCGGTCGCAGCCGACCTCGAGCGGGCGCGGCCCGAGATCGCCCGGCGGATCGAGGCCGTCCCGATGGAGGAGCGCGCCGCGCGCCGCCTCGTCGAGGAGGTCGTCGGAAAGGGTGCGGCGAAGGAGAGCGGCGTAGGGCTCGCCGGCCTCCTCGCGACGGCCCGCGCGCTCGCCTTCGCGAGGGCGTGTGAGCCGATGCGCGCGCTCCCGGTCTCGCGCCTCGCGCGGCTGGACGTCACCGCGACGCTCCTCCTCGACGACGCCACGCAGGCCCACCTCGAGCTCGTGCGTACGGTCGACGGCGAGACGCAGGGCTCCCTGCTGTCGGTCCTCGATCACACGAGCACGGCCTTCGGGGCGCGTCTCCTCCGGCGGCGTCTCCTCGCGCCGCTGGTGGACGTCGCGCAGATCCGGCGCCGTCTCGACCTCGTCGAGGCGTTCGTCACCGAGCCGCGCTTGCGCGGCGAGGTGCGCGCGATCCTCGGCCGCGTCGCCGACGTCGAACGCATCGCCACCCGGCTGGCGACGGGCCGCGCCGCGCCGCGCGATCTCGTCCTGCTCCGTGCCGCGACGGGCGAGCTGCCGGAACTCAAGAGGACGTTGTGCGAGATCGACGGCGTCGTCGCGAGCGCCCTCCTCGGCGGCGAGGGGGCCGCGAAGGAGGTCGACACCCTCGACGACGTCCGGGACCTCCTTTGCCGTGGCCTCGCGGACGACCCTCCGCCGAGGGCGGGCGACGCCGGCGTGATCAGCGAGGGGTTCGACGCCGAGCTGGATGCCTCGCGCACGCTGGCGACGGAGGGCGCGGCGCACATCGCTCGGATGGAAGCCGAGCTGCGCGAGTCCTCCCGGATCGGCAGCCTCAAGCTGAAGTTCACGCGCGTGTTCGGGTGGTACATCGAGGTGACGCGGAGCCACCTGTCCAAGGTGCCCCGCACCTGGCGGCGGAAACAGACGATCTCGACCGGCGAGCGGTACACGACGCCGGAGCTCGATCTGCTCGCCGAGAAGCTCCTCGGCGCGCAGGCGGCCGCCGACGCGCGCGAGGCCGAGCTCTTCAGGCGCCTCACCGAGGATCTGGCTGGCGCGTCGGAGCGCATCCGTCGCGTCGCGCAGAAGCTCGCGGCGTGGGACGTCGCCGCGACGCTGGCGGAGGTCGCGCACCTGGGGAATTTCGCGAGGCCGCACGTCGACGACTCGCTGATCCTCTCGATCGAGGACGGCCGGCACGCCGTCGTGGAGCGGCTCGCGGCCGCGGGTCGCTTCGTCCCGAACGACGTCTCCCTCGACGGCGGCGCGACCGACGCCGGCGGCGCGGGCCGCCTCTGGCTCATCACGGGACCGAACATGGCGGGCAAGTCGACGTTCATGCGACAGGTCGCCATCTTGGCGATCCTCGCGCAGATGGGGTCGTTCGTGCCGGCGCGACGTGCCCACGTGGGTGTCGTCGACCGCGTCCTCACCCGCGTGGGCGCGAGCGACAACCTCTCCAAAGGGGAGAGCACCTTCATGGTGGAGATGAAGGAGACGGCCAACATCCTCCGCCGCGCCACGCCGCGCTCGCTCGTCGGCCTCGACGAGAGCGGCCGCGGCCCGAGCACGTACGACGGGCTGTCGATCGCGTGGGCCGTGGCGGAGAACCTCCACGACGTCGTCCGGGCCCGCGCGCTCTTCGCCACCCACTATCACGAGCTGACGCGCTTCGTGGAGACGGCCCCCTTCGCGCGCAACCACAGCGTCTCGGCGCGCGTCCACGCGGGTGACATCGTCTTCTTTCACCGCGTCGAGGAGGGGGCCGCGTCGCGGAGCTACGGGGTCGCCTGCGCACGGCTCGCGGGCCTCCCGGAGGCGGTCCTCTCTCGCGCGCAGGCCATCCTCGACGGCCTCGAGACGAAGGAGGAGCTGCCGACGGGCGCCCTGGCCCGCGGCACGCGCCGGGCGCCCCAGCTCTCGCTCTTCGGGGAGCGCGCCGAGGAGCCCGCGGCGAAGAGCCCCGAGCATCCGGCGCTCGCAGCGCTCCGCGAGCTCGATCCTGATCGGATGACGCCGCTCGACGCGCTGCTCACGCTCTCGAACCTCAGGCGCCTGGCCAAGGACTCTTGACCGGTCAGGCCATGCCGTCGGGATCGTCGCCGCGATCCGCCCTCGAGGTGTCGAGGCACGTAGCTCCCTCGCCGCTCGCCTCGCCCACCGCCGAGGGGAGTCCGAGCTCGACCTTCGTCCGCAAGGGCTCGTTCTGCCCGCGGAGGGCCTCCTCGGCGACCTCCTGGAACGTCTTCCGCTTCGCCTCGTCGCCCGTGTAGACCTTGATCTCGCGCAGCCGGCTGCCGCCCAGGAGCGCGTGCCAGCGCAGGGCGGTCATCATCGCGTTCGCGCTCATCTCCATCGAGACGCGTCCCGCGCCCGTGCCGAGCGCGCAGATCGCGAGGGACCGGCAGCCGTGCTCGTCCGCGAGCAAGAGGGCGCGCGACATCGCGCGGCCGACGCAGGACACCTCGTTCCAGGCGCTCACGGCGTGGAAGACGTGTCGCGTCTTCAGGCTCCCCGGGCCGGTACGCACGCACGCCCCGAGCGCCTGCTCCCCGTGGCGTCTCGCCTCCTCCTCGATCGAATCTCCGCCGGAGCGCCGGAGCGCTTCGCCCACGCCTGTCCGCATGTGCATCTGGAAGTTGGCGCTCGAGACGAGCGCGTCGGCCTCCGCCGTCGCGAGATCCCCCACCTGGATGCTCACGACCGCGTGCCCGACGCGCAAGGCGTTGTTGCGATCGAGCATGAGGCCCGCCGGGATGTGTGGCCTCAGCGATTGCGCGAGGGCGCGGAAGTGGCGGCCCGCCTCGGCGGCCGTCTCCGGCCGGCGGCGCGGATCCTTCTGCAGCATCTGGCCGATGAGGTGCTGGAAGTAGGCCTCCTGCGGTGACCCGGGCTGGGGAAGGTGTGGGGTCGTGTCGGGATCCAGGATCTCGGCCACGAACGGGAAGGGACCGTGCCCGTACCTCAGATCGCAGGCGGTGGCCCCCGCACCGTAGACGTCGGTGCGCCGGTCGAGCGTCTCGCCGCGAAACTGCTCCGGGGCCATGAACTTCATGGTGCCGCTCGTCTCGCGATGCGTCTCCTCGGTGCGCGTGACGGCGATGCCGAAGTCGCCGAGGCGGACGCCCGTCTCGGGCGACCCGAAGACGTTCGAGGGCTTGACGTCGCGGTGCACCACACCGGCCTGGTGGGCGGCGTGGAGGGCCTCGCAGATCTCCTGCATGGCGAAGCACACGTACCAGAGCGGGAAGCCCACCCCGAGGATCGCGCGGCGCCGGCGATCGAGCTCGGCGAGGTCGAGCCCGTCCACGTACTCCTGCACGAGGAACGGAACGCCCGCATCGGTCGTCCCGCCGTCGAGGGCGCGCACGACGCGCGGGTTGGTGACGCGCGCCATGAGCCGCGCCTCGAGCAGGAGCCGCTCGGACGCCTTCTCCGCCCCGATCACCGCCAGGATCGGGCTGCGGATGGTCTTGAGGATGACGGGGATCGCGAGGGCGGAGTGCTTCGCGAGCCAGACCTCGCTCATGCCGCCTTCGCCGAGGCGACCCCACACCTCGTACCCGCGCAGGGACGGCGTCGTCATGGGCTCAGTGTGCGCTGGCGTCCACGTGGGCGCGGTACGCGTCCGGCCCGAGGAGCTTCGCGAGGTCGCCGCGATCGGCGGCCTGTATCACGACCATCCAGCCCTCGCCGTAACAGTCCTCGTTCACCCGCTCCGGGTTCGCGTCGAGCGTGCCGTTCACCTCGACGACCTTGCCCGCGACGGGCGCGAACAGCTCGCTCGTCGTCTTCACGCTGTCGATCGTCCCGAAGGCCTTGCCCGGGACGACGTCGGCGCCGGCCTTCACGTCGATCTGCACCAGCGTCACGTCGCCCAGCTGTTCCACGGCGAACGCCGTGATGCCCACGGTGAGGCGGTCGCCTTCGATGCGGGCCCACTCGTGCTCGGTGGTGTAGAAGAGGTCGCCGGGGATCTTCGCGTCGCTCATGGGGTGCTCTCCTGTGTCAAGCGGTGCGCCTGTAGAAGGGGGTCTTCACCACGGCCGCGTCGACGAGCTTGCCGCGGCAGTCGACCTTGAAGGTGCGCCCCACTTCGGCCATGGCGGCGGGAAGGTAGCCGAGCCCGATGTTCTTGCCGACCGTCGGGCCCGGGCTCCCGCTCGTGCATACGCCGACCTCGGCGCCCGCCTCGTCGCGAAGCGGGTAGCCGTGGCGCGCGACCCCGCGACCGGTGACCTCGAAGCCGACGAGCTTGCGCGAGAGCCCGGCCTGCTTGACGGCCTCCAGCGCCGCGCGCCCGACGAAGTCGCCCTTCGCGAGCTTCACGACCCAGCCAAGGCCGGCCTCGAGCGGGTTGGTGGTCTCGTCGATGTCGTTTCCGTACAGGGAGAGGCGCGCCTCGAGGCGGAGCGTGTCGCGCGCGCCGAGGCCGCATGGGGCGCAGCCGAGATCGCGCCCGAGCTCGAGGAGCTGGCTCCACAGCGCCGGCGCGTCCTTCCAGGCGCAGAACACCTCGACGCCGTCCTCGCCGGTGTAGCCCGTGCGCGCCGCGGTGCACTTCACGTTCGCGATGATCGTGTCGCGGAAGCGGAAGCTGCCGAGCGCAGCGAGGCCTGCCGCGTCGGACCCCGCGCGCGCGAGGAGCTCGAAGGCCCTCGGGCCCTGGATGGCGACGAGCGCGGTGTCGTCGCTGCGATCCTCGAACTCGCAGTGGTCGACGGCCGCTGCCCGGAATACCGCGCTCATCTTCGGCCGGTTGGACGCATTGCAGACCACGAGCCACCGATCGACGGCAGCGCGGTAGACGATGAGGTCGTCGAGGATGGTCCCCGCCTCGTTGCACGCGCAGGTGTACATGGCCTGCCCGTCGACGAGCTGTTTCGCGTCGTTCGTCACGAGGTAGTCGACGACGTGACCCGCCCACTCGCCGCGCAGCTCCAGCTCGCCCATGTGCGAGACGTCGAAGAGCCCCACCGCGCGCCGGACCGTGTGGTGCTCGTCGACGATTCCCTTGTATTGTACAGGCATCTCCCAGCCGGCGAACGGGACGAGGCGTGCCCCGGCCTCAGCGTGGAGCGCGTGGAGCGCGGTCCTCCGGAGGGGTGCCGCTGGATCGTGGCCGTCCGTCATCGCGTCCCGCGCGAGCGTACCACCGGCGCGGCCCGACGCGTCGCGGAAATTGCGGCCGCCCTGCCGTTCCCGTGTACCCTTGGACGACCGATGGGGACCCCATGGGACAGCGCGACGACAGGGTACTTCGAGGAGTGGGTGCCCAGGTTCGTGCCGTACCACACGAGCCTCGTGCACGAGCTCGTGCTCGCGCTGGGCCAGCGGGTGCTGGTCGCGCACGCGGGCTCCGGCGCCGAGGTGCTCGCCGCGCGCAGGATCGTCGGCGGCTCCGGTCACGTGCGCGCCACCGACACCAGCCCCGCGATGATCGCGCGCCTCTCGGCCCGCATGTCCGCCGCGGGCTTCGACGGCGTGGCGTGCGAGGTCGCCGATGCTGCGGACACGCGCGGCGCGCCGTTCCACGCCATCATGTGCGCCTTCGCGCCGTCGCGTGAGGCGGGCGACGCCGATCGGGTGAGCGTGCTCGCCGCCTGGGCGAAGGCGCTCCACCCCTCCGGCAAGATCGGCATCATGACGTGGGGGCCGTCCGACCCGGACGATCCCTTCGAGATGATGGCCTCCGCCCTCGAGGACGTCGAGGGCATGCCGCTCCGGCCGCACCGCATCGACGCCGCGCGCGCCTCCATGCAGACGATGTTCGGAGGGGCGGGCCTCTCGATGGTGCGGCACACGGTGGTGCGCCACACGCTCAACTTCCCGTCGGCGGAGCTCTTCGCCCGCGGGCTCCAGAACGCGCGATCCTGGCGGGAGCTGTGGGACCGGCTCGGGGAGGCGCGCGCTGCCCGCGTTGCGTCGCGGTTCTTCGAGAAGGCCGGCGGTCCGTCGGTCCCTCTCGCGTGTCAGCCCCCCGCGACCATCGCGATCGCGGCGCTTCCCGGCGCCGACGTCGAGCTTGCCCACAGACCGAGCGTGCGGGTACCGCGGGTCGGCGACTGACGTGCGGCGCGCGGTCATCGCCCTCGGCGTACTCCTGGGTTGCGCCCGGGGGCCTTCGCGCGCCGGCGTCGCACCGCCGCTCCCCGCCGGCGAGCGCGTCCCGCCGCTCCTGCGTGCCGCCGCGACCCCGGTCGACGCCCCGACGGACACCGTGGCCACGGACGCGGCCGGCGGGGGCGTTCCCGTGACCGTGGAGCCTCCGGTCGCGCGGGCCCCGACCGCGGCGCGGCCGACGAGCGACCCCGCGTGCCTCCCGTTCGCGGACGACGCGCTGAAGGCAACGGTCCTCGTCGGCGACTCGACCGTCGGCTTCCACGACGGGCTGTCGCGTGGCATGCGGCGCCGCCTCGAGCCCCTCGAGGGGGACTTCTACGCCGCGGCCTACGCGAGCACGGGGATCAAGTCCTTCACCGACGACGACCGCTGGGTGCAGGTCCTCCGCACGCGCAAGCCTCGGGTCGTCTTGATCTCCCTCGGCACGAACAACGTGTACCAGGCGCGGCCGGCCGAGCTCAGGCCCTACATCGAGCGAATCGTCCGGAAGGTGGCCCCGGCCGAGTGCGTGTGGATCGCACCCCCCGTCTGGAAGTCGGACACCGGGGTCATCGCTCTGCTGCGCGAGCACGCGGCCCCCTGTCGCTTCTTCGACACGACGCGCCTTGTCCTCGAGCGGGCGCGGGACGGCATTCACCCCTCCTCGCGTGGTGGCGACGCTTGGGCCGAAGCCATCCACGCGTTCATGACCCGGTGCGTCGAGCCCGGAGGGGCCGGCGACACAGCCCGTGCATCCGGGGGGAGTTTGCGCTAGGACTCCCGGGCCTCTCCAACCGAGCCATCCCAGGAGCCCCGCAATGTCGCGCTACCAGTTCACGTCCGAGTCCGTCACCGAGGGTCACCCGGACAAGATTTGCGATCAGATCTCCGACGCGATCCTCGACGGCATCCTCGCGCAGGATCCGAAGGCACGCGTCGCGTGCGAGTCGCTCGCCAAGACGGGCATGGTCGTCGTCGCGGGCGAGATCACGACGACCGCGTGGGTCGACATCCCCCAGATCGTGCGCGCGACCGTCCGCGAGATCGGCTACACGAGCTCGCAGATGGGCTTCGACGCCGACACCTGCGCGGTGCTCACGGCGATCGAGAAGCAGAGCCCGGACATCTCGCAGGGCGTGACCGAGGGCGAGGGCCTCCACCGCGAGCAGGGCGCCGGCGACCAGGGTCTCATGTTCGGCTACGCGACGGACGAGATGCCGAACCTCATGCCCGCCCCGATCGACTACGCGCACCAGCTGGCGTTCCAGCTCGCCCTCGTGCGCAAGCAGGGAAAGGTGAACTTCCTCCGCCCCGACGGCAAGACGCAGGTGACGCTCGAGTACGAGAACGACGTGCCGGTGCGCTGCGACGCCATCGTGGTGTCGACGCAGCACGACGAGAGCGTGAAATACAAGACGCTCCGCGAGGCGGTGTGTGATCTCGTCATCGACCGCGTGATGCCGAAGAAGCTCATCGACAAGAACACCAAGATCCACGTGAACCCGACCGGGCGCTTCGTCATCGGCGGTCCGCAGGGCGACTGCGGTCTCACGGGCCGCACGATCATCGGCGACAGC
>SXNL01000386.1 GCA_005777185.1 Myxococcales bacterium
ATCGCGTCCAGGCCATCGCCGACGGTTTCCTCGCCGAGTGCTGCGAGGTGGAGATCGCCGCGGAGGGCCGGACGAGCGGGAGGGCCATCGAAGGGCTCCGCGACGCGCTGGTCGAGCGCCACGCAGAGCCCGCCGCCGTCGCCCCTCCGTCGCGTCCGGCGGTCATCGACATCTCGCTCACCGAGGCGCCGCACGGCTCCACGCCGGGTCCGCAGGGACCGGGTGAGGCCATGTGAAAGGGAGGCAGCGTGAAGTCCGACCCGCTCACCTCCTCTTCTTCGCCACCCTCCCGAGCGCCGCCGCAGCCCGCTCCGCGAGCTGCTCCCGCTCGGCGGGCGTCAGCTCGCCCACGTTGCGCAACGCCTCGACGAGCTTTATCGCGCGCACGAGCTCCGGCGGCGGCTCGAGCCCATACCGGCGCGCGTGCTCCAGCGCGTCCTCGATCCGGCCCTTCGCGCGGAGCACCGCGAGCGCGCGCTCGGGCTCGCCGATGCGCACCCATCCCTCGATCGCCTCCTCGCGACCGAGCGTCGTGTAGGCCGTCGCTCGCGCGCGGAGGGATCCGCGATCATCGAGGCTCGCCGTCACCGCGAGCACATCCTCCGCGCGTTCCCGCGAGGCGGCGAGCGTCGTCAGCGCCTCCTCGAGCGCGCGATCCGCCGACGCCCGCATCTGTCCGAGCTCGGTCTGCGGGACGGTCCGGAGCGCCCCGAGGAGCGCGTCCGCCTGGGCGATGCTCGGCGTGTGGACGCGGTCGAGCGTTCGCGCTAGCGCGCGATCCAGCTCCGCCTCCAGGCGATCCGAGACCCAGGCGTGCGTCCCCTTGCTCGCCCGGAGGTCCTTCCTCGCGTCGATCGCGGCCTGCACCTCCGTGGCCCCGGTGCGGTCCGTGCCGTCGGCCTTGCGGAGTGCGTCCAGCGCGGCGGCGAGATCCCGCGTCTCCGCGTCGCGGAAGGCTCGGGCCGCCTGCTCGAGGAGTCGCGAGCGTTCAGCCGGGTCCTCCGAGGCGAGGGCAACCTCCAGGCGACACCTCGCGCGGAGCGTGTGCACGTGGCGCCGCAGGGCCTGATCGATCGCGCCCGTCCGCCCGGCGCGCCTCAGATCGCGGGCGGCGCGGTCGGCCTCGACGAGCGCGTCTCGTGGCGTCCTCCCGACCAGGCCCTCGCACGTGCTGATCGCGACGTGCAGGCTGCCGAGCGCATCGCCCGTGTCGAGGTCGAGCGCCTCCGCGAGCTCGGCGAGCGGCGATGGATCCGGCAGGCCGACCTTCGCGTCCGTGTCGTGGGCCTCGCCTGCGAACAGGCGCTCGATCGCGACACGCGCGCGCGCGTCGTCACGGGCGTCGCCCGTGGTCAGCTCGACGAGGACCAGTCGGTCGACGGCGCGGGAGACCGCGACCCGCGCGTGGTCGGCGCGCGCGCGCGCGTGCTCGAGCGCCAGCGACGCGATCGAACCCTCCGTCACGAGCTCGTGCACCTCGGCGACGGTGGGGCCGAGATCGACGACGCCGACCACGCAGAAGTCGAGGCCCTTCGCCTGCAGGCTCGACAGGACGCGCACGTTGCGCCGTCTCGCGGCCTCGGCGAGCGCGGGCGGGACCTGGCGGTCGGGCACGATCAGCGCGTCGATCCCGGCGACCGCCGCCAGCACGTCGTCGAGCCTCTCCGCGGGCGCGCGAACGAGGAGGACCTCTCCGCCGGACGCGGGCTCGATGCCGGCGCGCCGTTGCCCGCGAGGACGGACGCCCTTGGGGAGCTGGCGGTAGAGCACGTCGGTCACCTGCTGCAGGAAGGCGGCGACCTCGCGCGAGCTGCGCAGGTTCACGTCGAGCGCCTGGGGCTCCGGCTTGCCGATCGACCTCAGGGCCTGCTCGAGGTCGCTCCACGCGAACGCGGTGGGCCGGAGCGTCTGCCCCTCGTCACCGGACACCCGCAGCCCTGGCGCGCGGCCGCCGCGTGCGCGACCGATCGCGCTCACGAGGCTCGTGAGCGCGCCGATCTCGACGAGCGTGAGATCCTGCACCTCGTCGACCACGATCCAGTCGATCGCCGCGAGATCGGGCGCCACGTCCCCGGCGTCGGCGAGGGCCTTCGCCGCGCGCGCGAGCGCCGGACCCGGGAACAGCTGCTGCTCGTCGGGCAGGAGCAGTCGCGCGGCCCTCCACGCGGCCTCCGCGGCCTCGCGGCCGATCGCCGGTGCGCGCTCGGCGACGTACGCGGCGCCGCCCGTCGAGAGATCGAGGGCATCGAGGTACACACCGCGCTCGACACGACCCTCGGGCATGCAGCGGCCGAACACCTGCGCGTGCAGCTCGGCGTGGAGCAGCGCTGGATCGAACCTCGGACCCTCGCGCCACGGTCCGAGCTCCGCGACGTGGGGATCGAGCCTCGTGCGCAGCGTGCGCGCCACGGTGCGGGGATCCGGCTCGGGCAGGAGCGGAAGCCGGCCCTGGCGCGCCAGCAGCGAGGGCATCGTGTAGACCGACACCTGGCCCTCCGCCTCCGCGCAGAACAGATGGAGCCACGCCTTGGCGCGATCGCCGAGCGTCGTGTTGAATGTCACGTAGACCACCGCGCCGGGGAGCCTGCGGACCCCGTGGAGCAGGGCCGTGGTCTTCCCCGCGCCCGGCGTGCCGCGGATGACCTGCACGGGCGCGAGGCTCGTGACGACGCTCCGCTGCGCCCCGGTCAGGGGGTGGCCGGTGCGCTCGTCCGTCGCGTCCTCCTCCGCGAGGAGGTCCGCGGGCGTCCACGGCAGCCAGTCGTCCTCGGCGCCCGCGACGATCGGCGTCGGCGTCTCGTCGTGGTGGCGCACGCCGCGCACGAGGATCTCGCCGTCGCCGAGCCGATCCCCCACGGGTGACGCGCCCCGCCCCGCATACCAGAGGTACCACTGCATGCCGCTCGTGCCCCCGACGGGCGTGCGCAGCCATCCCTTGTTGACGCCCTTCACGCCCTTGACGCGGTTCGGGTGGCCGTACGCGACGAGCGCCTCCATGGCGCGCAGCGCGGCGGCCCTGAGCGTGGGTGGCGCGCGCTCCATCCAGTCGAGCATGTCCTGGTGCACGCGGAGCCGCGTTCCAGCGTGCGCGCGACGCGCGACCTGCGCGCTCGGCTGAGCGAGCCGGAGCGGAGGGCGTGCCGGCGGCGCCGGCCTCGACGCGGGAGGGCCGGGCAGCTCCACCAGAGAGGCGTGGGCTGGCGCCCCGAGCGCCGCGATCTCCTCGGCGCCGAGGCGGTGATCGGGCGAGGCGTACTGCCGCTTGCGATCCGGGAAGCGATCACGGAGACGCTTCTTGACCTCGCTCACGCTGATCCGCGCCCGGTCCGCGTACTCGCCGATGGTCGTCAAGCGCCCCCGTGTCCCTCGCTATGCGGCGCCAGGGATCCTGCGGGACCGCGCAGGCGAGCGAGGCAGCGGGAGAGCGCCGGCACGCTCCCACGTTACCGCAACACGGTCGGGTCGACGAGGTCGCGATGGAAGACAAGCCGGCCTCATTGGCGTATTGCCGATCCCGTGGCGTCCTGGAAGAAGCGCGTGCTCGTCGTCCTCGTGGCCGTGGCCGCGGTCGTCTCGGTGGGCCTCGCGTTTCGGCCCGCGCCCACGTCCGCCCTCGCCGACGGCGCCTCGCGTCCGGCGGCGGACGCCGTCGTGTACGTCCGACCGCCGGGTGCGACGCGCGGCGCGGCGAAGGAGCTCGCGGCCCTGACCGGCGCCGACCGGCACGATCCGCGCGCGCTCGCACGCGCGACACGCGTGGCGCGCCAGAACATCGAGGCCGCGCGAGCGAGCGGCGACCCTCGCTTGCTCGGACGCGCCGAGGCCGCGATCGCGCCGTTCGTCGGCGATGGCGACGCGCCACCCGAGATCCTGGTCCTCCGCGCGACCATCCGGCAGTCGCTGCACGACTTCGATGGCGCGCTGCGGGATCTGGACGCCGCCCTCGCGCGCGCGCCCGAAGACGGACAAGCGTGGCTCACGCACGCCACGGTGCTCACCGTCCGGGGCGAGCACGCGAAGGCGGACGAGAGCTGCGCGCGCGTGAGGCCCCTCGCGCCACCGCTCGTGTACGCGGTGTGCCACGCGACCGTCCTCTCGCTCACGGGGCACGCCCACGAAGCGATCGCGACCGTCGACGCCGCGGTCGCGGCGGCGGCGCCCTCCACGAGCGGCGGCGTGCTGGCGTGGGCGCGCTCGTCGCTTGCAGACTACAAGGTTCGCCTCGGCGACCTCGTCGGCGCCGAGCGCGACCTCCGGGCGGCGCTCGCGGCGTCGCCGGGTGATGCGTACGTCGAGGGAGCGCTCGCCGACGTGCTCCTCGATCTCGACCGGCCCGCCGAGGTGCTCGCGCTGCTCGCGGGCAAGGAGGCCAACGACGGCCTCCTCCTCCGGCTCGCGATCGCCGCCGATCGCACGAAGGCGACGGAGAGAGACCGATGGGTCGGCGAGCTGCGCTCCCGGCACGACGCGAGCCGCCTCCGGGGCGACACGGTGCACCGGCGTGAGGAGGCGCGCTTCGCCCTGGAGGTCGAGCGCGATCCCCCGGGAGCGCTCGATCTCGCCGTCGCCAACTTCGGCGTCCAGAAGGAGCCCGCCGATCTGCGCGTGCTCCTCGAGTCCGCTGCCCGCGCGCGGGAGCGCACGGCGGTCGGCCCCGCGATCGCGTTCCTCGAGCGCACCGGGCTCGAGGATCCCGCCATCGCGCGCGCCCGACGGGCGCTCGGGCCATGAGGCTGCGCGCGGTCGTCCTCTGCGTGATCGCAGCGGTGCTGACGCTGGTGTCGCCTGCGTCCGCGCACAAGCCGAGCGACGCGTACCTCACGCTCGTCGACCGGGGCGATCGGCTCGACGTCCGGTGGGACATCGCCGTTCGCGATCTCGACTTCGCCCTCGACCTCGACCTCGACCAGGACGGGAAGATCACGTGGAGCGAGGTCGAGGCGCGGCGCGACGCGATCCTCGGGTACGCCACGGCCCGCCTCGACGTCACCCGGGGAGGCGCGCCTTGCGCGTTCGCCGACACGGAGCTCCGCCTCGCGTCCCACTCCGACGGCCCCTACGTCGCCCTCCTCGCGCAAGCGGCATGCGGCGCCGCGCCCGACGTCAAGGTGCGCTACGCGCTCTTCCACGAGCTCGATCGCGAGCACCGCGGTGTGCTCCGCCTCGTCTCGGGCCCGATCGAGACGGTGGGCGTCCTCGACGGTGCGTCGCCACCGCGGAGCTTCACGCTCGGCGCACCCCAGAGCTTCGCCGACGTCGTCGGCCGTGGCGTGGTCCACATCTGGACGGGCATCGATCACGTCCTGTTCCTGCTCGCGCTCCTCCTCCCCGCCGTGCTCCTCCGCGAGGGAGGGGCGTGGAAGCCGCGACCGTCCCTGCGCGAGGCCGCGTGGGACACCGCGCGCGTCGTGACCGCGTTCACGCTAGCGCACTCGATCACGCTGAGCCTCGCGGCGCTGGGGCTCGTGTCCCTGCCATCTCGACTTGTCGAGTCGACGATCGCGGCCTCGGTCGTCCTGGCCGCGGCCAACAACCTCCGTCCGCTGATGCGCGAGGATCGCTGGCTCATGGCGTTCGTGCTCGGCCTGATGCACGGCTTCGGCTTCTCGTCGACGCTGTCGGACCTGGGTCTCGAGCGAGGCGCGCTCCTCCCCGTCCTGTTCGGGTTCAACCTGGGCGTCGAGCTGGGTCAGCTCGCCGTGGTCGGCGCGTTCCTGCCGGTGGCGTTCCACCTGCGCGAGACGCGGGCCTACCGGATCGCGATCGTCGGCGCAGGCTCGGCGATCATCCTCGCCGTCGCCCTCGCGTGGTTCGTGGAGCGCGCCTTCGCGATCCGGCTCCCCCTGCCGCTCCC
>SXNL01000387.1 GCA_005777185.1 Myxococcales bacterium
CTGGCGGCTCCTGCGCGACCGCAAGATGCTCGGCCTGAAGTTCCGCCGGCAGCAAGTGCTCTGCGGCTACGTGGTGGACTTCTACTGCGCCGCGCTCAGGCTCGTCGTCGAGATCGACGGCGCCGTCCACGACGACGCGGAACGGGCCGAACGGGATGCGAGGCGCACGACGATCCTCGCGCGCCGTGGCCTCCGCGTCGTTCGCCTCGAAAACGCACGACTGAACCGGGAGACCCTGCGAGAGGCGATTCTCCCGTTCACATGCCCCCTCTCCCTTCAGGGAGAGGGGGACGGGGGGTGAGGTCTGCGCGGGCCCACCGCCTCCACGGAACCTCTTCGCGCGCGAAGCGCGACGGGTGGGGGCACTCTCGCTCCAACGAATGCCTTATCCGAACGGCATTGCGACTAGGGATCACCCAGCCCCTCGTACCGCCCGTCGCCGCCCGCCGCCGGGATCGAGAGGATCCGCTCCAGCGACCAGTCGTCGTTCGCCCCCTTCATCACGTCCATGAGCACGTTCCGAGCGCGATCCCGCGGCGCGCCCTCGAGGGCCGCCTCGATGTCACGGTGGCGTGCCGAGAGCGACCGGAGCGCGGCCTCGCGCGCGACCTGGCGCTCGGTCCAGCGCGTGGGTGCGTCGGCGCGGAGGGCCGCCTCGCTGTCGAGGAGCAGCGCCGCGGCGCCCTGACGCACGCGGGCGTCCTCGTGCCCGAGGAGCGGGAGGAGGGACGGCGCCGACTCCGCGTGGCGCGCCTGTGCGAACATGTGGAGCAGCGGGCGGTACTCGCCCGCGCGGATGCGCGACACGTTCACGCGGGCGCTCACGAGGTGCGTGGGCGTGAGGGAGAACAGGACGAACGCCGCCACGAGCGCGTCGAGCTGGCGACGGAGGAGCCACGAGAACGAGCGCCGCCGGGCGAGCTTCACCACGACGAACCCGAGGCCCACGCACACGAGCGTGGTGCCGAACACGCCCATGAGGCGGAGATCCGAGAGGCCGCTCCGGGCGACGTGCATCGCGATGCGGCGGTACGCGCCGAGCGCGAGGACGAAGCTCTGCCCCACCCAGACGTAGCCGAGGATCCTCGCGAGGCGCGCCCTCGGATCGAACGCGAGCTCCCTCCGGAAGAGCACGCCGAGCGTCGCGGTCACGAGCGCGAGCGCGAGCGAGAGCCAGAACGCGCCGGCGTGGGCGTACTTCTGCGTGTCCGTGCCGGGAGGAGGAGAACCGGCCCAGAGGTACGCGGCGTCCAGGAGGTTGACGCCGAGGAACACCACGTTGAGGAGCACGAGCGCGTTCCTTGCGATCGCGAGCGAGACGCCCGAAGCCTCGCCCGCCAGCTCCATGTCGAACGCGTGCCGCACGAGCCGCGTCGCCGGGCGGAAGAGGACCGTCAGCCCCACGCCGAGCACGCCCCAGAGCCCCACGCGGAGCGGGCTCGGGAGCGAGACGAAGGACGACACCGCCCCCCACGCGCACGTGAGCCAACCCTCGACGACCGGGTTCGCCATCGCGAACACGCCGACGAACACGGCGCCGAGCGCGAGCGGCACGGCCACGGGAAGGACGTGCTGGCGCCCGAGCCGCGTGTGTCGCACGAGGCGCGCGATCCCTCCGTAGAACGCCGCCACGCGGTTCGCGACGATCATGGGCGAGGCCAGGGTCGCGCGGACGATCTCGGGGACGTACACCGATCGCTGCCGGACGTGGAGCGCGACGACCGCGGTGAGGAACAGCCCGAGCACGACCGAGCCCGGTGTCGGCGAGTAGATGCACTTTGCACATACCATGGCGAGGAGCGCCGCCGCTCCCAGGAGGCGCGCCGACAGGCGCAGGCGCCTTGCCGACACCGCGAGGCTCACGGGGAGCGAGAGGAACAGGAACCCGAGCCCGAAGCCGCCCGTGCCGTCCCAGAGGGCGACGTCGCACGCGGCGATCGCCGCCGCCCACAGGGCGAGCGCGCGGACGGGCGCGGGGCGGGGGGCGACGCGCACGATCCGGGCGGGCGGCGCGACGGGCTCGGGCCGGTAGGGGTATCCGTACGCGGAGACGAGGGTGTCTGGAAACGCGTGGTGAGCTTGCGGGACGTGGCCCGGGGTCATCTCGGATTGCATCCCCGTTGGACGCGCGGCGCGCCTCCTCTGTTTCCCCGCTCGATGCCCTCCCGCGACCGCTCACGCGGCGCGCGGGGCCGGTCCCGTCACACCTCGATGATCTTCGGCTCGAGCACGTGCCCGTAGTCGGCGGGCCCGGTGTGCACGACGAGGTTGTCGCGGATCTGCGCGACGCCCTGGTAGTGCGTGTGCCCGCAGTAGGTGGAGATGCGCTTGTCGGGGTGCGCGACGGCGCAGCGCTCGATCGCGTCCCCCACCGTGAGAGAGCTGAAGTGGGGCAGCCAGTCGTCGTCGGAGATCCGGTCCTGGTACCAGCAGGCGTCCCGCCACGGCGGCACGTGCGTCGCCACGATGACGTGGTCGTGCGCCTCGAACGCGCGCGTGATGTGCTCCTCGAGGAACATCGCCGACTCGGTCGCCAGCGCGAGCATGCGGGCCTGGCGGTCGCCCTTGTCGGTGGTGACGAGGTCCGCGATCTGGAGGTAGTCGTTGAGGAAGATCTCCGACCGCTCCCAGTCGCCCGCGCGTCCGTCGGCCCACCCGTCGTGCCCGACCAGCGCGGTGCGACTGCCGAGGTTCACGATCCCCGCCTCCGGGAGCCAGCGGACGTTGCGAGACTCGCGGGTGAGCCGTCGGGCGACGTCCCGGACCCCGTTCACCAATCCCCGGTAGAAATCATGGTTGCCGAGCACGAAGAAGACCGGGAAGAAGAACGGGCGACTCACGCGGAGCAGGTGCTCCTCGACCTCCGGCGCCTCCGAGATGTCACCCGTGAGGAGCACCGCGTCGCACGCGGCCCGCTCGATCGACGCGCAGAACGCATCCAGCCCCGCCTCGTCGAGGAAATTGAGGTGAACGTCCGTGAGCCAGCCGAGCCGCATCCCCGCGTTCAGTGTCGCGCAACCTTTGCAAGGATACAATCATCTTGCCGACTTTCTTCGGCTTTCCCGCCGCCGCCGCGACCTCGGGCGCCAAGCTTTCTCGGCGCACGATGTTAAGCTCCACACCATGTACCGCACGCTCGTGACGCACGGCCCGCTCGTGGGCGTCCCCTCCGGTCCGTACGCAGGGGGCGAGCGCGTCGTGGACTTCCACCGTCTCCCTCCGGCCAGCCAGACGCGGCTCCTCGCGGCGATGGCGGGCCGCGGGCCCGTCCACCCCATCCTGAAGACGGACGTGAGGGCGACCCTCCGCGCGTTCCGACCCGGGGTGTACCTGTTCCCGATCGACCTCGTCGACGCGCGCGATCCCTGGCACATGCGCGTGCTGCCCCTGGGATCCGTGAGGAGCGTGGGGATCTCGCGTGACGGGTCGAAGGTCTCGCTCGTGCTCGCGTTCGCGAACGGCTCCGAGCGATCGTTCCCGGTCGAGGGCGAGGCTGCGGCCGAGGAGGTGTGGAAGCTCCTCGAGCGCGCCCAGCGCCGGCTCGAGGAGCTCACGTACGGGGGCGACCTCGCCGCCGCGGTGAGCCTCGATCCCTTCTACGAGGTCCGGGCAGACGGCGCCTGGGACGCCGTCACGCCGGGCGCCCGACCGTCCTTCGGCGTCAGAAACCGGTCGTTCCTGTACGCGGGCGCGATATTCGCTTTGTTGCTACCCGCCGCCATCGGCTTCCGCTGTCCGCGGGTCGAGTCGGGACGTCGTGCCGAGGCCGCGGGAGTCCCCTTCGGCGCCCCGCGGGATCCCCAGCCCACGGCCGTCGCCGTCGTCCGTTACGGCCCCGCGACGCCCGAGGAGATCGACGGTGCGCTGGCCCGCTTCCGCGCGCGCGCGGCGTCTCCGGCGGTGGCCGATCGCGTGGAGGCGTTCGTGCGGGCGGGGGCCGCCGACCAGCGGCCTCTCCAGGTCGCCTTCACGACCACGTTCGACCGCTCGATCGAGGACGCCGGGCTATCCCTGCCCCTCGCCCGCCACGAGGCCACCGATCGCGAGGACGCGGTGACCCGGGTCTTCGCGGCCGTGTTCTCGGAGGCCGTTCCGTCCAGGGTGCTGCCGATCCTTCCCGCTCGGGGGGGGCGATTGCCCGGCGAGCCATGGCTGTCGGTCGTGGCGCACCACCGCTGGCGTGCGGGCGCGAACGGGCAGGCGCCGACGGGACCCGTCGCGGCGCTCGAGAGCGTGTTCGACGCCTCGTTCGATCCCGCCGACGGCAAGCCGCCCATCGTGTTCCGCCTCACGATGCCGCCCGCCGACACGCCCGACGCGCGGGTGCGGGACAAGAGCCTGTTCCCGAAGCCGCGACGCCCCGATCCGGCGGAGGCGCTCCTCGAAGCGATGTTCTCCCGCGCGTACGACCGCCTCTACGACGAGCTGTACGGGATGTTCTTCACGGGCGATCCGCGCGTGCCCCTCTCGGCGCGCGCCGAGCTGGACGACGTCGCGCGATCCTTCGGGATGCCGCCGTCCCGCCAGGCGCCGTAGCGCGCGCCTGCCAGCACCTCGTGTGCTAGAAATCAAAGGGATGGCACGCGATCGGGTCCTCCGCGCGATGAGCGACGACGGCTCTTTTCGTGTCATCGCCGCGCAGACGACCGAGACGGTGCGTGGCGCGAGCACGGCGCAGCGGGCGTCCGGGGCGATCGCATGCGCCTTCGGCGAGCTGCTCACGGGCGCCGTGCTCGTCCGCGAGAGCATGGCGCCCGACCTCCGGGTCCAGGTCATCCTTCAGGGTGACGATCCCCGCGCGCGCATGGTCGCCGACGCGCACCCCGGCGGGACGACGCGCGGCCTCGTGCAGATCCCCGTCGCCGACGCGGCGGGGGGGATGCGTATCGGGGAGCGCGGCCTCCTGCAGATCGCCCGCACGCTCCACAACGGATCGATCCACCAGGGTGTCGTGTCGGTGCCGGAGGCGGGGACGATCTCGAGCGCGTTCATGTCGTACATGCAGAGCTCCGAGCAGATCGTGACGATGATCGCGGTCGGCTGCCAGATGGATGGCGACGACGTGCTCGCGGCAGGCGGCTACCTCGTACAGCTCCTGCCCGAGCTCGAGGAGGAGCTGCTCATGGTGATGACGGAGCGCCTCCGCGACTTCGAGTCGATGGCGCCCCTCTTCGCGCGGAACGCGGCCTCACCCGAGGAGCTCCTCGCGGAGACGCTCTACGGGATGCCGCACACGGTGGTCGGCACGAGCGAGCTCGCGTTCGGTTGCACGTGTAGCCCCGCCCGCCTCGCCGCGAGCCTGGCCACGCTCTCGAAGGCGGACATCAAGGCGATGCTCGAGGAGGGCCGCATGCTCGACATCGAGTGTGACTTCTGCCGCACGCGGTACGAGTACTCGCCAGAGCAGCTCAGGGGGCTGCTGCAGCCGAACTGACGGCGGGGACACCGTTCCTCGCCCGCGAGCGCTTTGTGTGCGATGTTTCGCACATGGAATCGAGCGTCGAGCGGGAGAGTGCCGGTGCGCAGCCTGCACGCCCGCAATACCTGTTCGAGGACGACACCCACGCGCAGCTCCGCGCGTCCGTCCGGCGCTTCGCGGAGCGACACATCAGGCCCCACGCGAGCGAGTGGGAGGAGGCCGGCGAGTTCCCCCGCGACCTCTACGTCGAGGCCGCGAAGGCGGAGATGATCGGCATCGCCTACCCCGCCGAGGACGGCGGCGGCGGCGGATCGTTCGGTCATGCGCTCGTCGCAGGCGAGGAGCTCGTGCTCGCGGGGCACTCCGTCGGCACGTGCGTGAGCCTCAACAGCCACGGCATCGCGCTCCCGCCCATCTTCCGCCTCGGGACGACGGAGCAACGCCAGAGGTTCTGCCAGCCCGTCCTGCGCGGCGAGAAGATCGCGGCGCTCGCGATCACGGAGCCCTCCGGCGGAAGCGACGTCGCCCGCCTCCGCACGACGGCGCGCCGCGACGGGGACAGCTACGTCGTGAACGGCGCCAAGACCTTCATCACGTCCGGCCATCGCGGCGACATCTTCACGACGGCCGTGCGCACGGGCACCGAGGGCTACGGCGGGATCTCTCTCCTGGTCATCGAGCGCGGCACGCCGGGGTTCACGATCGGCAAGAAGCTGAAGAAGATGGGCTGGTGGGCGTCCGACACGGCCGAGCTGTCGTTCGAGGACTGCCGCGTGCCTCGCGAGAACCTCCTCGGCGAGGAGAACCAGGGGTTCTACGCCATCCTGGCGAACTTCGCGTCGGAGCGGCTCTTCCTGGCCGGCCAGTGCGTCACCATCGCGCAGCTCGCGTACCAGGAGAGCGTGCGGTACGCGCGGGATCGCGCCGTCTTCGGCAAGTCGCTCATGGCGCACCAGGTCACGCGCCACAAGCTCGCGGACATGGCCTCCCGCATCGCCGCGGCGCGCGCCATCACGGCGGAGGCCGTGATCCGCACCATGCGCGACGAGCAGGTCCCCGGTCTGTGCGCGATGGCGAAGAACACGGCGACGGACATGGTGGCCCACGTCTGCGACCAGGCCGTCCAGCTCCACGGCGGCAACGGCTACATGCGCGAGTACCTCGTCGAGCGGCTGTACCGCGACGCGCGCCTGTACGCGATCGGCGGTGGTACCCGCGAGATCATGAACGAGATCATCTCCAAGACCGAGGGCTACTGATCCCTTATCCTCGCGCCGTGCCCCACACTCCCGATCTCACCGTCGTGCCGCAGGGCGTGAAGGACGTCTGCGCCGCCCTGCGCGCGCGCGGGAAGCGCGCCTGGATCGTGGGCGGCTGCGTCCGCGACCTGCTCCTGGGCCAGACGCCGGCGGACTGGGACGTGTGCACGGACGCGCAGCCTGGGGAGATCCTCCGGACGTTCCGCCGCGCGATCCCGACCGGCATCGACCACGGCACGGTCACCGTCGTGCACGGCGGACACCACTACGAGGTGACGACCCTGCGCGGCGAGACGACGTACACGGACGGGCGCCGTCCCGACGCGGTGTACTTCACGGAGGATCTCGACCACGATCTCGCTCGGCGTGACTTCACCGTGAACGCCATCGCGCTCGATCCCGTGTCGGGCGACGTGATCGATCCCTTTGGCGGCCGCGACGACCTCGCGGCGAAGATGCTGCGCGCCGTCGGCGATCCCCACGCGCGCTTCCAGGAGGACGGCCTGCGGGTGCTCCGCGCGGCGCGCTTCACCTCGACGCTCGAGTTCGAGCTCCACCCGGCGACGCGCGAGGCGATCGGTCCGACGCTCGAGACCTTTCGCAAGGTGTCGGCCGAGCGCGTGCGGGACGAGTGGCTGAAGACGATGAAGGCGCGCCGCCCCTCGCGCGCGTTCGACGTGATGCGCGAGACGGGGATCCTGGCGATCACCTGCCCCGAGCTGTTGCTCGGCGTCGGGATGGCACAGAACAAGTGGCACGCCCACGACGTGTGGCGCCACGCGATGGAGTGCATGGACGCATGCGCCGGCGATCCCATCCTCCGCATCGCCGCGCTCTTCCACGACGTGGGCAAGCCCGCGACGCGCGCCTTCAGCGACAAGACGAGCGACTGGACCTTCTACGACCACGAGCGCGTCGGCGCCGAGCTCGTCGATCCGATCTGCGATCGCATGCGCTTCTCGAACGACGAGCGCGGCCGCATCACGCACCTCGTGCGGCACCACCTCTTCCACTACCAGCCAGACTGGAGCGACGCCGCGGTCCGCCGGTGGATCCAGCGCGTGGGCAAGGAGCGGATCCTCGACCTGTACGCGCTGAACGAGGCCGACGTCCGTGCGAAGGGCCGGGACTGCTCGGAGGATCTGGCGAACCTCCGCGCGCTGAGGGAGCACGTGACCCGGGTGCTCGAGCGAGGCGCCGCGCAGAGCACGCGCGATCTCGCGATCGGCGGCCACGATCTGATGAAGGAGCTCGGCCTCGGACCGGGGCGCCTGCTCGGGGAGATCCTGCGTGAGCTGTTCGAGGAGGTCACCGAGAACCCCGACCTCAACACGCGGGACGCGCTCCTCGAGAAGGCGCGCGTCATCGTGGAGAAGAAGGCCGAGCAGCCGTGATAGGGTCGGCGGTCGTGCGCCGCCTCTCGCCCCTCGCCCCGACGCTCACCCTGCTCACCCTGCTCGTCGCCGCGCCCGCGCGTGCGCAGGTCACGCCGCTTGCCCCGAGGACGATCGCGGTCGGGGACTTCCAGCTCGAGCCGCTCGCGGAGATGCGGGCGCGCGTCCAGTACCGGCGGGAGCCCGAGGACCTCGGCGGGTGGCAGGAGGCCCATGGCGCCCTCCATGTCCAGGAATATGTGCGTAACGCATGGATTGCCGACAGCCGCGCGCGCCTCGGCCTCGGCGCCGAGCGCGGGCCGGTGCGGCTGCAGATCACGCTGCAGGACGCGCGCGTGTTCGGCTCCCGCCGGGACGCCTCGACGACCGCGTACGAGGCGTGGATCGAGGCCCGTACGTCCGCCGCGCGCCCTTCGTTCCTCCGGCTCGGGAGGCAGGCCGTGCGCTGGGGCGAGGGGCGCCTGCTCGGCGCGGCCGACTGGTCCCCTCGGGGTCGCTCGCTGGACGCCATCCGGGGCCGCCTGCGCGTCGGAAAGGTCGGCGCCGAGCTCCTCGGTGCGGTCCTCGACGCGCCGAGCCCGGCTGGCCCCGCGTACGGCGCGGCCGCGGGACCTCCGTCGTCGGGAACGGAGCTCGCCGGCGCGCGGCTCGAGGCGGAGATCGATCCGTGGATCCACCTCGAGCTGTACGCGCTCGCGCGTGTCGCGCGATCCGGCGATCTGTCGTACCGGTCCACCTTCGCCAACGCGCGCGCGGCGGGCGAGCTGTACACGGGCGCGTTGCGGCTGTCCGGCGAGGGGCGCGGGCTGTCGTACGGTGTGGAGGGCGCGTACCAGATGGGCTCCGCCTCACGGCTCGCCGGTCCCGTGGGGCTGACCGCCGGCGCGGCCGACGTCGCGGCGTGGGCGGCGTACGCGCACGTGTCGCGTCGCTTCGACGAGATCGCGCTCTCCCCCACGCTCCGGCTCGGCGGGGCGTACGCGACCGGCGAGGACGGCGGCTCCACCTACCGGGCGTTCGATCCGATCCTGCCGGATCCGTTCGTGGCCCACGGCATGATGGACCTCTTCGCGTGGTCCAACGTCGTCGAGGCGAACGCGCGCCTCGCGGTCGCGCCGTTCACGGACGCCGAGCTCGCGGTGGACTACCGGTACCTTCGGCTCGCGGAGAGCGCCGGCGAGTGGCTCGGTGGATACCTCACGCCGATGGGCCGCCTTGCCGGCGCGCTCCCGCCGGCGCCCGCGTCCTCCGAGACCGAGCTCGGCCACGAGATCGACGCGAGCTTCCGCTGGGAGCCCTGGCCCGTGGTCGACGTGCTCCTCGCCTACTCGATCTTCGCGCGCGGCCCGGCGGCCCGGGCCGCTCTCGCGACGTCGCTGCGCGGATCCTTCGACGCGAGCGGCGCGGTGACGACCGAGCCGCTCTCGCACCAGGGCCTCCTGTCCGTGCGCGCCCGCCTGTTCTAGTCCGTTCTAGTCCCAATGCCGTTCGGTTAGGCGCGATCCAGCGCAAGGACCCTCAGGTGCGGTGGGGGGCAACGCGACGCGGGGCCGCCCGATAGGGTGAGGTCTGCGCGGGCTCGCCCCACCGCCTCCACGGAACCTCTTCGCCTCCCCCATCGCGCGCGTAGCGCGCGATCGGGGGGAGGCCGGCGCGCGCAGCGCGACGGGTGGGGGCACCGTCGCTCCAACGAATGCCTTTTCCGAACGGCATTGGTTCTAGTCCCGTCGAGCGCGCCTTTTTTGCCCGTTTTTTGTCGAGGAATCATGAGGTTGGCGCGCGGCGTTTCGGCTTGCGGCGACCGCCCATTCCTGGAACCCTGGCGGCAACCATGGATCCCCGGCCCTCCGACGTCGACCTCCTCCGCCGCATCGGCGAGGGCGATCTCGCGTCCGTTGGCGCGCTCTACGACCGGTACGCCGCCACCCTCCTCCCGCTCGCGCTGCGGATCCTCCGCGATCGCACCGACGCCGAGGACGTGGTGCACGACGCCTTCGTCGCGGTCGCCGATCGCGCGGGCCAGTACACGCCGGATCGGGGGTCGGTGATCGCCTGGCTCGTCACGCTCGTGCGCAACCTCAGCATCGACCGCACGCGCCGCCGCGATCGTCGCGGCGCGATCGACCGGGAGATCGTCACGAACGAGCCCTCGCCCCCCGCCCCCGGCCCGGAGGCTCTCACCGCAGACGCCCAGGAACGGGCAAAGATCACGCGCGCCCTGCGCTCGCTCCCGGACATCCAGCGGCGCACCCTCGAGATCGCGTTCTACGAGGGGCTCTCGTACCCCGAGATCGCCGCCCGCGAGGGCGTGCCCCTCGGCACGATCAAGTCGCGCGCGGCCCGCGCGCTCATGGCCCTCCGCGAGGCGCTCGCGAAGGAGGGCGTCGTGCCCGAAGAGCTCGCGCGTCCCCCACACGTTTGACGCCAAACCGGAAGGTACCAAGGAACCCATGCCGATCTCGAAGACCGAGGGCACCATCTCCCGCAAGTCCCTCGGACCGAAGCTCCACCACACCATGACGGTCCCGGAAGGCGCTCCCCGCGCCGCCCTCGGCTTGATCCACGGCTACGCCGATCACGGCGCCAGGTACGCGCACGTCACCGACCACCTCGCGCAGAAGGGGATCGCGTGCGTCACGATCGACCTCCGCGGGCACGGCCGATCGGAAGGCCCGCGCGGGTTCTGCGAGCTGTTCGACGAGTTCCTTGACGACGCGAGCGAGCTCCTCCGCCTGGTCGAGGAGAGGTTCCCCGACGCGAAGCGGATGCTCTTCGGCCACAGCTTCGGCGGGCTGGTCTCGGCGGAGTCCGTGCTGAAACGGCCGGGAGGCTGGTCGGCGCTGCTCCTCTCCGCGCCGTTCTTCGCGCTGGAGATGCAGGTGCCCGGCGTGAAGGTGGCGGCCGCAAAGGTCGCGTCGTCGGTCTACCCGAAGCTCGCGCTCCCGAGCGGGCTCTCCGGCAAGGACGTCACCCACGACGAGGCGCGTGCGAAGGCCTACGACGAGGATCCGCTCGTGTTCAAGAGCGCCACGGCGCGCTGGTTCACCGAGACGCGGCTTGCCCAGGCGCACGCGCTCGAGAACGCGCACAAGGTCGAGCTTCCGCTCTACATGACCTTCGGCGAGGCCGACAAGATCGCCAGCTTCGCCGCCGGCAAGCGCTTCTTCGACCGCACCGGCTCCAAGGACAAGACCTGGGATCCAAAGAAGGGGCTCTTCCACGAGGTGCTCAACGAGCCCTCGTGGAAGGAGGTCGCGGACAAGATGGCGGAGTTCGTGCTGGCGCACGCCTGAGGCGCCGCAACTGCGCGTGAGCGGCTGTGCGGGAGCCGAGGGGCCTCGCGGCCCCGTCGCTCTAGTTCGCCTTGCAGTACGCGAGCTGCCGCGCGTTCGTGGTGAACGGCGTGCACGTGTAGCCGGTGGGGCAGCCCTCCATGGTGCTGCACAGCTTCACCGAGCCGGCCGTCTGCGACGGCATGCAGCGGGTTCCGAAGACGAAAGACCCCTTGAGGTTCGGGCAGCCGAGGACGTCGGGGACGAAGCCAACGGGCTTGCCGCCGTCCGGGTTCGGCACGACGAAGCAGTCGTTGCCCGTGGGGCAGTGCGACTTGTCCGAGCAGTGCCACGCGATGCCGTTGTAGCCGGCGCCCGCCTCGATGGCCGACTGCTTGAAGGTGCACGTGCGGTTGACCTCGCAGAACGACGGCGGGCTCGGCGGTGCGCCCTGGTAGTAGCAGCACGCCTCGGCCGCGGCGCAGTTGGTGCTGAGGATGCCGCCGTCGGCCGCGAGCTGGAACGGGCAGTACGGACCGGCGCCTGGATCCCGGATCGGGAACGGGGGATCGCAAACTTTCCCGCTGTCGAGCCCCGCGCCGGCGTCGCCCGCCGCTCCGTCGGCCCCGACGATGACGCCCGTGTCCGCCTTTCCGGAGTCGACCGCGGTCGGCGTCACCGGCGTCGAGGTGGTGTCCGACGAGCACGCGATGAAGCCGAGCACGCCCGCGCCCGCGACGAACAGACCCCCGGTGACCCACGCCGCCCTCTTGATGTTCACGCGCATTTCAAGCTCCCTCGCTGGTGATAGCCAACCGTACGGCCTCGGGCCGGCGGCCCGCGAAGCAGCCTTGTTGTAGCACGATCTGGGGGATCGGCCCGCAACAGAAATCCCGCGCCCTCGGATCAGACCGTCTCGTCGACCGACTCGAGCGTGATCGTCCCCTCCCGCGCCACCGACATCGAGCACGCCAGGCGGTGCGTGGCGGCCGACATGCCGATCGAGTCGAGGACGTCCAGCTCCTCGTCCGAGGGCTCGGTCAGGAGGTCGCCGCCGTCGTGCACGCGCACGCAGCACGTGGAGCAGCTCGTGCTGCGGCAGGAGAACGGTACCGGTGCGTGGCTCGCGTCGCAGACGTCGATCACGCGCTCACCGGGCGCGACGGCGACCTCGAGGGGTGGCCTCCGGTTGGAAAGGAAGACGATCTTCGTCACGCGCCCCCGCTACCCGGTTTTCGCTTCACGAGCAAGATCGCGTGCTCGCGCCGGGGCGCGCGCGCGAACATCCGCTGCGTGGGTAGGTGGAAGTGGGGCCGCACCTGCGACGCGGTCGCGAGCACGTGCAGCTCGGGGTTCCGGCGCGCGGCCTCCCGGACGGCGGCGTCGGCGCGCAGCACGAGCGTCTGTGTCGCCGAGTCCGCGACGAGCAGGACGATGTGGGAGCCGCGCTTCGTCACGCGGACGACGCTCTGGAGCACCTCGCCGAGCTCGCGCTGCTGGAGGTCGTCCGCTGCCTGCGCGTCGAGCCTGGCGTAGCGCCGGCGCGCCCCCCACTCCGCGCGCTCGAACGGCCCCGGCTCGAGCCCGAGCCAACGCATCCGCAGCGCGTGGTGGTCGACGTAGTCGTAGGTCCCCGAGTACGGCGGCGACGCCACGACGGCGTCGACCGACCGGCTGGCGAGGTGCGCGAGCGCCCGGGCGTCCGCGGTCGCGACGTCCACGGCAGGCCGTGGCGACGCGAGGCCCTCGGCGAAGGCGGCGAGGCGGCGCACGTACTCCTCCGCCTTCCTCGTGAACAGCTCCGCCGCGAAGCCTGCGCGCGTGCGGCGTGTCTCCGAGAGGCGGCTTCCCGTGTCCCCGCGCTGCCGGCTGAGCTTGACCACGATGGCCGAGAGCACGAGCAAGAGATCGGTGCGAAGGGGCAGGTCGCGCATGCGCTCCGGCGTGTCGAGCGCCGCGCGGATCGAGTCGAGCTCGAGCAGCACGTGCGGCTCGAAGAGCGCCACGTCCTCGTCGCCGTACCGCCGCGTCGCGCCCGCCCGCGATCGCCGGCGCCGATCGGCGAAGGCTCGCACCGCGGCCGATGCTTCGACGATCCGGGCGAGGTCCTCGGGAAGGCGGGGCCTCGTCTTGGCCGCCGAGAGCGACACCGCGATGGGGTTCACGTCGCTCCCGCACGCGTTCCGGCCGAGGAGCATCGACTCCACGAGCACCGTCCCCGATCCGCAGAACGGATCGAGCACCACGTCCCCCGCGCCCGACAGCTCGCCGATGAGTCGCGCGGCCGTGACCGGGTGCATCCTCGCGGCGTACGAATGGAACCCGTGGACGTGCGCGCGCTCAGGCTCCTCTTCGTCCTCGCCCGCCGGCGCGACCTCGAGCGCGGCCGCGAGCTTCCGGCCAAGCGCGTCGTCCCCGCGGACGTCGACCCCTCCACCGACGTGGGTCAGGGCGCGCCGCTTCCCCATCTCCGGAGGTGACGTCGGCATGCTCGGCTCGCTCTACCACGGGACCTACACCTCCACACCGTGCCCCGGATGGGTCTCGGGCGAATCACCTCAGGGCGTCGGCCGCGGGTGTTCCAGGAGCTTCTTCATTCCGGCCAAGCCAAGATATTCCGCTGTGGCTAGCATGCGTGCTTGCATGGAAGACATGCTCCGCCTGCCCTCCTTCCTCGCGTGCTCGATTCTCGGGGCCTCGATGGTGGCCCTCGCGGGCTGTGACAGCTCGGCTCCCGACGACCCCGCCGAAACCGGTGCGCCCGCTCCGGACGCGGGCCCGGTGCAGGCGACGGACGCGAGCGCGCTCCCCGATGGGCGCGTCGAGCCACCGCAGACGACCGACGAGACCGACACGGGCTGCGGCGGGCTCGCGCACCCTGCTTGCGCCGACGGGAAGAAGTGCAAGGTCGCCAGGGACTGCACGAGCCTGGTGTGCAGCGCAGGCATCTGCGCCGCCCCGTCCTTCAGCGACGGCGTCAAGAACGGCACCGAGACGGACACCGACTGCGGCGGCTCCCCCGCGGCTCCGCGGTGCGCCGAGGGCAAGGCGTGCGGCACGGGCACCGACTGCGACAGCCTCGTGTGCAGCGGCGGCAAGTGCGCGGCGCCGTCCTTCACCGACGGCGTGAAGAACGGCACCGAGACCGATGTCGACTGCGGTGGCTCTCCCGCCGCGCCCCGCTGCGTCGACGGGAAGAAGTGCGGCGCCGGTTCGGACTGCACGAGCCTCGTCTGCAAGACCAGCGAGTGCCAGGCCCCGACGCCGACCGACGACGTGAAGAACGGCGACGAGACCGACATCGACTGCGGCGGCCCAGGGAACCCGAAGTGCGCCGTCGACAAGTCCTGCCTCGTCCACGGCGACTGCGCGAGCGACGGCTGCGGCGACGACGACAAGTGCGCGTCCGCGAGGAGCTGCACCCAGCTCCACGGCGGCCGCACGTGCGGCGCGGGCGAGGTCGGGGAGATGGGCGCGACACACGAGGACTGCTGCAAGACGATAACCGTGCCCGCGCCGACGCCGTTCGAGCTCGACAAGTACTCCATCACCGCGGGTCGGATGCGCCAGTTCGTCGAGCGCACCGGGGGGAACATCCGCGCGTGGGTGACCGCGTACCCGCCGCCCGGCTGGAACCCGGCGTGGAACGCGTCGGTGCCCGTGCGCATGGGCAACGCGGGCGACACGGCGTCCTTCGACACGGTCGTGAGCGAGCTCGGCCCCACGCTCCACGGCGCCGTCGCCGGAGCGAACATGGGCTGCTACGTCGACGGCATCGGCGCGCGATCGTTCTGGCTGCCGAAGGCCGTCAACGAGGCGATGGGCGACCACCAGTACTACACGCAGGCGGAGCTCGACGCCAAGATGCTCAACTGCGTCACGTTCTGGATGCTGAAGGCGTTCTGCGCGTGGGACGGCGGAGATCTCCCGAGCTTCGCCGACCTTGACCTCGCGTGGAACGGCGTGGGCGCGACGCGCACCTACCCGTGGGGCAACACGCCTGCGGCGAGCGGCTGCGACAACGCGTACCCGTTCCCGAACCCCGCGTGCCCGAAGGTGCCCGCCGGCGGCGAGTTCCGCGCGAACTACAACTACAACTACTGGTTCCCCGCGTTACGCAAGGGCCTCAACGTGGGCGGCGACCTCAGCGACTACACGCAGCACCTGGCCGCGCCGGGCCGCTTCGCCACGGGAGCTGGACCGTACGGCCACATGGACCTCGCGGGCGGGGTGTTCAACATGACGAACCAGGTCCCCGCCCCCAACGCGCTCTGGTTCCGCAACGGGTCGTGGCAGGGGCACGCGATTCCCTACGGATCCGGCGTCAGCGTGTCTGCCAACAACAAGTACTGGGCGATGGGGGGCCGCTGCAAGCGGTAGCGTCCGACGGGCCGCAAGCCGGGCGGCGAGCGCGACGGAGCCTCTCGGCCTCCTCGCGACCTGGCTACGGCTTCACGATCTGCGTCCCCGCCGGGGGCGTGAACTTGAAGTGCTCCGGCGGAATGACGTCGTTCACGCGCGGGCTCACGAAGACGAACTTGTTACGGTTGCCCTGTCCGTCGAGCACCATCACCTGCCGCACCTGCGACGTCGCCGCGTCGATGTAGAAGAGCACCTTCTGGTACGCGGGCGTCGCGACCTTCGGCGTGCCGACGAGGACCTGGCCGCCGGGGAAGGCGAGCTTCTCGCCCGGGAAGAGCTCGAACGTGAAGGTGTCGGCGAGCTTGCCGGTGCCGGTCAGGAAGGACAGCGCCGCCGGGAACTGCGACTTGTCGACCGCCTGCTCGTACATCTGCTTGTTGGCAGCCTCGTAGATCTTGATGGTCGCGCCGTCGGAGACGACCTTGTTGTCGCGCGGATCGTCGTAGTGCCAGTGCATCTTGCCGGGCTTCTGGATGGTGACCTTGCCCTTGGAGTGCTTCTTCTGGTTGTACGCCTTGACCCAGAACTCCTGCGTGAAGTCGCTCGTGAAGGTCTGCGTCTTGTCGTAGAAGGCCTGGACCTTGGTGACCACCGCGGCGGTGTCGGCCGCGCCGGCGGCCGTGGGTGCAGGCGCCTGCGGTGCGTCGGCGAGGGCGACGTGCGCAGACGTCATGGCGAGCAGGGGGAGCGCGAGGGCGACGAGGAGGGCGAACGGGGCGCGACGCATGGGGCCTTTCTAGTACCGGATGGACGGGGGGTCCACCTCGAGAAACCAACGGCGCGGGGGGTTCTTCCTTACGCCGGCTCCCGTTGGACGGGTCACGGGTGGCGACGACGTAGTGGTTTGTAAGGAGCTGGAATCCTTGGATGTTTTGCGACAGACGCGCGAGCGAGGGCGAGGGACGGGCTGATGGAGAGGTGCGTGAGCGCCACCGCGAGGGCGTCCGCGGCGTCGGCCCCGGGGGCGTGATCGAGGCGAAGGATCGCCCGGACCATCGCGGCGATCTGGGCCTTTCCCGCCGCGCCCCGACCCGCGACGGTCTTCTTGACGCGGGCGGGCGGGTACTCGAAGATCTGGAGGCCACGCCGCGCGCACACGAGAAGCGCGACGCCGCGCGCGTGGCCGAGCTTCGCCGCCGCGGTCGCGTCCCGCGAGAAGAAGATGCTCTCGCAGCTCGACACGTCGGGCTGGTGCAGCTCGAGCACGGACTGGAGCTCGCGCTCGATCACCACCAGGCGGTCCGCGAGCGCGAGGTGCGGGCCGGGCGAGATGGTCCCGTGCGCCACGTGCGTCACGCGCGTACCGGCGCCGCGGACGATCCCCCACCCCATGTGGAGCGTCCCCGGATCGATGCCGAGGACGAGCACTAGGGCTCCGCGAGCCGCGCCATGTCCTCGTCGGAGATGTCGAAGTCCGAGTACACGTTCTGCACGTCGTCGTGATCGTCGAGCGCCTCGGCGAGGTTGAGGGCGACCTCGGCGTCGCGACCGGAGATGAGCTTCTTGTTCTTCGGCACGTAGGCGAGGTTGCCCTTGGCGGCGATCTGCGCCTTCTCGAGCGCGTCGAGGACGGCGGACAGGATGTCCGCGGGGGTCGAGACGCTCCAGTCCTCGCCCGCGGCCTCGTAGTCCTCGGCGCCGGCGCCCACCGCGATCTCCATGAGCTGGTCCTCGGTGGCCGCCGACCTGGCGATGACCACGACGCCCTTGCGGTCGAAGGCCCATCCCGCCGTGGCCGCGCCGCCGAGGTTGCCGTTGTTCTTCTCGAAGATCTTGCGGATCTCCGCCACGGTGCGGTTGCGGTTGTCCGTCATGCCCTCGACGAGGTAGAGCGTGCCTGCGGGGCCGGTGCCCTCGTACAGGACCTCCTCGTAGCTCGCGCCCTCGATCTCGCCCGTGCCTCGCTGGACGGCGCGTTTGATCGTGTCGGCGGGCATCGCGTTGGCCTTCGCCTCCCCGACGGCCTTGCGCAGGCGCGGGTTGCCGCCGAGGTCACCGCCACCCATGCGGGCGGCCACGGTCAGCTCCTTGATGAGCTTGGTGAAGAGCTTGCCGCGCTTGGCGTCGAGCGCGCCCTTCTTGTGCTTGATCGTCGCCCACTTGGAATGCCCGCTCATCGTCTTCTCCCCGCGGACGCGGCCGCGCGCAGGAGGCCCTCTTAGCCCATGATTTCAGGCATGTGCAAGTCAGCCGTTCGCGACGATCTCGCCCGTCGTGGCGTCGATGCCGGCCTGGATACGGTCGATCGGCAGGTCGTTCGGGTCGTAGCCGAACGGATCCTCGATCTCGACGCCGATCTCGTCGATGCCGAAGAGGGAGTAGGCGAGCACGCCGCACGTGAGCGGTGTCCACCACCGCATGGCCTCGACCATGGCGAACGGGATCGTCGTGCAGAAGAGCAGGACGAAGGCCTTGATGTGCTGCGCATACGCGAACGGGATGGGCGTGCGGACGATGCGCTCGCAGGCCCCGTGCGCGTCCATGAGGGCCGTCAGGTTCTGATCGAGCAGCATCACCTGCGCGTCCGTGAGCTTCCCGGCAGCGCGCAGGGCCTGAACCTCGCGCGTCGCCTTCGCGAGCGCGACGGGGGCGCGGGCGCGCGCGGTATTCGCGAGCCACGCCTGGTCCTCCGTCGCGACGAGATCCCCGAGGGGGGCGAGGTCGGTCTCGTCGCGGAGGCCCTGCATGCCGAGCGCGAAGTAGAGGACGACGTAGCGGCGAGCGGCCAGCACGTGGGCGCGGGTCGCGTCGTCCGGCTCCTGGATGAAGCCGGCGAGTTGGCGCGCGAAGTCACGCGTGCGGTTGACCATCGAGCCGAGGAGCTTCCGCCCCTCCCAGAACCGATCGAAGGACGCATTCGTGCGGAAGACGAGGAGCAGGCCGAGGGCGACGCCGATGATCGTGTGGGCGATCACGGGGACCTTGAACGCCTGGTTGTGGTAGAGCCAGGCGGCGACGACGCCGATCGCGGCGACCATCAGCGTGCGGGAGACGAGCCGCGGCGCGATGGTGCCCTGGAGGCGAAACGCGACCTTGTGCCAGGCCTTCGGATCGTAGTCGATCATCGGCGCCGCCACGTAGCACAGGAACCGCAGGGCGTGGTAGGAGCCGCGGAGATGGACCCGCGGGAGGAGCTCGCCGAGATCACGCGAATGGTCCGCGCCTACGTCGAGTGGCAGGTGGAGTGTGGCGCTCACGGGACCCCGCGGGATCCGTCGCGGCGGATCGCTCGCGGCGACGCCGCAGGCCCTGTGGCCGACGCGCAGCCGGCGGACGCGACCGCCGCCGCGACCGCGCCAGTCGCGCTACCCGAGGCGGGGCCGACGACGCTCGCCGCGAGCCTCGCGGGCGCGCCCTCCACGATGCCCTTCGGCTCGACGCCCACGCCGATCACGCTCGTGTCCGCTTCCGACGCCGTGTCCACGCTGAGCCAGCCGAACAAGAAGCCGGCACCCGTGTCAACCCCTCCCGCAGCGCCGCTCCCGCCCGAGGCGCGTGCGCGCGAGCTCGTCGTCCTCGCCGAGAAGGTCGCCGGGTGCATGCAGTGCGGCCTCGGGAGCACGCGGCGGAAGACCGTGTTCGCGCGGGGCAACCCGCTCGCGGAGCTGTGCTTCGTCGGCGAGGGGCCGGGCGCCGAGGAGGACGCGTCCGGCCTTCCGTTCGTCGGGAAGGCCGGCCAGCTCCTCGACAGGATGATCGTCGCGATGGGCCTCGATCCCGAGCGAGACGTGTATGTCTGCAACGTCGTGAAGTGCCGCCCCCCGAGCAACCGGCGGCCCGAGCCAGGGGAGGTCGCGGCGTGCATGCCCTACCTCCACGCCCAGCTCGCGCTCGTGCGGCCGAAGTGCATCGTCGCGCTCGGCAACACGGCGGTGGCTGGCCTGCTGGGGACGCGCCTGGGGATCACGCGGATCCGCGGGACCTGGAAGCTCTACAAGGGCGACGTGATGGTGATGCCGACGTATCACCCGTCGCACCTCTTGAGGGACGACGGGGCGCAGCACAAGAAGGAGGTCTGGGAGGATCTCCAGAAGGTGATGAAGCACATGGGGCTGTCGCCGCCGCCACGCTTCTGAGCTGAAGTTCCGCCGGCAGCAAGTGCTCTGCGGCTACGTGGTGGACTTCTACTGCGCCGCGCTCAGGCTCGTCGTCGAGATCGACGGCGCCGTCCACGACGACGCGGAGCGGGCCGAACGGGATGCGAGGCGCACGACGATC
>SXNL01000388.1 GCA_005777185.1 Myxococcales bacterium
CCCTCAACATCGCGGAAGGCGCCGGGGAGTTCGCTCCGGCGGACAAGGCGCGCTTCTACCGCATGGCGCGCCGCTCGCCGACCGAGACCGCAGCCGTCCTTGACGTTCTGGCCGTGCTCGGGCTCGCCGATGCGCAACGCCTGGTGGCTGTGCGAGCCCTCCTCTTGCGGATCACGGCGATGCTCACCGCGATGGTGCTGAAGCTCGGCTCGTCTTCGTCGGGCGCGGGCTCGGGCTCGGGCTCGGGCTCGACGTGAGGAAAATGAGGGGATGCCTCAGCTCCCGCACGGCACCGCGCGGCACTTTTCCCGGCGCGCTCCTTGGGCGCCGCAGCGAGCGCGGGGCAGGAGGCGGATCCTCGTCGCGGCTTGGACGGTCACATCGCGCGCGACCAGCGCTTGGCGAGCGTGCGGCTGGTGTCCTTCACCCAGGACCGGATGTCGTCCTTCTTCACGTCCTCGAGCGCGGGCGCGTGCAGCGCGGCCATGAGGGAGACCTGCGCGTCGAGCACGTCGCGGCGCTCCTTCCTGCCAAGCTCGGCGAGGTCGATCCCGTGCTTGGCCAGGCGGTCGCGCACGAGGAACGTCGCGCCGCCGAGCTTCACGTAGAAGTGGTCGTCGCGCGACGTCGTGCTCCAGAAGGCGCGCGTGAGCGCGTCGAGGCGCTCATCCCGCGGCAAGGACCTCGTGTGGCGACCGAGCTCGGTGCCCGCCGTGGCCGTCTCCTTGAGCTCGAGGATGGTCTCCTCCGCGCCTCGCCTGACGAGGAGCCAGTGTCGCGTGAGGCCACCGCTGCCGCCGCTGTCCCGCTCGAGGGTCGCCACGTCGCGGAGGGTCGTGCCGCGCAGGCGTGGATCGGAGGCGACGAGCCTCGCGATGTCGGCCCGGTCGCCGGCGGAGGGGGCGTGGAGAGCGTCGGAGAGGCGGAAGCGGCCGCCCAGGGTCGACGCCTCGAGGTCCTTCGCGCGCTCCTTCGCCCAGTCGGGGCGGAGATCCGGGTCGAGCGTCTTCGCGCGGGATCTGTCCTTCAGCGTGTCGACGTACTGCTCGAGGACGTCGCGGTCGAGATCGCCGTCGTCGAAGTAGAGCCGCAGCACGGCGAAATAGCGCGCCGCATCCAGGATGACGGGGCACGGGCCCGAGTCGTCGAGGTCGTTGTACACGAACAGCGTCCGCCCGCCGATCTCCATGAAGCCGAAGTTGTCCGGATGGGCGTCGCCGAAGCACAGGCCCTCCTTGCCCGGGATGCGCGCGGCGGGGACGCTCGCCAGATCGCGGTGGTACGCGCCCGGGTAGGCGCGCATGAACATCACGGGGCTCTCTCGCGACGCGGTCCACTTGCGATCGAAGGCGACGCGGTCGAGGTTCGTGCTCGCGGCCCGGATGAAGTCGCGATCGAGCGGCGCATCGAAGTCCTTGTCACGGAGGCCGGTCGACGTCTTCAGGTCGCTCTCGCTCGACTCGGTCGCGTCGGGGTCCCCGCACGCCGCGGCGAGGAGCGCCGTCAAGCCGGCGAGGGCACGAAGGGAGCGGACGGGCGGACGCATGCGCGCCCATGAGCAACATCGGGACCAGCGAAGGCCGCACGTAAGTGCATGTACGCTGGTGCGAAACCGCCGCCGATCTGGCCGATCCGCCGGGATGTGGGGTGCGGAAGATCCACCCGTCGCCCGATCAAGCCGGGAACGTGACGGCGTAGCGCACCGTCCGGAGGCGCTCGGTGGCGCCCAGGCCGGCGAGCATCTCGACGACGTCGGGCGCGTCGTCGGTCACCACCTGCAGGTGGTCGTGCGTGCGGAGCACGTGCGGGCGAAGCGCGAGCAGGAGCGCGATCGCGAGCTCGGGTCGCGCGACCCGGAGCGCGTGCGCGATCGGAAACGCGGGATCGAAGATGCACGCCGCCACGACCGCGCCTCGCTCGCGCACGAGCGCGAGGACGCGGCCCTTCGCGCGCGCGTCCGCGAAGAGGCCCTTGGTCACGGCGAAGCGTGACTCGATGGCGGCGTCGTCCTCCGGCTCGACGACGCCAGGGGCGATGTCCTCCGCGTGGGGCGGGGCGGCCTCGACCGCGGCCCAGGGGACCCGCTGCACGATCGTCGTGAACACTGGCTGGAGGCCGAACGACGCGTAGAGCGCGATCGCGGCGTCGTTCGTGGGACGCACGTTGAGGCAGAGCTCGGCGCACCTCGCCGCCCGCGCGCGGGCGAGGAGCTCGACGAACATCGCGCGCCCGACGCCGCGGCGCCGCGCCTCGGACGCGACCACGACGTGGCGAACGAAGGCCGTCCTTCCGAGCAACTGCCCGTACGCGTACCCGGCGACCACGCCGTCGAGCTCCGCCATGAGCGAGTGGGGCATGAGCTCCTCCTCCCAGCGGCCTGCGTCGAGGATGGGGTCATCGATGAGCTGGGGGAAGAGGCGCGCGTAGTGGGCGTGGTCGGAGGGGATCGCGGGGCGGAGCGAGATCATCGCCGCCGAGGCTCGCGCTGTACGCCCGCGCAGTCCAGCCAACATTCTGCCGGTGCCGCCTTCAGTCCCGTGCGCCACGGTCGTTGAACTCTCATGCGGCCCACCATGAGGGATCCATGAGCTCGGCGATGGAGTTGCAAGTCCCCCGCTCCGTGACGGAGCACCTCTCGGGGGCCGTCGTCGCCTTCTTCGCCTCTCACGGCGTGACCTGCGAGCCCGTGGCGCACGAGGACGGGGCCGAGGACGGCCCGTCGGAGCTCGGCGCGATGGTCGGGTTTCGCGGCAAGGCGATCCGCGGCGGCCTCGCGTTCGTGGCGCCCAAGGAGCTCATCGCCAGCCTCCTGCCCGTACCGCCGGACGGCGCTCGCCCGGAGAACCAGCTCCGCGACTGGACCGCCGAGATCGTCAACCAGATCTTCGGCCGGCTGAAGAACAAGCTCGGCGCGCGGGCGGGCCGCTTCCAGATCGGCGCGCCGGTCTGCTTCAGCGGCAGGTCCATCCGGCTCGCGTTCCTGCCCGGCGCCGCAGGCCTGCCCCTCGCCTTCGTCGCGAACGGAAACCTGGTCCGCGTCCACCTGGACTGCGTGAGCGTCGAGACGGAGTGCGGCGCCCACCCCTGGGCGATCACGGACGCCCCACCCGCCGCCGCTCGAATCGTCGCCGAGGGGGATGTCCTCCTCTTCTGAAGGGAGGGAGCTCGAACATGGCAAAGCAGATCATCATCATCGACGACTCGCAGACGGTACGGCAGGAGGTCCGCCTCGTCCTCGTGAAGGCCGGCTACGAGATCATCGAGGCCGAGGACGGCCTCGAAGGAGCCGAGGCGATCCGCGAGAACCAGGGCGCTTCCCTCGCGATCTGCGACGTCAACATGCCCGGCCTCGGCGGCCTCGAGATGCTCGAGTCCCTCCACGCGGATGGCGGAGGCGCCGTCCCCGTGATCATGCTCACGACGGAGGGGCGGCCCGATCTGATCGCGCGCGCCCGCGCGAACGGCGCGAAGGGCTGGATGGTCAAGCCCTTCAAGCCTCAGATGCTGCTCGCCACGGTCGCCAAGATCGCCGGCGCGCCCTGATCGCGGCACCCGTCTCTTAACGGGACGGCCGGGCGGCCGTTTTCTCGTGCATGACCCCGTCACCGCCCGCTCGCCGCACCGTGTCCGTCGGGACAAGGCTCGCCGGGGCGACCGTGGCCGTTCTGGCCGTCGCCATGGGCATCGCCTACGTGCAGGTGAGCGCGCACGAGCGGGAGAGCCTGCTCGCCGCGAAGGAGGACGCCGGCACGATCGTCGCCCGCCTGTTCGCGGCGGGCCTCGTGGCCCCGATGACGTTCTCGGACGACAGGAGCGCCCAGGAGCAGGCGTCGCTCCTCATGACGGACGACGACGCGATCTACGGGGCCGCCTGGTCGATCGACGGCGAGAACGCCGACCGTCCGCTCCGCAAGGTCGCCGAGGTCCGGCGGTCGGACTTCACCCCGCCCACGCCGCAGGTTCGCCCCTGGGCCCATGTCGAGCGCGGGCGGCAGCGCATGATGGTGGAGGCGCCGGTCGTGGACGCGACCGGGAAGCTCACCGGCGTGGCGCAGGTCGTCCTCTCGCTCGACAAGGAGAACGCGGCGATCGCCGCGCTGGAGCGACGAACGCTGGGCGGCGCGGCGGCGCTCGCCGTTGGCGTCGCCGTGCTGCTCGTCGCGCTGACGAGGGCGCTCATCGTCCGCCGGCTCGCGAGGCTCGCCGACGCGGCGAAGCGACTCGAGGAGGGCCAGTCCGTCGACGTCGGCATCGACGGGTCCGACGAGGTCGGCGCCCTCGCGCGGGCGTTCTCGACGATGACGGAGGCGATCGCGACGCGCGAGAAGCGCATCTCGGAGCGAAACCGCGACATGCGGCTCGTCCTCGACAACGTGGCGGAGGGATTCCTCACGGTCGCCCGCGACGGCACGATGTGCGACGAGCGCTCGCGCATCCTCGACGAGTGGTTCGGCCCACCCGGGGAGTCGAAGCTCTTCTTCGACTACGTCGCACGCGTCGCTCCCGACGCCGAGCCGTGGGTCAGACTCGGCTGGGCCTCCCTGGAGGATGACTTCATGCCCATCGAGCTCGTCCTCGACCAGATGGGGCGGCGCTTCGAGCGCGACGGCCGCTCCTACGAGATGGAGTTCCGCGCGATCGACGACGGGTCCGCCCTCGGCCTCATCCTCGTCGTCGTGAGAGACATCACGGAGCGGATCGAGCGCGAGCGAGCCGAGCAGGGGCAGCGGGAGGCGACCGCGGTCTTCCGGCGCATCCTCGCCGACCGCGTCGGCTTCGACGAGTTCGCGAGAGAGGGCAGCGCGCTGGTCGACGCGATCGTGCACGACGACGGCGCGCCCCCCGCCCAGGTGATGCGCGCGATCCACACGCTCAAGGGGATCGCCGGGATCTTCGAGATCGACAGCATCGTCCGCTTCTGCCACGAGGTCGAGCAGCGGATGCTCGAGGACAAGGGCGGGCCCACGGCGGCCGAGCGGGCCCAGATCGGCGCGCTCTGGTCGGCCGTTCGCGACCTCCGCGAGGAGCTCGACGTCCGGGCCCCCGTCGATCAGATCGAGCTGGGACGTGACGACCAGGAGCGCCTGCTCGCGGAGCTGGAGGGCGGCGTGGACAGGGCGGCGCTCGCCGAGTTCGTCAGGAGCTGGACCGAGGAACGCGCGTCCGCGCGGCTCGACCGCGTCGCGGGGCAGCTCCGCGGCATCGCACGGCGCCTCGGCAAGGACGACGTCGAGATCCGCGTCCAGATCTCCCCGACGGGCCTCCGCCTCCCGAGCGAGCGATGGGCCCCGATCTGGGCGGCGTTCTCCCACGTCCTCCGGAACACCATCGACCACGGCGTCGAGACGACGGCGGAACGGAAGGCAGCGGGCAAGCGCGGCGTCGGCGTCGTCTCGCTGTCGCTCCTGGCCGACGAGCGCGGCGTCGAGCTCTCGATCGCGGACGACGGACGCGGGGTCGCCTGGGATCGGATACGCGCTCGCGCCAGCGCCCTCGGTCTCCCGGTCGCGACCGACGAGGAGCTCGAGGACGCGCTGTTCGCCGACGCGGTCTCGTCGAAGGAGGCGGCGACCGAGATCTCCGGCCGCGGGGTCGGGATGGGCGCCGTGCGGCAGGTCGTGCACGCGCACGGCGGGTCGATCGCCCTGTCCACCACGGCGGGCCGCGGCACCTGCTTCCGCTTCCAGTTCCCGCGGGGCATGCTGATTCGCCGCTCCTTGAAGCCGGCCGCGCTCCGGGAGGCCGTGTAGATGCGGACCCTCCACCCCTTCCTCCGGGTCCTGTGCGTCGCGTCGCTCGGGCTCGCCGGACTGACCACGACGACGGCGGCGCGCGCCGACGACGAGACCGAGCTCGCCGAGTTGCTGTCCGAGAACGTCGTCTCGGGCGCCTCGCGCACGCACGAGATCGCGAGCGACGCGCCCGCGACGACGAGCACCATCACGGCCAAGGACATCCGGCGCTACGGGATCCGGTCCATCGCCGAGGCGATCAACTTCCTCGGGATGGGCCTCGTCACGCAGAATCCGCTGCACTCCGTGGAGGTCGCCGGGCGCGGCGTGCTGCTGACCGCCGACTTCGGAAACCATGTCCTCCTGGTCGTCGACGGCCACGTGTTCAACGAGCCATGGGACGGCACGGCGTACCTCGAGCAAGGCGCGGCGATCCCGATGGAGATCATCGATCACATCGAGCTCGTGCTCGGTCCGGGGTCGGTCCTCTACGGCGGCAACGCGATGTTCGGCGTGGTGAACGTGGTCACCAAGCGGCCCGCCAGCTATTCCGGTGTCCATGTCGTCGGCGAGTTCGGCGCCTCGCCCCAGCACGGAAAGGGCGGCACGTTCACCAGCTTCGCGCCCGGCGATCTGGGGAGGTCGTACCGCCTCGCGACGGGCGTGGGCCACGAGCTCACGCTCTTCGGCAAGCCGGCGCAGATCACCGCGCAGCTCGAGCTCTACCAGCAGGACGGTCCGTCGTTCGAGTGGGGACCGCAGCCCGCCACGACGGACACCGGAGCGCCGAAGAACTTCGGCAAGCGAACCCCCCTCGGCACCTGGGGCGGGCGCTCGCAGCGCCAGTACGCGACGACCGTCCCCGCGCTGTACACGCGCCTCGCCTGGGGTGACTTCACGGTCGCCGCGCGCGTCGCGAGCTACAACCGGAGCACACCCTACGTCAACGGATTCAACCAGTTCCGCGGCGACTTCGACGAGCCGCAAAACCGCGAGCGCGACCGCTGGATCTCCGTCGACGTGCAGCACCGAGGGCGCCTCGGGAGCCGGTTGACGACGCTGGTTCGCGCGTACGCGGATACCTACGATTACCGTCAAGATCTCATCGTCAGCGAGCCCACGGATTGCAGCGTCACGAGCGCGGGGCAGTGCCTACAGTCCGCACTCGGACGCTCGCGGTGGGTGGGCACCGAGCTCCAGGCCAACTACGACTGGCGTGGTGACGAGCGATTGACCACGATGGTCGGTGTCGACGGTCGCGTACGCGAGGTGGGTGGCCAGACGGACGTGAGGGACAGCGCCACCAGGATCCTGCTCGGGACCCTCGGACAGAGGGACGTCAGGCAGTTCGTGTGGGCCGCGTACGCCCAGCAACGGTACAGCCCCTTCTCGATCCTGCACCTCAACGGCGGCGTGCGGCTCGACACCGATCCGCGCGCGGGCAACCGCGTGTCCCCGCGCGCCGCCATGGCGCTGGACGCCTGGCGCGGAGGCGTCCTCAAGACCATCTACTCGGAGGCGTTCCGCGCGCCGACCTTCTACGAGCTCTACTACGAGGACTCGGGGCAGCTCCCCGCCTCGGGGCTCCGCTCGGAGGTCGTTCGCGGCGTGGAGGCGACGGTCGAGCAGAAGATCGGCCAGCACCGCTTCCTGATGGGCGGGTTTCGCACCTCCTGGCGAAACATGGTGTACCTCGGGGCGGCCGACAACGGCCTCATCCAGTACCAGAACGCCGCGAGCATCGAGAACTACGGCTACAACGCGCGGGCCGACGGTGGCTTCGGCGACTTCACGTACGGGCTCTCGGTCACCGGCGCGCACTCCCGCCGCAAGACGCCCGACGGGACCGAGGCCCTCCCGGCGGCCCCGCAGTTCTATGGCAACGCCCGGGTCGCCTACGATCTGCCCGGGAGTTGGCCCACGGTGGCGCTCGCCACGTCGTTCGTCGGCAGGCGACCCGCGGATCGGATCAACGACGGCGGCTTCGCCGTGCCTCCCTACGCGCCCGCCGAGGTGGAGCTCCGCCTGACCCTGTCCGATCGCGTGCCGGGGTTCCGCGATCTCTCGTACCGGCTGGCCACCTCGTACGTGACGGCGTCGCGCTCGCCGTACGTCGCAGGGCCCACGCAATACGTCGATCCCGCGGCGCCCGGCCCCTCGCCGGTCGCCGAGCTCGCACCGGTCAACCGCTTGACCACGTTCCTCACCCTCCAGTACGACTTCTCGCCATGAGGAGCGGCCGGCGGACATGGCTCGGGCTGATGCTCTCGGGGGCGACCCTGCTGGTCGCGGGCACCGCCCGGGCGGACGCCAGCGTGCCGCATCAGCTGCAGGCGCAGCTCGTCGGCAAGCTCGCCTCGTTCGACAGGAACTTCCAGACGCGCGCCGCCGGGACCGCGAGGATCCTCGTCGTGCGAAAGGCCGGGGACGCCGAATCCGCGCGCGTGGCCGACAACCTGGCGAGGGCGCTGGTCGCCCTGCGTCAGGTCGGCGGCATGCCCACGCAGGTCGACGTCGAGGCGTTTCCGGGAGCGCCGGGGCTCGCCGAGCGGTGCCGGGCGGGGAAGATCGCGATCGTCTTCTTCTCCACCGGGCTCGAGGGCGAGATGGCGGCCGCCGGCGCCGCGCTGGCGGGCGCGGACATCCTGACGGTCGGCACCACCGCGTCGGACGCGTCTCGCGGGGCCGTCGTCGCGTTCGACCTCGAGGAGGGCCGCGCGAAGATCGTCGTGAACCTCGCCCGCGCCAGGGCCCAGAACGTCTCCTTCAAGGCCGAGCTCCTGAAGCTGTCGCGCATCGTCGGATAGCCACTTGTTTGGCCCATCGCCTGCGGCGCTGCAAGAATCGCCTCCGGCATGTTTCCACGAGCCGCGCCGCCCTCGATGCCCCCGCTGCCAGCGAACCGGTCGCCCTGGCTGGGGCAGATGTGCCGCGAGCCGCTCGGCGTCTCGCTCGATCACGACCTCGTGACCGACGTCGTGGTCGTCGGCGCGGGGATCGCAGGCGTGGCCACGACGTTCTTCTTGCTCCGCGACACCAAGGCCACGGTGACGCTCGTGGAGGGGAACCGCGTCGCGCTCGGGGCGACGGGCTACAACGCGGGCCAGCTGGTGACCTACTTCGAGCGGCCCATCTGCCGGCTGGCGGAGGACTTCGGGTACGAGAAGGCCATCGCAGGTCAGCGCGAGATCGACAACGCCTGGTGCCTGCTCGATCTCATGCTGACGGAGTCGGGGTACCCGCACCCGGTGCCCCGCGTCTCCGGTCAGATGGGCATGTTCACGCTCAACCACCTCATGGTGCACCTCCGCAACAACGCCCTTCGGCGCAAGGGCGGTCTCGTGGGCGAGTACATCCGCATCGCGGAGAACGCGGACTTCCTGAACGACATCCCGCCCGAGTTCGACGGCCTGTACGAGGTCGTGCCCCAGGAGCACGTGCTCGCGCTGCTCGCCACCGAGGATCAGCGCTACCTGGCCACGCTGTCGGGCGTGAAGGGCTGCATGAACAGCGCGAGCCTCTGCGAGCACCTGGTGAAGTACTTCAAGCGCGCGTTCCGCTCCCGGTTCGAGCTGTACGAGGAGTCCCGGGTCGAGCGCGTCGAGCTCCACGCCGAGGGGGCGACGCTCCACGCGATGGGCCACAGGGTGCGCGCCGCCCGCGTCGTCCTCTGCACCAACGGCTTCCTCGAGCTCGAGGTGGTCAACGGCGCGGGCCCGGACATCCCCCTCCCGGAGCGGGTGCACGGGACGATGGGGTTCATGGCGGCGTACTACGAGGACGCGGCGCAGCCGTCGTGCGCGAACAGTTACCTCATGAGCCCGCGCATCAACGAGGGGCAGGCCTACTTCTACGTCACGCGGCGGCCGTACCAGACGAACGGCTCCCTCCGGACGCTCACCTGCATCGGCGGCCCGGATCTCCCGCTCGATCCGGGACGTCCTTACGACCGGAACGCGCCGTATCCCGCGGCGGAGCTGAACAAGCTGACGGCCCACATCGCCCCCGTGATGGGCTGGCCCACCGACGTCCTGCGCCGGTGGGATTACACGTGGCACGGGCTCATGGGGTACACCGACAACCGGATGCGCGTGATCGGGCGGGAGCCGCGCAACCCCGTGCTCCTCTACAACCTGGGTTGCAACGGCGTGGGCCTCCTCCCGGCGATAACCGGAGCACGCCACATCTCCCGCATCACGGGGGGTGCCACCCTCGAGCCGAGCATGTTCGATCCGCCGTGATCTCGCCTTCCGGGGCCGCGTGGAGCGGGTCCGCGGGAGCTGACCCGGGCGAGGAGAGGCCCTCGAGCGCGAGGACGATCGACGGCAGCGCGCTCAGCAGGCCAGCCGCCTCCGCCGCCCCGCGCAACCGCAAGAGCTCCGCGCGGGTCGCGTCGTCGCCGCCGCCCGCGAGGCAACGCGCGAGCGCGCGCCCCCGGGCGATCTGGAAGTCGGCCCAGGGGTTGGGCTCCGGGCGCGTGTAGCGCTCGAGGGCATCGGCCCAGCGCAGGACGCCGGACGGGTCGCCGTCGTCCAGGCACGCCTCGATCGCGTGGGCGTGGAATCCGTAGTGGTTGTGGCCCACGCACCCGGACGCGAGCAGCCGCTCGCCTTCCGCGAGCGCGGCGTGGCGAACGGAGCGATCACGGGAGCACATCGCGAGCGTGCCGAGCACCCAGGGCCCGATGAAGCGGAGGTGGTCGCCTTGCCGCACAAGCTCCATCGCCTCGGCGGCGGTGCGGGTCGCGGCCTCGCGATCCCCCTCCGCGAGCTCGACGCGGGCGAGGGTCTCCATGAGGAACGGACGGAAGCGGGGCGCGCCGAGCGCCTCCGTCACGCGGATTCCCTCCTCGGCCTCCCTGCGCGCCTCGCCGAGCTGGTGGAGCGCGACGAGGATCCAGCCGGCGGTGAGGCGGGACACGACCTCGGCGCGCTGGTGGCCGACCTTCGAGGCGAGGTCCGCGGAGCGGCGCGCGTCGGCGAGCGCCCCCTCGAGCTCGAGGAGGTACATCCGCACCGTGGCCACCATGAAGCGGTTGGCCGCCTCGATCCGGCCGAGGCCGTGGGCCGTCGCGAGCGCCAGGCACTCGACGAGGTAGCGGTGCGCGGTGCGCATCTTCCCGCTCGCGTAGTACGCGTCGCCCAGCCCGGAGAGCGCGTTCGCCTCGGCGTCCGGCAGGCCGGCGCGGCGCGCGTGCTCGAGGGCGCGACCGTGCTCGCGGAGGCAGCCGTCGATGTCTCCGAGGGGGAAGCAGATGCTCCCGCGGAGGTACGCGATGCGCGCGAGCTCGGCGTGGAGCTCCCTCCGCGACGCGATCTCGTCGGCGGCGGTGAGGGCCTCGCGCGCGCGGTCGAGGTCGTCGGACAGCCGCATGCACGCGGCCAGGCCGATGCGCGCGCGGCATGCCCCGACGTCGTCCTCCGAGAGGTCGAGCGCGGCACGGTACGCCTCCTCCGCCGCGGGGACCTCGCCGACGTCGTGGAGGAGCTGCCCCCGCTGGAGGGCCAGCGCGTGACGATCCGCCGGCAGCCGCGCGAGGGCTGCGCCGCGGTCCAGCTCGGCGCGCGCCCGCGCGTAGTCGCCCGTCGCCGTGTCGAGGCAGGCCGCCTCGAGGTACGCGCGTGGCGCGCGCGCGTCGTCGGCGCGATCCAGGTGCTGCGCGCGAAGCGCGAGGTCGCGCTGGGCGTACCACTCCGCGGACTGGCCGTGGAGCTCGCGGCTCTTCCTGCGGAGCAGCGAACCGTAGGCGGCCTCCTGGATGAGGGCGTGGGCGAAGAGGAACTCGCGACCGACGCCGCGGACGAGGGCGGCACCGAGGAGCGCGACCGGGTCGTAGTCCTTGTCGTCGAGGAGGTACCGCAGGGCGGCGAGCTGGAAGCGCTTTCCGAGCACCGAGGCCGCCTGGAGGGCCCACCGGTCGCGCCAGTCCAGCCGATCCATCCTCGCGAGGACGAGGCTCTTGATGGACCCGGGCAGCCGCGCGTGTCCGCCCTCGAGCACGTGCCGGATGAGCTGCTCGAGGAACATCGGGTTTCCTCCCGAGCGCTCGATGCACTCCGCGAGGATCGGCCCCTGGACGTCCGGGAGCCCGGCGCCCAGCTCGAGCATCTCCTCGGCGCCCAGCGGCGCGAGATCGAGCGTGGCGGAGGGCGGCCCCCCTGCCCGGCGCGACCACGCCGCGTCGATCGGATCTCCGGCCGTCCGCGAGGCCATGGCCAGCACGACCGGCAGGTCGCGGCAGGTGGCGGCGAGATCGGCGAGACGATCGACGTCCAGCGGGTCGGCCCAGTGGATGTCCTCGATGACGAGCAGGAGGGGCGAGCGCGCGGCGCCGGCGCCGACCAGCGCCGCGATGGCGGCCCGGCGGCCCCGCTCGCGCGCCTTCGGATCCGCGGCCTCGAAGAGCGTGCGCGTCGCGTCGGTCTGGTCGACCGCCGCCAGCTCGAAGAGCATGGGCGCCAGACCCTCGTCGAGCCGGCCGCTCGCCACGAACTCCTCCACGGCGTCGCGGCGGACGCCGGCCTCGACCGCGGGGTCGACGCCCAGGAGGCTGCACGCGAGGGCGCGGAGGCCTTCGGCGCCGCGATGGAGGCCGAAGTCGAGGAACGTCCCGCGATGCGCGGCGTACCCGCGCTCGCGGGCCGAGACGGACAGCGCGTGGAGGAGGCTCGTCTTGCCCATGCCGGGCTCGCCGCGGAGGAGGATCACGCTCCCCTTCCCTTCCTGGACGACACGATCGAGCTCTCGCGCCAGGAGGGCGAGCTCGGCGCCCCGGCCCACGAGCCGGGTTCGCACGCCCTCCTGCTCCGCGAGGCGATGCACGCGCCAGAGCGTGACCTTCTCCGCGATCCCCTTGAGGGAGTGCGCGCCGAGGGACTCGGCCGCGACGTGCTGGGCGACCTCGCGGTACACGTCGTCGCTCACCAGGACGTCGCCGGGCCTCCCGATCGACTCGATCCGCGACGCGAGGTTGACGAAGGAGCCCACGACGGCGACGTCCGCGGCGTAGCCTGGGCGCGGCTCCGTGACGACGACCTCGCCGCTGGCGATGCCGACGACGCACGCGAGCTCCTGGGCGAAGCGCGCGGAGAGGGCTGGCATCGCCGCCTTCACCTCGAGGCCGGCACGGACGGCGCGGAGCACGTCGTCGTCGTGGGCGATCGGCGCTCCGAACACGGCCATGATCGCGTCGCCGACGTAGCGCTCGACGCTGCCCCCGAGCGACGTGACGATCGCCTCCACGCGATCGAAATACGCCTGGGCGATGACGTGCAGATCCTCCGCGTCCAGCCGCGTCGACAGCTCGGTGAACCCGGAGAGATCGGTGAAGAGGATCGTCACGTGGCGGCGGCTCTCGCGCGGCGCGAGGCTGCCCGGGGCCGGGCGCGAAACGAAACCGGAGGTCGACAACAGCCCGAGGGGGGCCGCGCACTCTCCGCAGAAGCGCGCGCCCGGCGCGGCGAGCGCCCCACAGGCGCCGCAGGTGGCGGGCAGCGGCGCCGCGCAGCCCCCACAGAACCTGTGCCCTCGCGGGCTCTCGCCGCCGCAGACATCGCAACGCATCGCTCGCGCGGCCTCCGCCGCAGCGGGATCGTAGCGGATCCCGCTGCGGCTTCGCCAGCTTCCGGGATCCGGCGGACGCCCGCGACGGACGTCCGCGATGCAGCCGGCCGCGCGTCGTGGATGTCGTGAACGGCCTCGGCCCGTTCAGGTCTGGTCGAGCTTGCTCCTGAGCTCGATGGTCTGGCCGGAGATGTGATCCGCATCCCGGGAGACCAGGAAGCCCGCCAGCTTCGCCACGTCCCCGGTCGCGAGCGCCGTCTTCGCCTCCGAGGGGAACATCCGCACGACGGCCTCGGAGGCCACGAACCAGGGCGCGATGCAGTTCACCTGGATCTCGTGGCTTCGCACCTCGGCCGCGAGGCCTGCCGTGAACGCCTCGATCGCCTTGTTGGTGACGTAGTAGTGGAGCCAGCCCTTCGCCTCGTGGGGTCCGGCAAAGCCGCAGGCGATCTGGAGGATCTTGCCACGCCTGTTCTCGATCATCCCGGGCAGGACGAGCCGGGAGAGCAGCATGGAGGCCCGGAGGCCCACGTCCACGACCTCGTCGATCTGACCCTCGGGCGTGTCGGCGAGGTTCGGACCGTGGAACTTCTCGTGCTCGTCGCGCCACACGCCCGCCGCGTTCACCAGGATGTCGACCCGCCCGAAGGACGCGTGAACGGAACGGCTCAACCCGGCGATCTCCGGCGCGTCACGGAGATCGGCGGTGAAGATCCTGCCGCGGTTGCCATCGAGGGACCTCGCCGTCTCCTCGAGCGCCTCCGATCGCCTCCCCACCAGCGCCACGGTGGCTCCTTCGGCGGCGAGGTGGCGCGCGATCTCGGCGCCGATCCCGCGGCTCGCGCCCGTCACGATCGCGAATTGCCCCTCGAGCTTCACGGGCCCAGGCTATCACACGGGACCGCGGACGGACCGCGGGCCAGGCCGATGCCACGGTCTTCACGATCCAGGCGGCGTGTTTGCGCCTACCATCCGTCCCATGATCCACCGAAGTCGCGCTCGCGCGGTCGAGGCGTGCGCGAGGACATCGTGTACGTCCCCACGCCGCGGGCGGTCGTCGACAGGATGCTCGAAGTGGCGAAGGTCACGAGGAGCGACGCGGTCTACGACCTCGGTTGTGGGGATGGACGCATCGTCGTGACGGCGGCGCCGGACGGGGGCGGACCGGGTGCGGCGCCTGGCGCCGGGGGCCGCCGCCGACGGGCCAGCGCGAGAGCGCGCCGACGCGCCACGAGGCGCGCATCCGGACGATCTGCTCGCCGTCGCTCCGCGGCGGGACCTTGACGGTGAGCGTCGGCGTCGCCGCTTACCGGGACGGCGTCATCACCTCCGTCGACCCCGCCGAGGCAAGCGTCGTGCACGCGCAAGTTCACACCGCCCCACCCGCTGCCCACGCGGAGTTCGCCCCCCTCGCGTCCTGGATTCACGCCGGCGCCCCGCGCCCGCCCGTCGACTTCGTCCCGGCGGAAACCGTCGAGCTCGACGCCGAGCTCATCCGCCTGCTCGGAGCCCAGCGGCGCCGCGCGAACTGGCTGAGCGCGACCCTCATCTGCCTCACGATGGGGGCCTTGCTCGCCACCTCGATCGCGAGCCACCTCACGGCGCGATGACCTCCGGACGGACTCCTCGGGTAGCGCCGGGACCTCCGGTTCCAGGACCTCATCGCGATGGCAGCGAAGAGGTGGGCGACGATTCGTCGTATCGCCGTCGGGGTTCGTGTTCACGAAGGACGAGCGCGTCGGTGCGAGCGGCGCGCTGCTCGCGAGGGCGGTGGCCCGCGCACATCCCACATCACTTTGCCAGCTCGCGCGCCCGGATCGGTTCGCCGGGCACGTGTTGCTTCTCGACGAAGGCCAGGAGCTCGCCCTCGAGCTTGTGGAGAAGAAGCCCGCCAAGGAGCTCGTCGATGCCCCCGTGAGCGCGCTGTCGGGCGTCTCGGCGTCGGATGCCGAGCTCCTGGCGCGCGCATTCGCGCTCCGGACGATCGGCGATCTCGGCCGGAACAAGTACTTCGTGGCCGCGCAGCAGATCGTCGACATCGCCGGGCGCGGCAAGTAGGCGCGCCGTGACGATGCGGAGAGGGGCCCTCCCGTGATCGGGCCCCGCGGTCGGGGCTCGGCGCCGGCGCGGCGGTGATGGTAGCCTCGCTGCCCGATGCTCCGGACGGCCGCAGAGATCTACCGCGCGACGCGGAAGAAGCACGATCTCGTCTTCAACGTCTACCTGATGCGCCCCGTCGCCGCCGTGGTCGTGGGCGTCGTGGCGAGGACGCCGCTCACGCCGAACCAGATCACGATCGCCAACCTCGCGATCTTCCTCGTGGCCATCGCGCTCTTCGTGGCGCTCCCCGACACGCGCGGCGGCTGGATCGCCGCGGGGGTGCTCGAGCTGTCGTATTGCCTCGACTGCGTGGACGGGATGCTCGCGCGGCACAGGAAGATCGCGTCGAAGGAGGGCCACCTCTTCGATTTCTTCACCGACGAGATCAAGGCGGTGCTCCTCGCGTCCGCCCTCCCGATCCGCTTCTGGCGCGCGGGCGCGCTCGGGCTCGACGCGAGGGAGTGGCCGGCCGGGGACGCGCGGTTTCTCCTCGCCGGGATCGCCGGCGCCGTGGTCCTCGCGTCGGCGACGTCGCTGACCAACTTCGTCCGCCGCCCGGAGATCAGCGGCAAGGCCTCGACGGTGGAGGCCCACTACGAGACCGTGGAGCCCGAGAGGCCACGCTCGCTCGCGGGGAGGATCGGCGCGCTCGTGACGACGTTCCTGCGCTTCCTCAACCACTACCCCAGCCACATCTGGATCTTCGCGCTCGCGGGGCGACTCGACGTCTTCCTGTGGGTCTACGTCGCGATCAACTTCCTCTACCTCGGGCGCGGGTGGCTGGGGATCCTTGTCCGCTTCGGGCGGCCCCGGCGCGGATGAGATCGAGGCGGTGCGAGCCGCGGCTTCAGAACGCGGGGTTCTCGTACCAGATCACGCCGAGCTGCGCGCAATCGGTCGCCGCCCGCCGAACGCTCGGCGTCGGCCTCGCGCTTGCGTCGTCGCTCATGCTCGACCCTATCGGTCGGCCCCGCGTCGCGTTGCCCCCCATCGCACCTCGAGGGTCCTTCCTGAGACCGATCCGTGCCAGCGCTCCTCCCTCTCCCTTCAGGGAGAGGGAGGCCGGGAGGGTGAGGTCTGCGCGGTGCTCGCGCGCTCCTCCCTGGCTTCGCGGAACCTCTTCGTCTCCCCCTGAGCGCGCGTAGCGCGCGATTTGGGGGAGACCGACGCGCGCAGCGCGGCGAGTGGGGGCACCCCTTCTCTTGCGCTGGATCGCGCCTAACCGATCGGCATTGGCCCCGGCGCAGATCGCGCGGGTGAGGTTCGCGCCGACGGGGCACTCGAGCGAGGTGCGGCCCCGGGGGGCCTGGCCCGTGTGGAGAACGGCGAGGACGGCCGCGGACGGTCGAGGATCCACCGTGCGGCGATCCTCGGCCTCAGGATGCGGTCGCGCTCCGTGACGGATAGAATACTCCTCTCAGGATCTGATTCATGAGGCAGAGGATCACGTTCGCCGTTCTCTTCTCCGTGTTCTCGGCAGGAGGCTGGCTCGCCTGCGCCCCGGGCGAGGAGGTCCCGACCCTCGACGGCGGAGGTCCCGGCGTCGCGACGAGCCCCGTCGAGGAGGGCTCCGTGGGCGCGTCCGATGACGCTCCCCCGTCGACGGATGGAGCGTCGTCTCCGCGCGACGCCGACGCGGGGGACCTGGAGGACGCCCAGCCGGACGCGGAGCGCGACGAGGCCGCTCCGGACGCGGCCATCGGTCCGGGCCCGATCGGCGTGTTCGGCGACACGCTCTGCCTCAACGCGGACGGCCCGGGGGGGGAGGCGACGTATCCCCGGATCGAGCGGATCCTCGGCACCGGGGCGATCGAGGCGCCGAGCGACGGCGTGTACGTCCCCCCTCGACCGCACGTCGAGGAACGGGAGGACGACGGCGCGGTCGGGCCGCACTTCGCGATCCTGGCGATCGAGCCGACCGACGTGAACCTCGATCTCGTCCCCATGACGGACGGCGGGGATCGCTCGCGCACCGAGATCAAGCTCGCGCCGAGCTCGGGCGGCATTCACCAGCCCTTCAAGGGACACGAGGGCGACACCTTCGTCTACACGTGGCGCTTCCGCATCGATCCGGGCATGCGGTTCGCGTCCACGTTCACGCACATCCACCAGATCAAGGCCAACGGCGGGCTCTACGCGGAGCCGCCGCTCATCACGTTCACGCCGGTCGCGAGCGGCGTGATGGACGTGCGACACGTGGGCGACCTCACGACGTCGAGCGTCGGCTTCACGAGGCTGGGGTCCATGCCCCTCGCCGGAGTCCCGGGGCAGTGGATGGACGTGCGGGAGGAGATCACGTACTCGAACACGGTCGGACAGTACAAGCTCACGATCCGCGACCAGCTCGGTGCCGTCGCGCTCGCCCTCGACGTGGCCGGTCTCCAGATGTGGCGGACCGGCGCGAACCACATGCGGCCCAAGTGGGGCGTGTACCGCTTCCACAACGTGTCTTTGAACCAGGACGTCGACGACTACCTCTACCTCGCGAACATCGGGATCACCCACGGCGCCACCCCCACGTCGACCTGCCGCTGAGGCGCGGTCCTGGAGGTCGGCTCCAGGCCTGTTGACGCCGCGCGACAGCTCGCGTGGAGGGAGACGGTCCGCGGATACGGGCTGCATCGGTTCGAGGACCATCGACGCCCACGCAGCCGCGCGCAGGCCGGCGCGCCGGTCCGCGGACGAAAAGCGACGGCGGAGCGGAGAGGACAACCAAGCGGTATCTCTCGGAGACGGCCCCGAAGCTGCCCCGCGCGGCGTGATGTCGCCGAGCTCCTGCGGATCGTATTCTTGGCGCCGCTGCCTCCCTCCGCGACGCGCGAGGGGACGGGACGATCGGACGCAGGCGAGGCGACATGATCGATGCCATACGCGCGCGGGGCCGTCGCGGCCGCGGGCGGGCGCGCGCTCGCGCGATCAGGGGCTGGCGCCCATCGCGTGGAGACACGTGACGCCGTTCGGTTTCGCGCCGACGGCCGTCGACCACAGGACCGCGCCGCTCGCGGCGTCGACCGCGTCGAGCGTGCCGCCGACGAGCGTCGTGACGAAGAGGCGATCTCCCATCTTGTTCATCACGACGCCGTGCGGCCCCGCGGCGACCTTCACGCTGAGGTCGGTCGCCCCGGTCGCAGCGCTCATGCGCACCACGCGGTCGCCTGCGGGCCTGCCGTCGAGGACGCCCTGATCGGCGACCCACACGTAACGACCGTCCGGCGTGGGGTAGAGCTGCACCGGCCCGACGGAGCCGGCGGGCATGTCGAAGAGCCTCACCTCTCTCGTCGCGAGGTCGACGCGCGCGACCTGCTTGGTGTCGAACACCGTGACGAGAGCCGCGGAGCCGTCGGGCAGCGTCGCGGTCTGCACGGCGCGGCCCGGCAAGGCGAGGCTCGTGGTCGCGCCGGTCTCGGCGTCGGCGAGGACGACCGAGCCTTTCTTGCCCATCCCTGCGATGACGAGCGTCTTGCGATCGGACGTGAGCCTGAGGCCGTGCGGCTTCGTGCCCGGGGGCAGCGCGATCGAGCGCGCGACCTTCCGCGCAGCGGTGTCGACGACGAGCACGGCGTCGACCTCGTACGCGGTCACGAACGCGGTCGATCCGTCGAGGACGACGTGCGAGGCGTGGACGCCCTCTCCGAGCGGGATGCGCGCGGTCACCTGCAACGTCGTCGCGTCGACGGCGATCAGCTCATCGGCGCCTCCGCCGTGCGTGTGTCCGCTGGGCGGCGCGGTGACCCAGACGCTCTTACCGTCGGCGCTGCCCTGCACGTTGTGCACGTCGTACGCCAGCCTCTCGCTCCCGCCGGCGCAGCCATGCGACGCGCGCGTGGAGCTCACGTCGATCGAGCGGCGGACCGCGCCGCTGCTCGCCTCGACGGCGGCGATCTTCCCTTCGCCCTCGACCGCGACGAACACCTGCCGCTCGGCAGGGGGCCCGTCGAAGGGGCCGACAGCCGGCGCGTCGTCCGATCCACACGCGATCACCCACGCGAGCAGCCAAGGCGCCCGCGACCCATTTGCGTCACGCGCTCTCACGGGGCGAACCTACGCCCCAGAGGAGCGCCGCCCCATGATCGGCGTCATGTTCCGCGCTTTGCTTCCCCTCGGTCTCGAACGGGGTCCCGGTTTCCTCGCGGATCTTCTCCCCGCGCTCGGCCTCGTCGGCTCACCTCAGCGGGAACGTCGGCCACGGGCACGCGGACGTGGCCTGGCACCCGTCGAACGAGAAGGCCCGACCGCCGCTCTGGATGTACCGGCCCACGATGTTGAGGAGATACGTCCCCAGATCGAACGGCTTCGTCGGCTCCGGGCTCGCGAAGCCGTGCTTCCCCTTCGGGTCGAGCATCACGAAGATCACGCCGCTGTACCCGCCGTCGCCGGACGCGTTCTGGCGCATCAGCCGCATGGGTGGCGACAGGCGCGGCACGTCGAGCCCGTCCGCGACCGGGACGACGGACGCGAGGTCCTCCACGTCCATCAGCACGGGGTTGCCCTTCTTGTCCTTGTAGCGCCCGAGGCGGAAGGTCCCCTCGGTGGTGTACGTGTCGATCAGCACCTGGTTCGGCGACTTGCCCCAGCGCGCATCGACGCGATCGTGCTCGACGAAGCCCGCGGCCCTCGCGAGCGCGACGCCGCCCGCGATGGGCACGCCGGGATCGCCGATCGCGGGCATGAGCATCACGTTCGTGCGCACCGTCTCGCCCGTGCCGTACGTCATCGTGCGGCTCCCGTTCCAGTACGGCGCCCAGTTCATGGGATCGGCCGCGTCGAGCGCGATCTGCGACAGGCCGAGGAAGCGCCTGAGGTCGGGCGTCGCGCGGCGCTGTCCGAAGCCGTCGGACGGGGCCACGAGGGGAGAGCCCGGCGCGAAGCTCTTGTCGCCGAGGCCCACGTCGTAGCCGAACGTGGTCACGTCGACGTACGGAGCCTCCCTGGGTGGCACGCAGCCCTCCGGCGCGCGCGACGGGAGCGATCCGCGGTAGACCGCGAGCGTGAGCCGGTCGCCGGCGTCGGACGACACGGCGACGCGGAACGTGCCGGACGCCTGCACCGCGGCGCATCGGTGCTCCCCTGTCTTGTGGTTCCGGAGCACGACCGTGTCCCCCGGCGACAGCGGGGGGAGGTCGTGCACCTTCAGCACGGCGTTCTGGGTGTGGCCGTTGTTGGTGCGCACCATGAGCGCGCCCTTCTCCGCGTAGAAGAGTGGGCCGAGCGCGCGCAGCACCATCGCATTCTTGATGCCTCCGAGCGTCGAGCGCGTGCCGACCTCGCTCAGCATCCCGGCGGGCACGATCGACACCGCGGTGTCGATCGCGGGCTCGACGCCGGCGAGCACGCCGGCCGTGATGCCGCCGAGCGATCCGCCGATCACGTGGAGCGGCGCGGCGCCCCCGACGTCGACCACGCCGTCCCCGTCGAAGTCGCCGGCGAGGCCCGGCGCCCCGCGGCCCGCGGGATCGAACGCCCACGTCGCCTTGCCGTCGAACGTGCGCAGCGTGCGGATCACCTGCATCGCGTCGACCATCGTCTGGCGGACCATGTCGCGCGTGTGGAAGACGTACGCCGTCCAGTAGTCGTCGCCGGAGTCGACGTTGCCGTCGCCCGTCCAGTCGATCGCGCGCCCGTTGATGAGGGACTCCCCGAGCCCGTTGAGCTTCGCCTGCCGGAAGAAGCCCTGCACCAGCCCGAGCTGCACCCGCGACAGGCCGACCCCGTGGCTCGGCGCGTCGATGCCCATCGTGGCGATCCCGTAGCTCGCCAGGAGCCCGGCGAAGGGGAGCGCGTCGAACTTGCTGCCGCTGTGCCCGTGGATGAAGAGGGCCACGGGCGCCGGGCCGCTCCGCTTCTTCGGCACGAACATCCAGAAGGGGACCTCCTCTGCCCGCGGAGGCGCGTCGAGGTTCCACACCTGGTGGTAGAGCGGGAGCGGCGCGCCCGCCGCGTCGGTCCGCGGGAAGAGCTGCGGCGAGCGGATCGCGCCGGCGACGACGTAGTCGACCGACTGCATCGTCGCCTCGAACACCTGCTTCTGCTCCTTCGAGGAGCCGGTGAGCTCGAGGAGCTGGAGCGCCAGCGGCACGAACGCGGTCATCGGCACGAGCTTCGTCGTGCCGACACCGGGGCCGGGATCGCGGGTGTCGTCGAGCCGGGAGAGCGTCGCCGGGAATTCAGCGCCGATCTTCGCCATCGGCCCCAGCCCGTAGAGCCCGTCACGCACGCGGCGGTAGTCGTGGCTGATGCTCTGGGTCGTGAAGCTCCACGCGAAGCTCACGTCGGGGACGGAGAGGCCGTACCGGCCGAGGCAGCCCGGGAGGGCCGCGAGGGCGGGCGACTGCTGGGCGTGGTTGATGCCGACGAACGGCGAGCGCACGGGCTTGCCCGACGGCGAGACGAGGCGCCGCGTCAGGACGACGGCGTAGGTCGTCGCCTCGCGCATCGGCATCACGGGCTTCAGGATGAGCGTGTTCGTCTCGCGCTCGTAGAAATCGAGGACCGGCGACCCCGAGCGCCCGTCCTTGGTGCTGGGGTGGTCGAGGACGCCGTCCATGTCCGTGTCCTCGCCGGGATCGAGGAGGCCGTTGCCGTTCTTGTCCTCCTCCATCTCCTCGAAGGCGAGCGTCTGGATGCCGGCGCGCGGATCGGCGTCGTAGACGACGGGCTCGGCGAGCACCTGCGGGTAGTTCCCCTGGCCGACGTCGAGGGGGACCGCCTCGCACAGGCCGGGAGAGCCGGGCGTGACGTCGATCACCAGCACCGCGTCGTCGCGGTGGCCCTCGCGGCCGGCGCGGTGGCGGGCGAGGAGCGCGGCGGGGTCGAGGGGCGCGTCGAAGCTCACGGTGATCGGCGCGAGCGTCCCCCACCCCGACAGCCTGTCCAGCTCGGCGCGCGTGGCCTGCTCCCACGCGGTGGGCCCCGCGAGCACGCTCGCGTTGAGGCGGCGCTGCGTCGGCGACGTCGCGTCGAAGCGGGTCGCGAAGTCGTTGGGCAGCGGGATTTCGGCGAAGGGCTTGTGGAACACGTCGAAGCGGACCACCGGACCGCTCCCGGGGGGCGACAGGCCGAGCGCGGACGGCGGAGCGTCGGAGAAGCAACCGGCCGCGACGGTCAGGGTCGCGAGGGCGAGGAGGCGGCGGCCGAGGAGGAGGGGCGTGCTCGACATGAGATCTCCTAGAAGCGGTACCGGACGAGGCCGCGGGCGCCGTAGACCGCGTCCATCCGTGTACCCTCGATCGTACGGAAAGCGCTGCCCGGCGCCAGCGCCCCGCCCTCCGCGCCCATCGTGAGCTCGGCGCCGTGGAGGATCGCGCGGTAGCGAACGCCGACGTCGAGCTCCGTCCCGAGGTTGCGGCCGGCGGAGCCGCCGAGCGACGACCGCGACGCGCCACCCGCGATCTGCGTCTCGAAGGCGTCCACCAAGGGCACGTTGGCGAACGCGAATAGGGGGCCGCCATAGACCTCGAGCCCGGCGGCGGGCCGGTAGCGGAGGCGCGGGAAGAGGGCGAGGGTGTTCGCCACGCTGCCACGCGTCGGGAGGCGCTCGACGCCGCTCACGGGAGTGCCCACGAGCAAGGGATCGCCCGCGAGACCGGCCGAGCGTGCGCTCTGCGCCGCCATGACCTGGCGAAACAGGAGGAGGCCGAAGGGATAGTTCGGATCGGCCTGAAACGTGTTCTGCGCGCCGTCGTGCGCGTTCTGATCGCCGGACGCATAGAGGAAGTCGAGGACGGTCCCGAACGCGCCGAGGTCGAGCGACGCGCGGGCCGCGCCACCGAGCGCCAGGAGATCGTGCGTGCGGTGCTCCACCGTCGCGCCGAGCTCCGTCGTGCCGCGGAAGAGCGCCCACTCGGTCTCGATCCCGACGACCCCGCCCGGGATGTCCACGCTCGCCTTCGCGGTGGCGTCGATCGCGGTGACGTCCGTGGAGCGGCCGGCCGCGTCCGTCTGGTGGCGTCGCACGACGTAGGCGCCCGCCGAGAGGGGCTCCCCGACGCCGGCCAGGACCGCCAGGAACATCTGCTGCGCCGAGTCGCCCTCGAGCATGATGTCGTCGCCGAGCACGTGATCGGCGCCGATCGAGAGGACGGCCTTCGCGGGCGTGTGCGGCCCGGTGGCGAGCTGCGCGCGGAGGACGCGATCGCCACGGCGCGGATCGACGAAGGACGCGCTCCCTGGCTCCCACCCGTGGGCGCCGTCGTTCGCGAGGAGCCCCATGCCCCAGTGGCTGGTCTGCGCGCCGAGATCGATGTGCAAGAGGCGCCCGAGGGAGGCGCGGGCGTGGAGCTTGCGGAGCTGGGCTCCGACGCCCTCGCTCCCCGGGACCCCGGGCGCGAGGACGGGAGGGTCGCTCGCCGTCACGCCCGTGAGGAGATCGAGCTCTCCCTCGGCGAGCAGGACGGCGGGCGCCCACTCCATCCCGCTCGAGAAGCGCGCGCCGAGGCGAAGCTCCGGGCTCACGCTCGTCCGCCCGCCGAGGGTGGTTCCGGCGCGGTCCAGGGGGAAGCTGGACACGCCTTCGAGGCGACCCGCGACGGACAGCGGCAGCTCGAGCCGCATGCAGCGCGAGCCGAAGGTCTTGCGCGCGTACGGTGCGAACCCCCGCACGCGCCCGAGAAGGCGCGCCGCGGTCGCCGGGCCCCGAGGCTCGACAGCGGCCGGGCCCGTGCAGGTGTCAGGGGTGCCGGGCCGCGCCTCGGGCTCGTCGGCGCGCGCCGTCGCCGGGATCGAAGTCGCGGTCGCGAGCAGGATCGAGAGGGATGCCCGCACAGAAGATCGCGGCATGGCCCGGCAGCTTACGCGAGGCGGGCGCGATGTACGAGCGCTGTCCCACGCGGACCCCCGAGGCTCCGCCACGGTCCCGTCACCCGGCGCTCGACGCGTGGTAGGCTCCCGACGCGATGCGCATCCTCGCCATCCCGTGCCTGACGGACAACTACGCGTACCTCGTCGTCTGCGAGACCTCCGGCCTCTCGGCGCTGGTCGACGCGAGCGAGGCGGGGCCCGTCATCGACGCCGCGCGGGCTGCGGGGCTCGCGCCGCGCGCCATCTGGAGCACGCACCACCACCACGATCACGTCGGCGGCAACGAGGAGGTCGCGCGGGCGCTCGGCGTCGCCGACGTGCTGGGACACGTGTCCGATCGCGGCCGCATCCCGGGGCAGACGCGCTTCCTCGACACGGGGGACACCTTCACCCTCGGCGCCCTCGAGATCCGCACGCAGCACATCCCCGGCCACACGCTCGGCGCGATCGCGTACATCGTCCGCGATCCGGCGACGGGGGAGACGGCCCTCTTCACGGGCGACACGCTCTTCTGCGCGGGCTGCGGGCGTCTCTTCGAGGGGACGCCGGCCCAGATGCACGCCTCCCTCCAGAGCCTCGCCGCCGTCGGGCCCGCCGCGCGCGTCTACTGCGGGCACGAGTACACCGAGGGGAACCTCCGCTTCGCGAAGCACGTCGAGCCGACGAACGCCGCCGTCGACGCCGCCATGGCCAGGGCGCACGCGCTCCGCGCGAACGGCGAACCGACGATCGCGACGCGCATCGAGGACGAGCTTGCGACGAACCCCTTCCTCCGCGTGCGCTCCGCCGAGATCCGCCGCACGCTCGGCATCGCGGAGGGCGCGGACGACGCGACCGCGCTCGGCGCGATCCGGAGCGCGAAGGACGGGTTCCGGGGTTAGTGGCAGTGCCGTTCGGTTAGGCGCGATCCAGCGCAAGAGAAGGGGTGCCCCCACTCGCCGCGCTGCGCGCGTCGGTCTCCCCCAAATCGCGCGCTACGCGCGCTCAGGGGGAGACGAAGAGGTTCCGGGAGCACCGCGCAGACCTCA
>SXNL01000389.1 GCA_005777185.1 Myxococcales bacterium
GCAAGCGCCTGCGCATGATCGCGACCGACGGCGTCTTCGCGATGGACGGCTACCTCGCGAAGCTCGACGAGATCACCCGCCTCGCCGAGGCGCACGACGCCATGGTGATGGTCGACGACAGCCACGCGAGCGGCTTCATCGGGAGGACGGGCCGCGGCACCCCCGAGCACTTCGGCGTCGCCGACAGGGTGGACGTCATGACCTCGACGCTCGGCAAGGCGCTCGGCGGCGCGGCGGGGGGCTTCACCACCGGGAAGAAGGAGATCGTGGAGCTCCTGCGCCAGCGGTCGCGCCCCTATTTGTTCTCGAACTCGGTCGCCCCCGCGATCGCGGGGGCGACGATCGCGGTCCTCGATCTCCTCGACCGCACGAGCGCGCTCCGCGAGCGGTTGATGGAGAACGCACGCGCGTTTCGCGAGGGCGTGACGCGCGCCGGGTTCACCCTCAAGCCGGGCATCCACCCGATCGTCCCCGTGATGCTGGGCGATGCCCGTCTCGCGGCCGACCTCGCGAGCGCCCTCCTCGCGGAGGGGATCTACGTGATCGGCTTCTCGTTCCCCGTCGTCCCGCGCGGCGAGGCGCGCATCCGCGTGCAGCTCTCGGCGGAGCACACGCCGGAGCAGGTCCGGCGCGCCGTCGACGCGTTCACGGCCGCGGGGCGCAAGCTCGGCATCGTGCCTTAAGGACCGGCGATCCCGACCGTACTCCTCCCTGCCGGTCGCGCGCCGACGCGCTCCCGCGAACCCGAGGAGCCCCGTGCGAACCGCCCGTTCCTTCCTGATCTCCGCCCTCCCCGTCCTGCTCTGCCTCGCGTGCGGCGGCGGCGGCGACGCCGCCTCTGCGTTCCCGGATCCCGCGGCGCCGCCAGGCGAGGACGGCGCGGGAGGCGGGGCCACGGTCCCGAGCTTCGGAGGCAGCGGCACGCCCGGCGGCCCGACGGCGGCGCCGCCGTCGCCGGCGTGCGCGGTCGCGAGCGTCGAGGGCGAGAACGTCCCCGTGGAGCTGGTCCTCCAGTACGACCGATCGGGCAGCATGAAGGACGACGGGAAGTGGGCCTCCTGCAAGGCGGGCGTCCTCGACTTCTTCGCGACCTCTCCGGCGGGCGTGAGCGCGTCGCTCTCGTTCTTCCCGCAGGGGAACGCGTGCGACGCGACGGCCTTCGTGACGCCTCAAGTCGCCATGACACCGCTTCCGAACACGACGACGCTGAAGGTCGCGCTCGACACCGTGAAGCTGGGCAGCGGTACGCCGACCCGCCCGGCGCTCGACGGCGCGCTCCGGTACGCGGACGCGCGCCAGGCGGCGAGCCCGGGCTCGAAGGTCGTCGTCGTGCTGGTGACCGACGGCGCTCCGAACGACTGCGGCAGCACGGAGACGACGGTCTCCCAGGTGGCCGCCGCCAGCGCGGCGAAGGTCCCCACGTTCGTCATCGGCGTGGGCAACGTGACGACGCTCGACGCCATCGCGAAGGCGGGCGGAACGGGCGGGGCCGTGATCATCGACGCGAAGAACCCGTCGAAGACCAGCGTCGACCTCCGCGACGCGCTCGGCAAGATCCGGAACCAGCTCTCGTGTGGGCTCGTGATCCCACCGCCGCCCGCCGGCCAGACCTTCGACAAGGCGAAGGTCAACGTCGTCCACACCCGGGGCTCGGTGAAGGAGACCTACCAGTACGATCCGACGTGCACGAAGCCCGGCGCATGGCGCTACGACGACCCGGCCAATCCGACGCGGATCGAGATCTGCCCGGCCACCTGCGCGGCGCTGAAGGCGCCGGCGAGCACGACGAGCCGTGTGGACATCGAGCTCGGGTGCGAGACGGTGGGATCGATCCCGAAGTGACGCGCTGACGCTGCGGGCGAAGTGGCCACGGCCACGCCGGAGAGTGGCCATGGCGGTAGTGCCCAAGGGCCAATGCCGTTCGGATAAGGCATTCGTTCGAGCGAGGGTGCCCCCCCCGTCGCGCTACGCGCGCGATCGGGGAGCCGAAGAGGTTCCGTGGAGGCGGTGGGGCGAGCCCGCGCAGACCTCACCCCCCGTCCCCCTCTCCCTGAAGGGAGAGGGGGCACGTGAGCGCGTCATGGAACCGAACGACGTCACCGTGGAGATCTTGAAGAACATCCGGGACGAGATCCGGACGACTCGCGGGGAGCTCTCCGCGCGCGTCGACGACCTGCGCGATAGCCTGTCGGCCCGCATCGACGACACCAACAACCGCCTCGCGTCGCTCGAGCGACGGCAGGTCGAGGCCGAGGTGCGGCTCGCGACCGAGGTCACACAGGGGGCCAGGGTCCTCCACGATCTGCGCGACGATCTGCGCGCGGATCGCGCTCTACGGCACCGCGTCGACGACCTCGAGCAGCGCGGCACGCGGATCGAGGCCCACGCGCCGCAGCCGTAGCCCGCGGTCGAAGGTCCCGTGGGCGCTCACCCGTGCCGCACGAGATCTGCGAGGATCCCGTCCGACTGGCGGCGGGCCCACGCCGCGAAGTCGGTCATGAACGCCGCGACCTGCCGGAAGCGCCGCACGACGGTGTCGCGGTCCTTCATCGCGACCGCGCGCGCGAAGAAGGCGGCCTCCTGCTCGAAGACGTGGCTGAGGCGCGCGGAGTCGGCGTTCTGCGTGAGGATGTCCGCGTAGAGGTCTGCGCCCTGCGAGAACATGCGGCCCACCATCGCGAGCTCCGTCTTGTAGATGGGACTCGCGAACTGCAGGCTCCTCGAGAGGTCCGGACCGAGGCGCTCGAGCACGCTGCCGAGGACCATCGTCTTCTCGTGCACGAGCACCTGGATGAACGCCATCTGCGCGTCGTGCTCCTCGGGCGTGGCGTCGATGCACTCGGCGCCGAACAGCTCGTACAGGCGCCGGACGCGCGGTAGCCACGTCGCGCCGCGCGCGCCGCACAGGACGACCTTCTGCCGATCGAGATCCTCCCCGGACGGGCCGAACATCGGGTGCGCGCCCACCACGTCGACGCCCTCGGGCGCGGCGGCGAGCATCGCCTTCACGGGGTCGGTCTTGAGCGACGTCACGTCCGAGAGGCACGCGCCCCGCCGCACGTGGGGGCCGATCCTGGCGATGGTCTCGAGCGTCGCGGCGATCGGCACCGCGACGATCACGAGGTCGTGGCGCGCGGCGACCTCCTCCGCCGGGGCGCCGCGGTCGAGGCCCATCGTCTCGACCGCATACCCGCCGCGCTCGAACACGCCGGCGAGGAACGCCCCCATGCCCAGCGTGCCGCCGACGACGCCGATCGTGAACGCGTCTCGGTCCTCGAGCAGACGGTCGCGCTGGAGGCGGCGCGACGCAGAGAAGAGCGTGCCGAACACGTCCCGCGTGAGCGACGGGGAGAGGCCCTCCTTCTCGCCCTCCTTCGCGAGGTCGTCGATGTGGAGGCCCTCGCGCTCGCGGTCGAACGGTGCGATCCGCCGCTCGCCCTTGATGCGCGCCACCTCGCGCACGATCGCCATGCGGTCCCGGATCGCGCGGATGATCTCCCGGTCCTTCGCGGCGAGCCGGCCGCGCAGATCCGCGAGCGGGGGGGACCGCGCGCCGGAGGCGTCCGGGGCGTCGTCGCCGGCGGGCGGCTCGGAGCTCACCTCGGCTGGACGAGCTTGGGCGACTGCTCGACGACCCGCGCCACGGCCTCGTGGCCGAAGAACTCGAGCACCTTCTGCACGCGGAGCTTCTGCTCGTTGGTGGCGCGGACGACGCCCTGCTGCGTCCTCACCTGGAGCTCCATGAGCTTCTTGATCTCGTTGATCTTCGCGGCCAGGCTCTCGATCTGGTTGTTCGCGTCGACGAGCACGCTCTGCGTGTGGCGCTCGCCGTGCTGGATGAACGCCTCGAGGGCCTGGATCTCCTCGGCGGCGGTCTCGATGATCTCGTCGAGGGGGATGTTGAACGCCTTCATGGACGCCTCGACGATCTGCTTGCGCGTGTCCTTCGGCGTGTCGGCCGGCAGGGACTCGAGCAGGGCGCGCGCGCGATCGACGCGCTCCTGCGCCTCCGGGGTGATGTGCGCCGCGCGGTAGACCTTGTCGAACATGTCGGCCGCGTGCGGGGCGCCCGCCGCGACGGGCGGAAGATCGCCGCCGCGGAGGCGGAGCGAGGGCGGCGCGTCCTCCTCCGGCTGGGGGGGCGGTGACTTCTTCAGGCGCGCCTCGACGGCGTTGTCGGGCTCCTGGGTCTTCGCCTCGTCCTCGTCCTCCTCCTTGACGACGAACCACCCCAGCACGGTCGAACCCAGGCTCTTGCTCACGACGGCCTCCTTGGAGGAGCGCATCGTCGCTCCATCCCGGCGCGAACACACGCAGAAACGCGCTCGGCGCGCGCCCGGGCGTTGGTCTATGCTCGCGCCGGTGAGCGGCAGCGGGAAGAAGCAGGCGGAACGGCCCTACGCTCGCCAGGCCTTCCTCAACCCGTACAACCTCTCCCTCCTCGCGGGTGCCGGCGTGACGGCGGCCGCGACGGGGCACTGGTGGATCGCCCTCTGCGCGGGCGCCAGCGAGGCGCTGTGGATGCTGTTCGCGCCCGACTCGAAGCTCCTCCGCTCGGTGTGGGACAGGAAGTTCGACGAAGCCGCGCGCCTCGACGTGGAGGAGCGACGCGCCGAGAAGCTGAGGAAGCTGTTGCCGCAGGACCAGATGCGCGCCGCCGGCCTGCGCGATCAGCGCGCCCGCATCCAGCAGCTCGCCAGCGAGAACCCGTCCCTCACCGTGGACCTGCTCACGGCCGAGCTCGCCAAGCTCGACGCGCTGTACGAGGACTTCCTCGACCTCGCCCTCGTGTGCGCGCGCTGCGAGCGCCACCTCACGAGCTTCGACGTCCCCGCGCTCGAGCGGAGCTGGCGCATGTACGAGCAACAGGTGAAGCAGTACGAGGAGAGCGACACCAGGCACGAGGTCGCCCGGAAGAACCTCGACGTCCTGAAGCAGCGCCACGAGCGCCTCGGCCGTGTGGGGAAGAACCTGCAGACGGCGCGCGGGCAGATGGACCTGATGGAGAACAGCTTCCGGCTGCTCGCGGACGAGATCGTCACCGTCGCGGATCCGACGGAGCTCGGGGCGCGTCTCGACGATCTCAGGATCGGCGTCCAGGCGATCCGCGAGGCGAGCGAGGAGGGGGAGGCGCTCTACGAGGACATCGAGGAGGCGCACGCGGAGGCGAAGGGGCGGCGCTGAGACCAAGGCCGACCCGCCCGCCGCACCGCGAGCGCGACGATCGGGACCGAGAGCGGAAGGGCCGGACCAGGCGCGCTCGATCTCGCGATCGCGCGGGCCCTGCAGCCGCGGAAACCCCGCCGCGAGGGCGGCGGCGGGGTGTCGCGAGCGGCCACCCGCCGATCACAGCTGTGTGCAGGGGGTCGGCGTCGCTGTCGGCAGCTGATCGAGGCGGCCCAGGAGACGCGTGTTCTTGCCGGGGGTGATCGCAGCGCCCGGGGCCGCCGGCCCAACCGACGGAGGCGCGGTGGTCCCCGCGGAGACCATCGTGGGCGGCGCGGTGTAGTCTATCGTGTACGCGAGCTCGAACTCGCGGACGAAGATCGGCTCGGGCTTCGCGCCAGGCCCGCCGTTCAGCGCGGGCACGACGACGGTGCGCCCGGTGAGCAGCGTCCTCTGCGGCCCTTCGCCGAAGCCGTCGCTCCCCACGAACTGCGACCACGCCGCGCCGCCGAGGCTGTTCGCGAAGATGACCTGGAGGCGATCGAAGCCCTCCATGTCGACCCTCTTGCAGAGGTTGATCGGCGCGGCGCCGCCCGCCGCGGGAAGCGCGGTGCTGATCGGGAGCGGCACGGGCACGCCGTTCACGTACGCCGTGAACGTCCCCGGATCGGCCGGCGGCGCGACACGGAAGACCGGGGGCTTGCGGACGATCTGCGTGAAACGCAGGTTCGCGCTCCGCGTGATCCTCGCGACCGCGCCGCCCTTCAGGCCACCGCCCCCGGTCCTCGGCGCGTCGAAGAGGATCGCGTCGAACTTCGGGTCCGCGTTCGCCGGCGCGTTCGCGCCGATCGACGTGCACGCACCGAGCCCCGGCCCGAGGACGCTGCCGGGGCGCGACAGCTCCGCGCGGATGCCGTCCTCCACGCGGCGGCTCCAGTCGAGCGGTCCCGTGAAGAAGTTGAGCACGCCCTCGAAGAAGCTCGGGTCGCCGATGACGGGCTGACCGAAGACGACCTTCACAGCGACGTCGCCGCTCTTCTGTCCGGGTGGGATGACGCAGCGGAAGAACGTCTCGTACGGGAAGCGCACGTTGCGGTTCGGTCCCGTGATCTCGAGCTCGAACTCGAAGTGGCCCGTGAAGCTCGCGTGGTTCGTGTTCGGGACGGTGCGGTTCTGCTCGCGCCCGTTCGACGGACGACGGAAACATGCGCTCCCGCACTCGCTCGGCTTCGCGCCGCCGGCCCAGTGCACCTTGCCCTGCTTGTTTCTCACCTTCGAGGCGAAGGGCTCCGGACACTTCGAGAAGTCGAACGCCTCCGGGATCGGCCGGTTCGCGTCCTTGAGCAGGAGCTCGCAGAGGCGCCCGTTCGCCTGCGCCTCGAACAGCGGGCGGAGGAGATCCGTGCTGAACTCCCTCGCGCCGGGAGCGGCGACGGTGGGGTACTGCAGCGGATCGGGGGCGGACGCCGCGCTCTCGACCGCGGCGCGCGCGTGTTCCGGCGCGAGGAGGGCCGCGGCGAGGGCGAGGAGCACGGGGGCGCCGTGACGAGCGGACGAACGGAGCTTCATCGTGCACCTCGATAGTCGGGTTCCGACCGAGCGTCCAGGCGCGCGCGCGGGAGCCCCGCGCGACCGCGGCTTCGACGGAGGGCGACGCCCACGGGCGTCGTGTGGCGCTCCGAGGCCCACCGCGAGCACGAGGAACGTCCCGAGCACACCAGGCAAACGCTTCGTCATGACGCTCCTCCTCCCGCCGGTTGCCCTCCCAGCCTACCCCACGGGCGAGTGAGCCGATAGGCGTCGTGTTGTCACGCCGGGCGGAGCAACGCTGACCCCACCCCCGAGAAAATCACCGACGCCGGTGATCCGGATCACCGACGCCGGTGATTTGCCCCCGAGCCTACCGCCTCCCCAGCACCCGCGCGATCGCCTCCCCGAGCACCCCGAGCGACTCCAGCGGCACGTGCTCGACGCGCACGTTCGACCCCTTCCCCGGCTTTGTCGCGACCGCCGTGACCTTCGCCCCGCGCACGCCGCGTGCGTGGAGCTCCCTCTGCAGCGCCAGGGCGGCCGCCCTCTCCTCCGCGCTGGTCGTCCGTCCCTTCCGGGGCTTCTCGGCGCGGGCCTGACGGATCGCCTTCGCGCCGCGCTCGATGGCGCGCGCGCTCGCCTTCTTCGGATCGAGGATCTTCCCGCCTGGCAGCGCGAGCGCCTTGCCCCGCAGGAGTCCCGCGGGCGTGTCCGCCTCCGGCGTCGCCGCGGCGAGCTCGACGAGGGCCATCGCCTTCGACTGGCCCATCGAGAGGGCGTCATCGCGCGAGATCCGCGTCACGATGTCGACGAGCCGGTCCGCCACCGTCGACGACAGCCCGAGCCGCTCGTCGCACATCCGGTCGAAGGACGTGAAGCCGAGCACGGCGAGCATCTCCCTGTCCTTCAGGCGCCGGAGCGCCTCGCCGATGTCGTAGAAGAGCTCCGCGATCTGCGCCTTGCGTCGCTTCACGAGCGCGACGAGCGACCGCGCCTCGACGAGCAGCCGCTTCCTCTTCTTCGCGACGAGGCCTGCCGCGCGCTTCGCGAGCGCCGCCGGCAGCTTGTGCGTGGGCGTCGAGGCCCTCGCGGTTCCGGTGGATCGTGCGCGGGTCTTCATGGCCGCGACTGTACACGGAGGGGCGCCCGCTGTCCGCCGTCCGCCGTCCGCCGTCCGCCCCGACAGCGAACGGCGGACCGTCCGCGACGTCAGCTCGGCTGCTTCACGATCCTGAGGTACGGCTTCACCGTCTTCCAGCCGTCCGGGTACACCTTCCTCGCGTCCTCGTCGGACACGGCCGGCACGATGATGACGTCCTCGCCGTTCTTCC
>SXNL01000390.1 GCA_005777185.1 Myxococcales bacterium
GCCCGATTCCTGCGCAACGAACCCGCGGTTCGTGCCGACTGGCGGGCATGGACGGGTTCGAACATGAGCGACTCGACGTCTACCGTGCGAGCATCGAGCTGGTGGCGGGGGCGGACCAGCTCGCGGACCGCTCTCCGAGGGGCCGCGCCTACCTCAGCGATCAACTTCGGCGAGCTGTCGCCTCGATCCCCCTCAACATCGCGGAAGGCGCGGGGAGTTCGCTCCGGCGGACAAGGCGCGCTTCTACCGCATGGCGCGCCGCTCGGCGAGCGAGACCGCAGCCGTCCTTGACGTTCTGGCCGTGTTCGGCTCGCCGATGCGCAACGCTTGGTGGCTGTGCGAGCCCTCCTCTTGCGGATCACGGCGATGCTCACCGCGATCGTGCTGAAGCTCGGCTCGTATTCGTCGGGCTCGGTCTCGGGCTCGGGCTCGGGCTCGACGTGAGGAAAATGAGGGGATGACTCAGGGGGACGGGGGGTGAGGTCTGCGCCGGCGCCCCACCGCCTCCACGGAACCTCTTCGCGCGCGAAGCGCGACGGGGGGGGGCACCCTCGCTCCAACGAATGCCTTATCCGATCGGCATTGAGCCTAGCCCGACGCCGCGTTTGCCGGGCCGATCGCCGGTTTCTGGCACCACTACCGCTGGCTCTTCCCCGCCGGAGTGATAGGATGCCGCATGATCAGCACGTCCGTGAACGTACAGGTGGGGGCGGGGCGGGAACCCATGAGGATCCTGCTCGTGATGCCCACCCCGTTCGAGACCGGACGGCTCGGCCTCGAGAACGTGGTCTGGCTGTCGGAGCCCGTGGCGCTCACCGCGATCGGCGCCATGGTGTCGGACCGGCACGAGGTGCGCGTGCTCGATCTCCGGCTCGAGCCCGAGGACGCCCTGGCGCGCGAGCTGGTCGCGTTCCGACCGGACATCGTGGGGACGACGAGCATGACGACCGATGCCTATCAGGCGAAGGCGGTCCTGCGCATGGCCCGCCAGATCCGTCCGGAGGCCCTCACCGTCGTCGGGGGTCACCACCCCACGCTCTCGCCGGACGAGTTCGACGAGCCCTACGTCGACGTCATCGTCCAGGGCGAGGGGGAACTCACCTTCCGCGAGCTCGTCGACCGGTGGGACCGGCAGAGGAGCTCGCAGGACCGCGACTTCGCCGGCGTCGACGGCGTGCGCTTTGCGTCGCCCGCGGGGGGGCGTTGCGTCAACCCCAAGCGCAGCCAGACGGGCGATCTCGACGCGCTGCCGCTCCCGGATCGAAGTCTCGTGAAGAAGTACGCGGGTCGCTACTTCTTCACCGCCGTGCGCCCCATGGCGTCGATCTTCACGAGCCGCGGTTGCTCGTTCGACTGTAACTTCTGCGCGATCTGGGAGTTCTACGAGCGACGCACGCGCTTCTTGTCGGCGCGCAAGATCGCCGACAGCCTCGAGGCGTGCGAGGAGAAGTTCGTCTTCATCCTGGACGACAACTTCCTCACGAGCCGGACGAGGCTCCTCGAGCTGTGCGACGAGATCGAGCGGCGGGGGATCAAGAAGTACTGGATGACGCAGGGGCGCGCCGATTTCGTGGCCAGGAACCCGGAGATCATCGCGCGGCTCGCGCGATGCGGGCTGGCCGGACTCCTCACCGGCTTCGAGTCGAACGACGACGACACGCTGGCGGCCCTTCGCAAGAGGTCGACGTGGGACGAGAACAGGCGCGCCAACGACATCCTGCGCGAGAACGGCGTCTTCACGACCGGCATCTTCATGGTGCGCGCGGACTGGACCCGGGAGCAGTTCGACTCGCTGTACGCGTACATCAACTCGCTCGAGATCGGCATCCCGCTGGTCACCATCCTGACACCCCTGCCGGGCACCCAGCTGTTCCACGCGTACAAGGACGCTCTGCTCACGACCGATCATCGCCTCTTCGATCTGCTCCACGCCGTCCTGCCGACGCGCCTTCCACGCGCCGAGTTCTACCGGCACTTCGCGCGCAGCATCGACGCGACCGAGCCGTCGGTCTACCGGTCGTATCGTTCGCTGCTCCGGACGCGGCCCGAGATGGTGGCGCGCCTGCTACGGGGGATCCTCTGGTTCTACGCGCGCACCTGGCGCTACCAGCGCGTGCACCGCGACTACCGCTCGTACCTGCGAGACGAGGAGGGGCTCCTCCAGGGGCCAGGCGCGCGTCGTGGCCTCACATGGAGGGACGTGAGCTATCCCGGGAGCGAGGCGAAGCCGGCAGGCCCCGCGCTGGTGAAGCTGCGCATCCCCGAGAGAAGCTGGACCGACGAGCTGCCCCGGGCTCGCCCTTCGGCGGAGGCGGCGCAAGCGGCCCAGGGGGGTGACTGAGATGGCGACCTCGCGCGCTTTCCTGCTCGACCTCCGCCGCGAGATCGAGTCGCACCCTGCGGTGAATCACCTGCTCCTGAACCGCCTCGCGACCACACCCTTCTCCCGCGACGATTACCGCGTATTCGCCGAGAACCACTTCCCGCTGGTGTGCATGTTCACGAGCTACCTCGAGATGCTCCTCCTGCGCGCGCCCGACAGCGAGTCGAAGCTCTGGCTCGCCAAGGTGCTCGTGGACGAATACGGCGAGGGGTCGGAGGGGAAGGACCACGCGACGCTCTACGGACGCTTTCTCGCAGCGGCGGGTGGCTCGCCCGAGGCGATGAGGACGCGACGCGTGCCGGCGGCCTCCGCCGGCTTCGTGGCCGAGCACCGCCGGATCGTGCGAACGCGTCCGTTCCTGGAGGGGATGGGGGCGGTGGGGCCCGGCCACGAGTGGGCCATCCCGAGGATGTTCGAGGCGACCATCCCGGGCCTCCGGCGAGCAGGCTTCTCGGAGGACGAGATCCACTACTTCACCCTGCACGTGGCCCAGGACGAGGACCACGGGCGCTGGCTGGAAGAGGGGCTGGCGCGCGCGGCGCACACGCCGGAGGCGCAGGCCGAGATCCGTCGCGGTGCGCTGGCGAGCCTGGACGCGCGCGGCCGCTTCTGGGACGGCGTACAGCGCGCGATCACGCGGTGGCGCCAGCCGCGCGCGGCCCGCCCCGATGGTGACCGGCCCCGCTCGATGGCGCACGAGGTCCTCTTGACCGCCTGGGACGGCGTGGCGTGGGCGCGCGACGCGGAGCGGCGATGGGATTCGTGGCGCGACGCGCGGAGACCCACGCTGGCACGACTGGTCGAGAGCGCGAAGGAGGTGACGTGATGAAGATCTCCTTCGTCGCGACCCGGAAGAACTCCGATCCTACCGAGCGCGAGCTCTACGAGATGGACTTCGTCCTCGGCGCGATGGGCCTCAAGCGCTCCTTCGCCGATCTCGGGCTGCTCACGGTCGCCGCCTGCACGCCGCGCGGCGTCGACATCGACCTCGTCGACGAGTACATCGCGCCCATCGATTACGCCCTCCGCGCCGACGCGGTCGCCCTCTCCGCCAAGACCTCGTGCGTCTCCCGCGTGTACGAGACCGCGCGCGAGTTCCGGAAGCGGGGTACGCGCGTCATCCTGGGGGGCATCCACGCCTCCCTTCGCCCCGAAGAGGCGCTCGAGCACGTCGACACGATCGTGACCGGAGAGGCCGAGGCGGTGTGGCCCACGGTGGTGCGCGATCTCGAGAAGGGCCAGCTGAAGGCACGCTACGACGCCGTTGGCTTCCCGCCGATGGCGGAGATCCCGCCGCCGGCCTGGCGCGCCGCGCCGCACGCAAAGTACCTGTTTCACCAGCTCCAGACGACCCGCGGCTGCCCGTTCCGCTGCAAGTTCTGCAGCGTGCCCGACATCTCGGGGCAGGAGTTCCGGTTCAAGCCCATCGAGCGCATCGTGGCCGAGCTCGAGGCGATGCCGCGGGGCGGCAACCTCCTCACGAAGAACCGACCGCTGTACATCGTCGACGACAACTTCATCTCGCGGACCCGCTTCACCAAGGATCTCCTGCGCGCGCTCGTGCCGCTCCGGAAGGCGGGCATCCTGCCCGGGTGGTCGGCGGAGACGACGCTCAACGTGGCCTCGGATGACGAGCTCCTCGATCTGTTCAGGGACGCCGGATGCTCGACGCTCATCGTCGGGTTCGAGTCGGTGACGCAGGCCTCGCTCGAGGCCATGGACAAGCCGGTGAACTTCTGTCTGACGTACCAGGACGCGATCGATCGCATCCACGCGCGCGACATCACCGTCGTCGGCAACTTCATCGTCGGCTTCGACACGGACGCGCGAGACGTGTTCAAGAACACGATCGACTTCGTGCAGAAGACGGGCATCCTCTACCCGTTCTTCAGCATCCTGACCCCCATGCCGGGGACGAAGCTCTTCGACGACGTGAAGGCCCAGGGCCGGCTGTTCCACGAGCGCTGGGATCTCTTCGACACGCGCCACGTCGTCTTCGAGCCGCGGTTCATGCGCCCCGACGAGCTGATGGACGGCTACGTGTGGCTCTACGAGCAGGCCTACTCGGGCGACAGGATGCTCGAGCGCCTCGAGCGCCGCTGGCGCATGCGCAGGTCGGGGGGCTCCAACCTGATCGAGAAGGCGTTCGTGGCGGCCTACCTCGCGAGGCCGATGCTCAGGGCGGACCGTGAGCTCCGCGCGCTGTACGGGCAGACGCTGGGCCTGATGGCCCGGCGCGGCCTCCACGCCGACGCCGGCGAGGCCCTCGTGATGCTCGACAGCGACGACTTCGCGCGTTTCCTGCGGCGCTACCGCTCGCCACGGTGGGAGGAGAACAGGAGGACGTTCGAGGATCCGTCGCGGGTCCTCCAGGACACCACGGCCGCCGGGCTCGACGTGAAGCAGTGGGAGAACAAGAAGGCCGTGCTGCGCAGCAAGAACCGCGCGGCGCTGCCGGTCGTACGCTGATCCCCGTCGCCGCGGTGCAAGGGCTGCGCGCGCTTGCACGCCTTGCGGGGGATCCGCGAGGAGACGCGCGGCGTACGCGAGGTTGCGCGCACTCCGCGCTGGACCGCTCCTTGCTGAGGGGGCGCCCGTGGACGCGCTCGCCGACCTGGAGGCTCGATGGCGCCACGCCCGCCGTGCAGCGCTCCGCACGGTGGTCCACGAGGCGGACGGATCCGTAACCGAGGAGGATCTGCTCCGCGAGGCGCTCCGTCGCGACGCCGCGACCACGCGCGCGCGCGCGTTCGACAACAGCCTGCGCCTCGGCCACGGCTTCACGCGCTTCCACGGCAAGACATATGCGCTCTCCGAGCTGCCGGCCGCGCTCTCCCGCCTCGGGGTCGCCTGCCTGCAGGGCACCTGGCGCGCGGCGGAGACCGAGCCCGCCCTCGTCCTGGAGCGTGACGGCTGCGCCTACGGCGCGGCGGGCCCCGGCCCGTGCTCGTACTGGCGCGACGCGATCGACGGGCTCGTGCTCGGCATCACGGGCGGCATCCGCTGCGCCCGGCACGAGAGCCAGGGCCACGGCGACGCCCGCTGCGTCGACGTCGCGTACGTCCGGCCGGAGAGCCCCCTCCGCTTCGGCCCCATCCCCGAAGAGCAGCGCATGGCCCTCGAGGGCGCGCGACGCCGCGTGCGCTTGTTCGACTCGTCGGTCGACGTCGTCTTCCACGGCGTCCTCGAGGGGGTGCTCCACTACGAGGTGAAGGCGACGGGCTGCGGGGGAAACCTTGCCGTCGCCTCGATGGTGGAGCGCGAGATCCGGAGACGCCTCCCGGGCATCGCCCTGCAGGACGCCGCGCCCCGTTCGCCGTTCGACACGGAGCTCAAACCCGAAGAAGACCGCCAGAGAGGCGCGTCCGGAGCCACCCATGTCCCATGACAAGTCCACCCGCCGCGCGTTCCTCCAGGGCCTCGTCAGCGTCTCGGTCCTCGGGGCCGGGACGCTCGCCAAGTCGGCGCCCCTGCACTTCTTCAAGCCGATGCAGATCGACAACCCGCTGGCCGCTTACCCGAACCGCGAGTGGGAGCGCACCTACCGGAACATCTTCAAGCCGGACTCCTCGTTCGTGTTCCTGTGCGCCCCGAACGACACGCACAACTGCATGCTCCGCGCGCACGTGAAGAACGGCGTCGTCGTGCGCATCGGCCCGACCTTCGGGTACGGCAAGGCGCAGGATCTGTACGGCAACACGGCGTCGCACAGGTGGGATCCGCGCCTCTGCCAGAAGGGCCTGGCCCTCGTGCGTCGCATCTACGGCGACCGGCGCGTCAAGTCGCCCATGATCCGGCGTGGGTTCAAGGAGTGGGCGGACGCGGGGTTCCCGCGCGACCCTGGCACCGGGAAGCCGGATCCGAAGTACTTCGAGCGCGGCAAGGACACATGGCTCAAAGCCACGTGGGACCAGGCCTACCAGTACTCGGCCAAGGCGCTCGACAACATCGCGCGGACGTACTCGGGCGAGCCAGGTTCGAAGTTCCTCGCCGCGCAGGGGTACGACCACGCGATGATCGAGGCCACCGAGGGGAGCGGCATGCAGACCGTGAAGCTCCGCGGTGGCATGGCCTTCCTCGGGGCCACGCGCATCTTCGGGCTCTACCGGTTCGCGAACATGATGGCGCTCGCGGACGCCAAGATCCGCGGGGTCGGACCCGACAAGGCGATCGGGGCGCGCGGCTGGGACAGCTACTCCTGGCACACCGATCTGCCACCCGGGCACCCGATGGTGACCGGCGCGCAGACGAACGACTTCGACCTCTTCACGGTGGAGAACTCGAAGCTCTGCCTCGTCTGGGGGATGAACTGGATCACGACGAAGATGCCGGACAGCCACTGGCTGACGGAGGCGCGCCTCAAGGGCACGAAGATCGTCGTGATCACGGTGGAGTACAGCGCCACGGCCAGCAAGGCGGACGAGGTGGTCGTGATCCGCCCCGGCACCGATCCGGCCTTCGCGCTCGGGCTCGCGCAGGTGATCCTCTCGAGGAAGCTCTACGACCCGGTCTGGGTGCGCGCCAACACGGATCTGCCCTTCCTCGTCCGCATGGACAACCTCCAGCCGCTCCGCCCCGACGACGTCGAACCCGCCGCGCTCCCGGGCTACGCCTCGAGCGCGATCCGCAACGTGACCGTCCTCAAGCCGGGCGAGAAGCCGCCGCCCGGGTCCCAGCACAAGTCGCAGATCGCCCCCGAGTCGGTCGCCGCCGACATGCTGCCGTTCGTCATGTGGGACGCCAAGCAGGGGAAGCTCGTGGCCGTCACGCGCGACGACATGGGCCCGGCCTTCGAGCGCAAGGGCGTGTCGCCCGACCTCGAGGCATCACGGAAGGTCAAGCTGAAGAGCGGCGCAGAGGTCGAGGTGCGCACGCACTTCTCGCTGCTCTCCCAGTACCTGAACGACAACATGACACCCGAGCACGTGGCGAAGCTCACGGGGGCACCGCCCGCGGCCATCGAGTCCCTCGCGACGCAGATCGCGAAGAACCCAGAGAAGACCACCTTCGCCACCGGCATGGGGCCGAACCAGTTCTTCAACTCCGACCTGAAGGACCGCGCCATCCTCCTCGTCGCGGCGCTCACGAGGAACCTCGGGTTCCCGGGCGGCAACGTCGGGAGCTACGCCGGCAACTACCGCGCGGCCCTCTTCGGCGGATTGCCCGGCTTCTCGACGGAGGATCCGTTCCAGCTCCAGCTCGACCCGGCGGGGAAGGTATCGACGAAGAAGTACCTGCACTACGAGTCCCTGCACTACTACAACTACGGCGATCGTCCGCTGCGCCGCGGCAACACGCTGTTCACGGGGAAGGGACACCTGCCCACGCCGACGAAGGCGATGTGGCTGAACAACAGCAACTCGGTCATCGGCAACGTCAAGTGGCACTTCGACGTCGTCAACAACACGCTGCCGAAGGTCGAGTTCATCGCGTTCAGCGACTGGTGGTGGACGGCGTCGTGCGAGTACAGCGACATCGTCTTCGCGTGCGACTCCTGGGCCGAGTTCAAGCACACCGACATGACCGCCAGCTGCACCAACCCGTTCGTGCAGCTCTACCCGAAGACGCCGCTCGCGCGCGTGTTCGATACGAAGGGCGACATCGACATCATCGCCGGCGTCAGCAAGGCGCTCGGCGCGCTCTACGCGGACGACCGCTTCGCCGCGACGTGGAAGTTCGTCGACGAGGGCAAGGTCGAGACATACCTCCAGCGCATCCTCGACGGGTCGTACGCCCTGAAGGGGTACACCATCGAGGACATGCACAAGAAGGCGCTCGAGGGCATCCCCGTGCTCGTCAACACGCGGACCTACCCGCGGCTGTCGTCGTACGAGCAGGCCAAGGGGGAGCAGCCGTGGCACACGAAGAGCGGGCGCCTCGAGTTCTATCGCCCCGAGCAGGAGTTCATCGACAGCGGTGAGAACATCATCGTCCACCGCGAGCCGATCGACTCGACGTTCCACGAGCCGAATGCCATCGTGGCCAAGACCCATCCGGCGCTCCGCCCGAAGCAGCCAGAGGACTACCAGCTCCAGAGGAACGACCTGTCGTGCGAGACGCGCCAGGTGCGGCACGTGATGAGGACCGTGGACGAGATCCTCGCCACCAAGCACCCGCTGATGGCGCAGGGCTTCAAGCACATCTACCACACGCCGAAGTACCGCCACGGCGCCCACACGACACCGGTCGACACGGACTTCACGGGGGTGCTCTTCGGACCCTTCGGTGACGTGTACCGCCACGACAAGCGACTGCCCTCGATCACCGAAGGCTACGTCGACATCAACCCGGCAGACGCGCGGGCCCTCGAGCTGCAGGAGGGCGACTACGTCTACATCGACGCCGATCCCGAGGACCGACCGTACCGCGGCTGGAAGGCGGACTCCCCGGACTACAAGGTCGCGCGGCTCATGCTGCGGGTGCGCTTCTACCCGGGAACGCCCCGAGGCGTCACGCGCACCTGGCACAACATGTACGGAGCGACGTTCGGGAGCGTGAGGGGACACGAGACCCGCGCGGACGGCCTCGCGAAGAACCCCGACACGAACTACCAGGCCATGTACCGCTACGGGTCGCACCAGAGCGCCACGCGGGCCTGGCTCAAGCCGACGTTGATGACCGACTCGCTCCTCCACAAGGACATGTTCGGGCAGGTGCTCATGAAGGGCTTCCTCGCCGACGTCCACTGCCCGGTGGGCGCCCCACGCGAGGCGTTCGTCAAGTTCACCAAGGCCGAGGCCGGCGGCATCGGGGGGGCCGGCGTCTGGCGTCCCGCCGCGCTCGGGCTCAGACCGACCTACGAGAACGAGGCCATGAAGCTGTACCTGAAAGGCGACTACTCCCAGGTGAAGTGAGCAGGAGAGCGAGCATCATGTCCAAGGTCAAGAACTGGCACCTGCAGCGGGAAATCGAATACCCGTACGACGAGAGCCGCCCGAAGAAGCAGTGGGCGATCGTCTTCGATCTGAACAAGTGCATCGCCTGCCAGACGTGCACGCTTGCCTGCAAGACGACGTGGACCAGCGGCAAGGGGCAGGAGTACATGTTCTGGAACAACGTGGAGACCAAGCCGTGGGGCGGATACCCCCTGGCGTGGGATCTACGCATCCTGGAGAAGCTCGGGCGGCAAGCGTGGTCCGAGAAGGGCGAGTACCAGGGCAAGACGATCATCGAGGCGGCGCCCGAGACGGAGCGCGTGCTGCACTGGGCGCCCACGGACGACGACTGGATGTACCCCAACGTCGGCGAGGACGACTGCGGCGGAGGGACCCAGGACGGGGGCGGGCACATCCCGAACACTCCCCACGACAAGTGGTTTTTCTACCTGCCGCGCACCTGCGCCCACTGCACGTACCCGGCGTGCCTCGCCGCGTGCCCGCGGAAGGCCATCTACAAGCGGGAGGAGGACGGCATCGTCCTCATCGACCAGTCGCGCTGCAAGGGCTACGGCGAGTGCGTGCGGGCGTGTCCCTACAAGAAGTCGATGTACAACCCCTACACGCGCACGAGCGAGAAGTGCATCGGCTGCTACCCCGCCGTCGAGCAGGGCGTCCAGCCCCAGTGCGTGGTCAACTGCATCGGCAAGATCCGGGTGATGGGCTTCATCAACCCCCCGTGGAAGGCGCGCGAGGACAACCCGGTCGATTACCTGGTGCACAAGAAGCAGATCGCGCTGCCGTATTATCCGCAGCTCGGGCTCGAGCCGAACATCTACTACATCCCGCCGGTCCACGCGGACCGCGCCTACCTGCGCCAGATGTTCGGTCCGCTCGTCGACGGCGCGATCCAGCGGTACAAGGAGCTGCCAAGGGATCCGGTGGCGCACGGCCTCCTGTGCCTCATCGGCAGCACCGACCGCATCATGCACCGCTTCGACGTGAAGCGAGGGATCGCGGCGGGGTTCGACGAGAAGGGGGAGGAGATCGTGCGCGTGCCGGTGACCGAGCCGGTGGTGGAGCGAGCCGCGTTCGACCCGAAGTACAACGCCATTCGCAACAACACGCCTTGAAGGACGGAGCTCGAACCATGGACCGAAGACGCATCGTGCCTTTCGCCCTGGGCGCTGTCCTGCTCGCGGCCTGCTCGAACAAGAAGCCTCCGACGACGACCGAGGAGAAGATCGAGCCGCTCAAGGAGCTGTCCGCGAAGAAGGTGTCGGTCGATCTCGCGACGCCCGACCCGGGGGCGGCGTACTGGCAGGACGTCCCCGCGGGCGCGGCCACGCTCGCGGCGCAGCCGATGATCACCCCTCGCCCGTCGATCTCGTTCACCGAGAAGCTGATCATCCAGGCGATCCACGACGGCACGCGCGTCGCGTTTCGGCTGCGCTGGAAGGACACCGAGAAGAGCGAGGCGGGCCACCTGGGCGAGTACTCCGACGCCGCCGCGCTGCAGTTCCCCGTCAAGGACGGCCCGCCCCCGCTCGTGATGATGGGACAGAAGGACGGCCCCGTGCACATCTTCCACTGGCGTGCGCAGTACCAGCGCGACGAGGAGAAGGGGAAGCCCGACATGAAGGACCTCTACCCGAACGCGTCGGTCGACATGTATCCGCTCGAGTTCAAGGAGGCGAAGGCCCTCAACGCGAACGCGAGCGAGACCGAGAAGTTCTCGCCAGGCGTGGCCGAGGGGAACCCGCAGAGCTACGTGAAGAAGGGGGTCGACGAGATCATCGCCGAGGGCTTCTCGACGTCGTCGGTCCAGAAGGGGCACGGCAGCGCGGCGAAGGGCGAGTGGAAGGACGGCACGTGGACGCTCGTCGTGTCGCGCCCGCTCGCCATCGAGGGTGGGTCGACGCTCCGCCCGGGAGCCAAGGGGAACGTCGCGTTCGCCGTGTGGCAGGGCGGAAAGGGCGAGGTCGGTTCCCGCAAGTGCGTCACGATGTTCTGGACGCCGGTCAGCATCCTCTAGCTCACGAGCACCCTGGAGACGCGCACATGCACCTCACCGCGAACGAACGGCTGGCCCGCGCCCGCACCTTCTCCTTGCTGTCGCTCGTCACGACGTATCCAGGCGACGATCTGGCCGAGGGCCTTCGGGTCGCGCACGACTGGATGGGACCGCGTGCGATCGTCGCGACGGCGTCCCTCCTCGAGCGCGCGGCCGCGCTCGACGACCTCCGCGGCGACTACCTCGGCCTCTTCGACGGGGGTGGCGACCGCGCGTCTCTCTACGAGACCGAGTACGGCCGCATGCGTGGCATGGCCAAGGGCAACGACCTCGCCGACATCGCCGGTTTCTACGAGGCGTTCGGCCTCGCCCTGGACCCGGAGGCGGCGCACGAGATGCTCGACCACGTCGCGGTCGAGCTCGAGTTCTACTCCGTGCTCCTCCTGAAGGAGGCCGCGCTCGTGGAGATCGGAGACGAGGAGGGGAGGCAGATCGTCGAGGATGCGCGCAAGAAGTTCCTCGTCGACCACCTCGGCCGCCTCGCGGGGGCCATCGCGGCGCGGAAGGAGGTCGGCGGGAACGGCGTGTATGGGCCGGTGTTCGCCTGGTGCGCGGCGGTCGTCGACGAGGAGTGCGCCACGCTCGGGGTCACGCCTGCCCCGCTCGACTTCTTCGCGGACGCCGAGGCCAAGAAGGACATGGGGTGCGGGTCCGTTCACCTCCCCGTCGTGCAGTAGGTGGGCGCGCTCCGGCTCCTCCACCGCGACGTGCGCGCCCTCCCGAGGTCGGCGCGGGTGTCGCTCACGGATCTGTGCGATCTGGCGTGCGTCTACTGCCGGCCGCACAAGAGGGACGGCTACGCCGAGCGGCGCCTCGGACCCGCGGCGTGGCGTTCGATGCTGCGCGGGCTCTTCGAGGCCGGCGTCCGGCGCGTGCGGGTCACCGGCGGGGAGCCGCTGCTCCACCCGGAGGTCGTCGCGTTCGTGCGCGCCCTGCGAGAGACGCCCTTCGAGGACGTCGCCCTCACGACGAACGCGACGCGCCTCGAGGCGCTCGCGGCGCCCCTCCGCGAAGCGGGGTTGATGCGGCTCAACGTGTCGCTCGACACGCTGGATCCAGCTCGGTTCTTCCGCATGACGCGCGGCGGACGGCTCGCAACGGTGCTCCGGGGCATCGAGGCTGCGTCGCGCGCGGGGTTCGACGAGCTCAAGGTCAACGTGGTCGTCGTGGGCGGCGAGAACGAAGACGAGCTCCAGGATCTCGTGCGCTTCGCGTGGGATCGGGGCATGGTGCCGCGGTTCATCGAGGTCATGCCCATCGGAGAGGGCCAGAAGCTCCGTGATCGCTTCGTCCCCTACCCGGAGATCCGCGCACGGCTCGCGCACCTCCTCGAGGAGGCGCCGCCGGTGAAGGAGCCCGACCGTGGCCCCGCCAAGTACACGGCCGCCCGCGCGGACGGGCCCGACGCCGGGAAGCGGATCGGGTTCATCACCGGGACGAGCGACACGTTCTGCGGCGGCTGCGATCGTCTGCGCGTCGCGAGCGACGGCCACCTCCGGCCGTGCCTCGCCACGAACCACGGCGTCTCCGCCGCGAGCGAGGCGGAGCACGAGGACGCCGCCGCCGTCGCCGCGCGGGTGCGCCAGGCGTGGAGGCAGAAGCCCGACGGCGACACCTGGAAGGGCTGCACCGAGCCGAGCGCGAGGGAGGTCTCCATCCGGAAGATCGGTGGCTGATCGGCCAGCCGGCTGGCGCGCCGAGCGCGCCGAGCGGTTACTTCCCGCCCTCGAACTTGAACGAGACCTTCAGCTTCACGCGATACGCCTTCACCTTGCCCTTCTCGATCTGGATGTCCTGCGCGATGACCTCGGCGATCCTCAGATCCCGCAGGCTCTTGCTCGCTCGCTCGATCGCGACCTTCGCCGCCGCGTCGAAGCCCTTGCTGCTGGACCCGACGATCTCGATGATCTTGTAGACACTGTCTGCCATGTGATTCCTCCTCCGTTCGCGGCGACGGTATCACCTCGGCGCCACGACCGGGTCCGGCAACGACACGAGCGGCGACCTGATACCCTCCCCGGGTTGCCCACGCTCCCGCCGCACATCCTCGTCCCGCCTCCGGGACCACGCTCGATCGAGATCGCGTCCCGGCTCGCGGCGGTCGAGTGCCCTGCGTTCGAGGCGAGGCGCGAGGCCAGGGAGGCGCGCGCATCCACGCCGCAGTCCCCGATCGCGTATGCGCGCGCGTACGGCGGCAACGTCGAGGACGCGGACGGGAACCGCTACGTCGACCTCGTCGCGGGCTTCGGCGCGTGCATCCTCGGACATTCGCCACCCCCCGTGCGCGAGGCCCTCGCCGCGCAGGTCGACAACATGTGGCTCGCGCTCGGCGACGTGTACGGCACCGAGGCGAAGGCCGAGCTGTGCGAGGCGCTCGCGATGCTCCACCCCACGCCCGGCGCGCGCGTCATGCTCGGCTCGAGCGGCGCCGACGCGGTGACGAGCGCGCTCAAGACGTGCGCGCTCGCGACCGGCAAGGCGGGCGTCGTCGCGTTCCACGGCGCGTACCACGGCCTCTCGCACGGACCGCTCGCGGCGTGCGGGCTACACCCCGGGTTCCGCGACCCGTTCGCCGGACAGCTCGGCGAGCACGTGGTGTTCGCGCGGTATCCGCTCTCGGACGAGGACCTCGCGCCGTCGCTCGCGGAGGTACGCGACGCGCTCGGCACGGGGAGGATCGGCGCGGTCCTCGTCGAGCCCGTGCTCGGGCGGGGGGGATGCGTGGTGCCGCCGACGGGGTTTCTCGAGAGCCTCCGGCGCCTCGCCCACGGCCACGGTGCCCTGCTCGTGGCGGACGAGATATGGACCGGGTTGGGACGATCCGGCGCCCTCGTCCGGTCGCTGCTCGAGACGGATCCGGACGTGATCTGCCTTGGCAAGGGCCTCGGCGCGGGCTTCCCGGTGAGCGCCTGCATCGGCACGGAGGCGGCGATGCGCGCGTGGGGCGACCACGGCGGGACGGCGATCCACACGGCGACGCACTTCGGCAACCCGCTCGCCTGCGCGGCGGCGCTCGCCGTGATCCGCAACCTGACGGGCCTTCCGGAGCGCGCACGCGCGGCCGGCGAGCACCTGCGCGATCGGGTGGTCGCGCGCTGCGGCTCGAACCTGGAGGTCCGGGGCGTCGGGCTGATGATCGGGATCCGGCACCGCAGGGACCCGGCGTGGGCGACACGCGCGGCGCGACGACTGCTCGCGTCGGGGTACCTCGTCCTCACGGGGGATCCGACCGGCGCGACGATCACGCTGACGCCGCCCCTCGACATCGAGCGACAGCGCCTCGACGACTTCGTCGACGTGCTGTCCTCCATCACCTGACGCGGCGACGGGGCTGCGTCGGGTGCGCACGACGCACGCTTTGCGCGAGCCCCCTCGACGGGCGCGGCCTGGCGCGCGCGACGCGCCGTGGTACGGCCTGTGCTCGTCTTCGCTTCATGGTCGCGAGGACGACATGAGCCGGACCGCCGACGTCCTCGTGTGGATGGCTTGTGGCGTGGGCCTCACGATCGCCGCGTGGCTCGTCGCGGAGCGTACCCTGGTGCGCCTCCCCGCGACCGCGCTGACCGCACCCGCCCCGGTCGGATGGGGCGCGCGCCGGCTCGGCCGGAGCCTCCTCGGGATCGTGCTCGTCGCCGTCGGGATCGTCTTCCTGTTCACGCCCGGACCGGGCGTCGCCCTCGTCGTGGTCGGTCTCCTCCTCTGCGATCTGCCAGCAAACGGCCGGGTGGCGCGGTGGCTGCTGCGCCATCCGTCCGCGCTGCGGAGAGTGAACACCATCCGCGCGCGACACGGCGCACCGCCCCTCGAGGATCCGCGCTCGGCGTCCCAGGACCAGGTCAGCGCACCTTGCTCGCATCGAAGTGTGGGTTCTCGATGAGGCCGAGGACGTTTCCGAAGGGATCCCGCACGGAGGCGACAAGGATCCCGCCACCGACGTCCTTCGCGGGCTCGTGGGCCGTGATGCCGAGAGCGGCCAGGCGCTCGAGCTCGGCGGACACGCTCGATACACCCCAGAGGGCCTGGGCGCCCGACGTCACGAGCGACCCATCCGGCACGAGCCCGAGCTCGAAGCCACCGATGCTGAAGCCGACGTAGAAGGGCTCGTCGAAGTACGGCGCGATCTCGAACACCTTCGCGTACCACGCCTTCCCCACGGCGAGATCGGGCGTGGTGTAGACTGCGGTCCTGAGTCCCAGGAGCATGGCGGCACCTTCCTCGAGACGAGAGGATACACGGTCCGGGGACCACGGAAAGCCGACGGCGGACGCTACAGCGCCCGGCTCGTGACCACCCGCGCGTGCACGACGCGCTGCGGCCCGACGCCGATGTCCGCGGGATCGCCGTCCGTCCCGATGGCGGTGAACTCGGGCACCACCAGGGTGACGTTCGTGTTCGGCGCGAGCGTGATCCTCACGAGCCGCGGGGTCGGGTCGAGGATCTTCACCTTCGTCGACGTCTCACCCTCGCCCTTCTTCACCGTGACGCCCGCCAAGGTCACATCGGCGCCCGGATCGTGGCCCGACGGGAGCTTCAGCGCCGTGTCCACGGCGATGCGCGAGACCGTGCCGCGGCCTCCGCGTGCGCGCCCCGTCTGGCCGCGGAGGCGAGCCTTCACGGTCTCCGCGATGGTCCGCCAGCCCGACATGTCCCCGCTGCACGACACGATCTCGATCCCCACGAGCGAGCCGTCCGGCGCGAAGCGCGCGTCCATCTCGGCCGTCGCGTTCAGACCGAGGTGGCCCCCGTGGACCGCCCGCTCGAGCTCGCGCAGGGTCGGGCCCTCGGGCCCGAGCCCGAGCTCCCGATCGCGCTCGTGGAGCGGACGGGTGATCGCCGCCTCGACGTTCCGCCCGTCCTGCTCGGCGACGGAACGATCCGGGAGGAGCGGCGTCGTGAGGAAGCGGTTCGGCGCGGCGCCCGAGAGGCCGATCTCGGCGAGCGTCAGCGGGCGGCGCCCCCCCACCGGATCGTCGCCATGATCGCCGCCCCCTGGCGTGGTCGTCGTCGCGGGGTCGGTCGAGACCATCGCCGCGGCCGCGAGGAGCGGACCGGCGGTCGTTTCCCCCGGGTCGTCGCCCGCGGGCCGCGGACCCTTGCCCGCGGGCCGCGGACCGTCGACCGTTGCACGCTGGCCGCTGGCCACGGGCCGCGGGTCGCTGGGCGGGTCGCTGGCCGCCACCGGTGGCTCCGTGTCGAGCGGGAACGGCGCCCCGACCCAGAGGTCGAGCGCGATCGGGCTCGCGTCATCGGCCGGTGGCACGACCCCACCCGACGGGGTCCCGATTTCCGCCGCCGCGAGCGCGAGCGCCAGCCCCGCGTGCGCCCCGAGCGCGATCCCGCTGGCCACCCATGTCCGCCGATCCGCCATGCGCAACCCCCCTCAGGTGCATGCCAGGCGAGGCCCGTTCACGCGATTTACGTCCATACTTTCGCGGATCCAGGCGGGCCCCGTTGCGTCTGGCCCGGATTGTCCTTACCGTGCGGGCGAATGCGCTCCTCCACGAAGCTCTCCGCCAAGCTGCTGTTCACCTTCTTCGTCGGCCTCGTCGGCCTGCTCGGCCTCGTCGCCTTCGTTCCGGGCTGCAACCGGGCCATCGCGGGCTACGACGAGCTGGTCACGAAGGACCAGAACTGCGAGGCGAAGTGGGCCGACTACGAGGCCGACCTCCAGCGGCGCGCGGACCTCGTGCCGAACCTCGTCGCCACGGTGAAGGCCTCGGCCAAGTACGAGGAGGGCACCCTCACCAAGATCACGCAGGCCCGCGCCGAGGCCACGAGCATCAAGCTCACGGGCGAGGACTTCACCGATCCCGACAAGATGAAGAAGTTCCAGGAGGCGCAGGACAAGCTCTCGCACGGCTCGCTCTCCCGCCTGCTCATCGCGAACGAGAACTACCCGAAGCTCCAGGCGAGCGCGCAGTACTCGGACCTCATGAAGCAGCTCGAGGGCTCCGAGAACCGCATCCTCCGGTCTCGCCAGCAGTACAACGAAGCCGTACGCGCCTTCAACACGGAGCTCGGCAAGGTCCAGGGCGTCGCGATCAACAAGGCGACCGGGAAGCCGTTCAAGAACCGCGTCTACTTCTCGGCCTCGCCGGAGTCGCAGGCCGCGCCCAAGGTCAGCTTCTAGCAACGAGGGCCCGGGAGGCCCGCCCCCGCGGACGGTCGACGAGCGAGCTACAACAGGAGGTGTCATGACGCTGAACCCACGTGCGCGCGTGCTCCGCCTTGTGCTCACGTGGCTCTCGGCGCTGGCGCTGCTGCTCGTCTCGAGCCCGGCGCTCGCCTTCACGCCACCCGCCCTCGAAGGGCCCGTCACCGATCCGGGGAGCGTGCTCTCCGAGGGCGACAGGCGCGCGCTCAACGAGAAGCTGCGGCGCTACAAGGTCGGCTCGGGGTACGAGATCAGCGTCTTCATCCCCGTCTCGCTCGACGGTCAAGCCATCGAGGACGTGTCCTATAAGACGTTCCGGGCGTGGAAGCTCGGCGCCCAGGGAAAGGACGACGGGGTCCTGATCACGTGGGCGCCCAGGGAACGCAAGATCCGCATCGAGACGGGCAAGGGGGTGGGCGGGCAGCTCACGGACATCGAGAGCCACCACATCATCCGCGACCGCATGGCGCCGCTCTTCAGGCAGGGCAAGAACCGTCAGGCGCTCGAGTCCGGGATCGACGGCGTCGCGGGCGCTCTTGGAGGGCAACCCAGCACGGCGGGACGGCGGACGGACGTGGGCGGACCTCATGGGACCCACGGGGCGCCGCGCCGCTCGGGGGTCGCGAGTTTCCTCCCGCTCCTCCTCATCGGTGGGGTGTTCGTCGTGGTGATCCTCGTCGTCTCGTTCGTGAGCCGGCGGAGGCGCGACGGCTACCACGACGGGGGTGGGCCCTACGGCGGAGGCTACTCGAGCGGCCCGACGTTCTTCGTCGGCGGCGGGGGATCGGACTGGGGCGGCGGCGGTGGCTCCAGCGGCGACTCGGGCGGATCCGGCGGCGGGGACTGGGGCGGCGGCGGCGGCGACACCGGCGGCGGTGGCTCCAGCGGCGACTACTGAACGCGATCGGGCCGCGCGAGGTCGCGCGTGCTATGAGGCGCGCCGTGGGCGACCGCGTACTCCTCAACGTGGACTGCGGCGAGCTGCCGGAGGAGGACGACGAGCTCCTCGGCCTCGCGGATCTGCTCCACATCGCGTGCGGCGGGCACGCGGGCGATGAGGGATCCATGCGACGCGCAATGCGGCGTGCGCTCGGACACGGCGCGCGTATCGGCGCGCACCCGTCCCACGTGGACCGCGAGGGATTCGGGCGGCGCGCGCTCGACGTGGCGCCTGCCACGCTCCGACGACAGGTGCGGGCGCAGTGCGAGGCGTTGCGCGCGATCGCGGAGCCCCAGGGCGCGGCCATCACGCACGTGAAGCTGCACGGGGCGCTCTACCACGCGGCGACGAGCGACGGAGCCGTCGCGGCGGCCACCAGCGACGGAGCGATCGAGGCGCTCGGGCAGGTGACCCTGGTCGGCGCGCCCGGCGGCGAGCTCGAGGTCTGGGCGTCCCGGCAGGGCCTCCCGTTCCTCGCTGAGGGCTTCGCCGATCGGAGGACGGGACCGGACGGGCGCTTGCTGCCGCGAGCCGCTCCGGGCGCCGTCGTCGGCGATCCGGGCGAGGCACGGGACATCGTGCGCGCGCTCCGCGGGCGCGTCGACACGATCTGCGTGCACGCCGACACGCCGCGCGCGCTCGAGATCGCGCGCGCGGTGCGCGAGGAGCTGTGCGCCCCGAGCGCGAGGTGACGGCCCTCGGGGATCTCGGCCTGCGCGTCGAGATCGCCGGGGTACGCGACCGCGCCGGACTGCGTGAGCGGCTCGCGAGCCTCCCCTTCGTGCACGACGCGCTCGTCACGGAGACGCACGCGGCGGTGTACGGGGACGCCCTCCCGGCCGACGCGGCGGGTTGCGTGCGCGCCCTCGTCGACGCCCACGCCGAGGTGGCGCGCGACGCGAACGAACATGAACGCCGGGGCGCCGAGCCGCTCGTGATCTCGGTGCGCTTCGCGGGGCCGGACCTCGCCGAGGTCGCGCGAGGGGTGGCGTGCACGGAGGAGGAGCTGATCGCGCGTTTCCTCGCTCCGCTCTACGAGGTGGCCTTCGTGGGCTTCCTGCCGGGCTTCGGGTACCTGCGCGGGATCGATCCCTCGCTCGCGACGATCGGGCGTCGCGCCGCGCCGCGCGCCCGCGTGGAGGCTGGCAGCGTCGCCATCGCGGCCGGTTACGCGGGGATCTACCCCGGCGCATGTGCCGGCGGCTGGAACCTCCTCGGCGTCGCCGAGGGGTTCGCGCCCTTCACGGAGGACGGCCGCGCCGCGCTGGCCACGGGAACCCGCGTGCGATTCGCGCGGGCATCTCGGGGGCGTGCATGAGGGTCGTCGTGCTCCGGGTGGACGGCGTGGCGACGATCCAGGACGGGGGCCGGCGCGGACGCATGCACGAGGGGATCCCGCCAGGCGGCGCGCTCGTCCCGCCCCTCCTCCACCGGGCGAACGCCGCGCTGGGGAACGCGATCGACGCGCCGGCGATCGAGCACGCGGGCAAGGTGGTGCTTCGCGCGGAGACGCCCGCGAGGATCTTCGCCGGCGGGCACGTGATCGACCTCCGCGCGCACGAGAGCGCCACCATCCCGGCGCCCCTTCTCCGTGTAGATTACATCGGCATGGAGGGGGGGCTCGACGCGACGCCGTTCCTCGGCGGTCGGGGTGCGCTGCTCACCCTCGGGCACGGGCGGATCCTCGCCGGCCGGCACCTCGGCGCGGCGGGCCCCGCCCGAGGGTCCTCGGGCCCTCGGCGACCGCCGGACGACCTCGGCTGGCGAGATCCAGCGCGGCCCATCCCGCTCGCGTTCGGGCCCGATCCCATCCCCTCGGGCCTCCGCGACACGCTCCTCGGTGCGTCGTTCCGTGTGTCTCCCACGTCCGATCGGGCGGGCACCCGCCTCGACGGGCCTGCCCTGCCGTTCGACGCGGAGCCGGCGGCGACGAGCCAACCCATGGTCGCCGGGGGAGTCCAACTCACGCCGTCGGGGCTCATCGTGCTCGGGCCCGATCACCCGACCACCGGCGGTTATCCGCTCGTGGCCGTCGTGCCGCGCGCGGCGCAGGCGCGGATCTTCGCGCTCCGTCCGGGGGCGGCCCTGCGGTTCGTCGCCGCGTGAGCGGCGCTACCTCTTGAACGTCAGGCGGCAGTACTCCGCCTCGACAGGATCGATCGGGGGCTCGGTGAACGCGGGGACCGCCAGGTCGGGGGGGCGGGAGAAGTCGAAGAAGTCGGTCGGGATGCGCGCGTTCGCGTCGCGCGCGGTGAGCGCTGGGACGCGGTGCTTCGCCTGGATGAAGCGGAGGATGCTCGTGTGGTCGTACGTCTCGTGGGAGACGTACCCGCGCTTCGCGAAGGGCGACACCACCAGGAGCGGCACGCGGAAGCCGAGGCGGTCGAACGCGCCGGACACCACCTGGCCGGGCTCCCCCGTCACGGGCGACACGTCGGGGACGCACGCGGGGGGCGGGACCACGTGGTCGTACAGCCCGCCGTGCTCGTCGTACGTGATGAAGAGCGCGAGGGACTTCCACTGCGGGCTCCTCGTGAGCGAGCGCACGAGATCGTAGACGAACTTCTGGCCGCGCTGCAGGTCCTCCGGCGGGTGCTCCGTCTCGCCGTCCTCGGGATCGCCGACGTCCAGGTAGTTCGTGTCCACGAACGCGACCTGCGGCAGCCGGCCGGCCGCCGCGTCGGCGTGGAACTCCGCGACGCTCTTCGTGACGCGCCGCCCCCAGCGCGTGCCCATCGTCGCGCCGAGCATGAGCGCCACCCCCGGCGGGCCGCTCGCGTAGAACCCCCACGAGACGTGGCGCTTCTCCAGCTCGTCGAACAACGTGAGATCGTAGCCTGGGAACTCCTTGCCCTTGATGCTCGGCAGCGTGTTGTGGGTGAGCCCGAAGCTCGTGCCGCCGTAGAGGAACATGCGGTTCACCCACGTCGGGCCCATCAAGGACGCGTGGTAGTGGTCGCCGATCCCGAAGGACTTCGCGAGCGCGTAGTAGAAGGGGATGTCACGCTCGTCGTACCACCACATGGCGCGGCCGCCGTCCGTGGTCTCCTTGTTGGGATCCGGCAGGACCTCGCCCTTGTACTTGTGGTTCGTGACCACGAACCCGTCCATCTTGCCGTCGTTGTACTGCTCGTGGCTGCCGCGCCAGCCGTGGTCGGTGTCGAGGAAGCAGAGGTGCGGCGCGTGCTGGTAGGGGCGCACCGCGATGGTGGGGGTGCGGTCGACCGGGTTGGTGGTGCCGTCCTTCGCCGAGGCGACGTCCGTGCGGCCGGCGTACCTCCCGAAGTGGCTGAAGTAGTGGTCGAACGAGCGGTTCTCCTGCATGAGGACCACGATCGTCTCCAGGGGGATGTCCTTCTCGATGGGCACCTCCTTGCCGAGCGTCTCGCCGGCGAGCGCGCCGCGCCCGAAGGTGCACGCCTGTCGCCTGGCGGACGCCTCCGCCTCCGCGGGGCGCGTGACGACGCGATCCCACTCGGGAGGCGTGGGGGGGCGCGTCTCCTCCTCGTCCTCGTCGGGCGCCGCGCTGTCGGTGCCCGTGCGACAGGCGACCGCCGCCAGGACCAGCATGGCCAGGAAAGCTCGGCGCATCGGCCCCTCCATCGTCATGGTCGCTCGATCGTCCGCGAGAACTCGACCTTTCCGTCCTCGTCCACGAAGTCGGCCGTGAGCTTGCCGCCGTCCACGACCACGACGACGAAGCCGAGGCGCGCGGTCTGGAACCATGTCTCGTTCGAGCCGACGAGTCGCGTCCCCTCGGCGCCGGTGCCCGACACGATGAGCTCCGTGCCCTGGCACGTCTCCTTCATCCACTGGCGCGTGTGATCGTGCCCCGTGAGCAGCACGTCGATCTTTCCGCAGAGGATCTCGTCGTCGAACGCCTTCACGCTGCGACCGTTCGCGATCGGCACGTGCGGGAGGCCGTTGTAGCTGCCCGCGTTCCCGTGCGGGCCGTTCGACCGGTAGGGGTGGTGAGCGGCGGCGATCTTCCAGCGCGCGGCGCTCGCGGCGATCCACTTCTGGACCTCCGCGCGCTGCGCGTCGTCCTTGCCGAACATCTGGGCGTTCGAGTCGAGGGCGAACAGCTCGATCGGCCCCTTGCGCACGTGGTAGTGGCGCGCGGGCATCTTCCAGCGAGAAGACACCTTCGTGTAGTCGACCTGTGCCTGCGGACGATCGAAGTCGGTCCCGGCGCCGTTGGCGCCGTAGTCGTGGTTGCCGAGCACGGCGTAGAAGTCCACCTTGGTGCCCGCATACATGTCCTCGAAGCGCTCCTTCCACAGGGGATCGGTCACCGAGGAGACACCCGACCGGTAGAAGTTGTCGCCGAGGAGCAGCACGAAGTCGCACCCGTCGGCCGCGCACCGTCGGCCCAGCGCCTCCGCGACCTTGCGCTGCCCTTCGTTCCCCATCCCGGTGTCGCCCAGCACCGCGAACCTGAGGGGGCGGGAGCCGCCGGCGGCGGGCGGGTCGGGCGCCTGCGCGGAGCCGGACGCCGCAAC
>SXNL01000048.1 GCA_005777185.1 Myxococcales bacterium
AGCCGCGGACGACGTCTCCGGCGAATGGAAGCCCGCCCTCGGGCGGGCTTCACCACACGTGCATCCGCGGAGGTTGCTGCCCCCGGCTTCAGCCGGGGGTGCCCTGTTGGCCGGTCGGCCGGGAAAAGGGCGAAACTCGAGTCAGACGCTTCACCGCGTGGGGTCTCGACGGCGCGCGAGCGCAGTGGGCGCTCGCCTGCACCGCGGTGAACCTGCGCAAGCTCCTGCCCGCCGTGCGAGAAGGAAAGCTCACCGCCGCGAGCTTCGGATGCGGCGCTCGCAGACCCCCCGGAGGACCCCAAAGACGACCCAGAACGACCCGTAGAAGCCCGATCGCCGACCGCAGCCGAGCGGCCGACTCCGCCAGCGGCGGTTCTACGCCCGCCCTGGCCGCTGGGGCTCGTCTCGCACTCACGGCGGGAGGTTGTGGAACACCCTCTGGAGCCCGGGGTGCCCCGATGTCTCGAGACGGCTCGGAGTTCAACCTGTTCGGTGCTCTGGCCTCCATCTGGTGTACGTTCGTCGCCATGTCGGCGCCGCTCCTCCTCGCGATCGATCAGGGAACCACGGGCTCCACGGCCCTCGTCGTCACGCTCTCCGGCGAGACCCTCGGGCGCGCGACCACCGACTTTCCCCAGCACTTCCCGAAGCCAGGCTGGGTCGAGCACGACGCTGCCGAGATCTGGCGAAGCGTCGAGGCGAGCGTGCGCGCCGCGCTCGCGAAGGCCGGGGTGGACGGCTCGCGCGTGGGCGCGATCGGGATCACGAACCAGCGCGAGACCACCCTCGGGTGGGATCGCGTGACGGGCGAGCCCATCCACACCGCCATCGTGTGGCAGTGCCGGCGCACGGCCGACGCGTGCAACGCCCTGAAGGTGGCGGGCCACGCGCCGGCGGTGCAGAGGAAGACGGGCCTCGTCATCGACGCCTACTTCTCGGGGACCAAGGTCGCCTGGATCCTCGACGCCGTGGAGGGGGCGCGCGCGCGGGCCGAGCGTGGCGAGCTCGCCTTCGGGACGATCGACAGCTTCCTCGCGTGGCGGCTCACCGGCGGGCGCGAGCACGTCACGGACGTGACCAACGGATCCCGTACGCTCCTCATGAACATCGCGGAGCTCGCGTGGGACGACGAGCTGCTCGGCCTGTTCCGCGTGCCGCGCGCGGTCCTGCCGCGCATCACGGGATCCGCCGAGACGGTGGGACACACCCGCGGGGTCGCGTTCCTGCCGGACGGGATCCCGATCGCGGGCATCGCAGGCGATCAGCAGGCGGCGCTCTTCGGGCAGGCGTGCTTCGAGGTCGGGGAGGCGAAGTGCACGTACGGCACCGGCGCGTTCGCGCTCATGAACGTCGGCGAGGCGCCCATCCCCAGCGCCGGCGGGCTCGTGACGACGGTCGCTTGGAAGGTCGGGGGCAAGACGACGTATGCCCTCGAGGGCAGCTCGTTCATCGCGGGGGCGGCCGTGCAGTGGCTCCGCGACGGGCTCGGAATCATCGCGACCGCGCCCGAGGTGGAGGCGCTCGCGGCCAGCGTCGAGGACTCCGGGGGCGTGTGCTTCGTGCCCGCGCTCGCGGGCCTCGGCGCGCCTTACTGGGATCAGGACGCGCGCGGGACGATCACGGGGCTCACGCGCGGCTCGACGAAGGCCCACATCGCGCGCGCCGCGCTCGAGGGCATCGCGTTCAGCGTGTGGGATCTGCTCCGCGTGATGACGGAGGACGCGGGGCGACCGATCGCGCGCCTGCGCGTCGACGGTGGGGCCTGTGCAAACGGGCTCCTCATGCAGTTCCAGGCCGACATCGCGAAGGTCGAGGTGGACCGCCCCACCGAGATCGAGTCGACCGGCCGCGGCGCGGCCATGCTCGCCGGCATCGGGGCGGGGCTGGCGGACATGGCGACCGTGCGCGGAATGTGGAGGGAGGAGCGCAGGTTCCTCCCCCGGATGTCCGAGGAGCGGAGGGCTGCGCACATCGCCGCCTGGGAGCTCGCCGTTGGTCGCGCCCGCTCCCGCGCCCCTCTCGCAACCTGAGGGCCGAGGCGCCCTGTCCCGCCCTTCGCCACCCGACGAACGGCGCGCTTTGCGAAAACCTCTTCCCGTGCGATTCTCGAAACCTATCTTCACTTGGCGCGGGAGATGGCCCCTCCCTCCGCCGTAGCCCGCGCGCCGAGCTGGCGTGCGTACTTGCGCTTTCCAAGGAGTCTCGGATGACAGACAAGGAAACCACGGCCGCGCTCCGCGAGGTGCCCGTCGACTGGGAGGCGCTCGAGGACGCGTTCGAGAACAACGCTCCCGAGGTCCACAGCTACCTGCACCTCGCCACGGGCGAGGTTCTCCGCGTGCTCGACGGCGTCGCCGATCCGCAGATGCACGTGCGCATCAGCTCCGACACGACCTACCTGCGTGTCGATCCCGTGAGTTCGCGCGAGCAGTACCGCTGGATGGAGCGCTTCATCCCGATGGTCGACGAGCCGGAACTGCGCGGGAAGCTCACCCAGGCGATCGACGGCAAGGGCGCGTTCCGTCGATTCAAGGACGTGCTCATGTCGTACACGGCCGATCGTGAGCGGTGGTTCGCGTTCCGGAGCGAGCGCCTCCGCACGTTCATGGAAGCGTGGCTCACAGCGCACGTCATCAAGGCGGTCCCGCGGCCGCAGTGGGTCGACGGGCCGCCCTCCGAGGAGCCGGTGTCCGAGGCCGCCACGAGCGAGCCCGGCATCGTGTCCGCGCCGGCGTCCGGCGACGAGGCGCCGAAGTCGCAGAGCGGGCGCCGCACGCGCAACGCCGAGGCGAGCCGCCAGTACCTGCGCGAGATCGCGGAGGCCCTCGGTCCGCGCGAGCTCGAGTCGCTCGTCTCGTTCGGCGAGTTCCTCAAGGCGCGGCGGGCCGCGCGCGGCTTCGCGCACCACCACGAGCACCAGGCCGCCGAGCGCGAGGCGGGTAGCCTGGCGCGAGCCGCCGTCGCGAGCCCGCAGCCGCCGGACGAGGGGGCAGCGGCGTCCGGGGACAAGCCACGGGCCCCGTGAGGGGGTCGGTCGCCGTCTACGCTGTCCTCGCGCTCCTCGCGAGCACGCGAGCACTCGCCGCGGAAGGCACGGGCGTGGCCCCGGAGCCGCCGAGCCCGGGCGCGACGGCAGCGACGGTCGTGGACCGTACGGTGGTTCGCTACGTGACGCCGGAGACTGGCGGAGCCGCCTACCCGCGGTTCGTGTCGCTGAGACTCCTCCACTTCCTCGCGCGTGTCGAGGCCGCCCTCGACCGGGCCGTCGACGCCCAGGACCCGAGGTTCGCGCGCATCGCGCTCGAGCGGCTCGTGGCGGAGGACATGCTCGCCTCGCTCTGGGGCCGCAGGATCGCGGAGCCCGTGGCGCGAAACACGGCGGCTCCCGCGTTGAGCTCGCGCACGCTCGCCGAGATCGTCGCCGACGCCAGGGAGGATCTCTGCGATCGGCTCGGAGGCTGCGCTGCGCTCGAGGCGCTGATGGCGAAGGAGGGCATCGTCGAGGCGGAGCTCGGCGCCCTCCTGCTCTCCCGAGGGCGCGCGGCGCTGTACGTGGACCGGGTCCTCTTTCCGATCCTCCGGCCGAGCGAGGAGGAGGTGCGCGAGGCGTTCCGGAGCGCGCAGCACCCGTACAAGGATCGGAAGTTCGAGGCGGCGCGCGACAGGTTCACGCGTTGGCTCCGCCTCGAGAAGCTGCGGCTCGCGGAGGACGAGTTCTTCCAGGCGGCGCGAAGCCGCGCGAAGATCGTGGTGATGGCTCCGTGAGGCGCTGGATCCTCCCCGGGGCCGTGGCGATCGCCGCGCTCCTCTCGATCGTCCCGGGGCGCGGCGTGCAGGCTGGCTCGGGCGCGAACCGCGCAAATGCGGGGACCCGCGTCGGTCTCGTCTTCGACATCGGCGGCCGCGGCGACAAGAGCTTCAACGACGCGGCGTACATCGGTCTCGAGCGGGCCGAGCGCGAGCTCGGCGTGACGGTGCGCTTCCTGGAGCCCGCGGGGAGCGAGGATCGGGAGAGCGCGCTGCGCATGTTCGCCGCGCAGGGGTTCGACCTCGTGATCGGCGTCGGGTTCATCTTCTCGTCGGACGTGGACGCCGTCGCGCGCTCCTACCCGCGCGGGCGCTTCGCCTGCATCGACTACTTCGCCGGGCCGGGAGGGATCCCGCCCAACGTCGCGGCGCTCTCCTTCCGCGAGGAGGAGGGGTCGTTCCTCGTCGGCGCGGTGGCGGGCATGATGACGCGGACCAAGCACGTCGGGTTCGTCGGCGGCATGACCGGGCCGCTCATCCGCAAGTTCGAGGCGGGCTACGAGGCGGGCGTGAAGGCCACGTGCAATGCATGTATTCTGCATGCAGCCTACGCGGGCGCGACGCCGGACGCGTACCGGGATCCGGCGAAGGGGAAGGCCCTCGGGATCAGCCAGATCGCCTCCGGCGCGGACGTCATCTACCACGCGTCGGGCGCGACGGGGCACGGCGTGTTCGAGGCAGCGAACGACGGGCACGTGATGGCGATCGGCGTGGACACGGACCAGCACGACGAGATGCCGGCGGCCGTCGTGACGAGCATGATCAAGCGCGTGGACGTCGCCGTCTTCGAGGCCGTCAGGGCGGTGCTCGAGGGTCGGTTCCAGGGCGGGATGCAGGTGTTCGGCCTGAAGGAGGGGGGCGTCGACTTCGTGCGGGAGGGTCCGCACGCGGCGCGCATCCCGCCCGATGTGCTCGCGAGGGTGGCCGCGCTGCGCGAGGAGGTGGTGAGCGGGCGGAGGATCGTGCCGGACCGCTGACTACTTCTTCACCGTCGCGGGCGGCGGCGGCGGCATCAGGTTCCCCACGGGGCGGGTCGTGAGCGTCGGCCGCGTGGTCGGCACGGTGTTCGGCCTGCCCGCGTCGCTCCTCGGATCGGCCGCCGGCCCGTCGGACGAGGCGACGGCGATCGCCGCTGCGCCCGCGTCCGAAGCCGCGATCGGGAGGACCGCTGCGTCCAGCGGAGGCGGCGGCGCCACGAGGTTCCCGACCACCTCCGTCGGGGGCGGGGGCGGCGGCGCGACGAGGTTGCCGGGGGGCGTCTCGCGCTGGCGCGTGCATGCGTAGCTCACGGCGGCCACCCCCAGGGACGCCACGAGGAGCTTGCGCGGCTTCTTCAGCATCGAAACAGGCTACGGGCTCCTTCGCTTTTCGTCTAGGCTCTCCCGCCGGAGGCGAAAACGATGGCATACGTCCACGGGGGCCGGCTCGTCGCGCAGGCGCTCAAGCGCCACGGAACGACGCACATCTTCACGCTGTGCGGCGGTCATATCCAGGCGATCTACGACGGGTGCATCGACGAGGGGATCCGCGTCGTCGACGTGCGCCACGAGCAGACGGCGGGGCACGCGGCCGACGGCTACGCGCGCGTCACGGGCCGTCCGGGCGTGTGCGCGGTGACGGCGGGGCCCGGCGTCACCGACGTCGTCACGGCGATCGCGAACGCGCAGCGCGCGCAGGTGCCGCTCGTGTGCATCGGGGGCGCGGGGCCGAGGCTCCTCTGCGACATGGGCTCGCTGCAGGACATGGACTGCGTGTCCCTGATGCGGTCGATCACCAAGTGGAGCGTGCAGGTACCGGAGACGCGACGCATCGGCGAGTACCTCGACGCGGCGTTTCGCGTCGCGCAGGCCAACGTGCCGGGGCCGGTCTTCCTGGAGATGCCGCTCGACCTCCTGATGAACATGCACGACGACGCGGACAGGCCCGCGACGCGCCCCTTCGAGGAGACGCCGCGCCCGGGCGGGGATCCGAGGAGCGTGGCGCGCGCGGTCGAGCTGCTGCGCGCGGCCGAGCGGCCGGTCTTCGTGGTCGGGACGCAGATCCGGTGGTCGCCGGTGAAGGACCGCCTGAGGGAGCTGTGCGAGGTGTTCGGCGCTCCCGTCTACCTGAACGGCATGGCGCGTGGGGGCCTCCCCGCGGCGCATCCGCTCCTGTTCTCGCGGTCGCGGAAGTTCGCGCTCGCCCAGGCTGACGTGGTGTTCGTGCTCGGCACGCCCTTCGATTTTCGGGTCGACTACGGGCGCGCCCCGACCTGGGCGCCGGGCGTCAAGATCGTGCAGATCGATCTCGACGGCGCCGAGCTCGGGCGGAACCGCGCCGTGGAGCTAGGGATCCACGGCGACGGCGGTACGGTCCTCGCGCAGATCGCGAGGGAGCTCGGCGCCAAGCTCGACTTCGCCCCGTGGGTGGCCGCTGTCCGCGCCGACGAGACCAAGCGTCAGGCGAAGATGCTCGCGGAGATCGAGGCGGACTCGTCGCCGCCGAACCCGCTGCGAGTGTGCGCCGAGCTCGGCAAGCGCCTCGGACCTTCCGACGTCGTCATCGGCGACGGTGGCGACTTCGTGGCGACGGCTGCCTACGTGCTCAAGCTCGAGTGGCCCCAGCTGTGGATGGACCCCGGACCCCTCGGCACCCTCGGCGTCGGCCCCGGGTACGCGATGGCGGCGCAGCTCGCCCGCCCGGATGCGCGCGCCGTGCTCGTCTACGGAGACGGGAGCTTCGGGCTCCACGGCATCGAGTTCGAGGCGATGGCGCGGCAGGGTATTCCCGTCGTGGCGATCATCGGCAACGACGCGGGGTGGACGCAGATCCGCCGCGGGCAGGTCGAGCTGTACGGGAAGGAGCGCGCCGTCGCGACCGCGCTCGACTACACGCGCTACGAGAAGATCGTCGAGGCATGCGGCGGCGTCGGCTTCTGGGTGGAGACGGTCGCCGACCTCGGGCCCGCGCTCGACGCGGCGTTCGCGAGCAAGAAGCCCGCGTGCGTCAACGTGAAGATCGCGAGCAGCGACTTCCGCAAGGGTTCGATCAGCGTCTGAGAGGCCACGCGCGCCCTGCAAATTGCACGGAGGGCGCGGCGAGGGCCCTGTCCTGTGGCCTCGAGGCTCCGGACGCCGACGCGGTACGGTCGTTGCACGGACCTGGAGCGCGATGACCTGCGAGGACCGTTGGCGCTGACACGAGAAGACGGGCTCGATCGGGCCAGGAAGCGGGACCGGGACCACGCGCACGTCCCGGCGGCGGAGGTGTCGTGGCCGCCGCCCGCGGCGTGGGGCGAGTGCGGAAGGCTGTGGTCGTGCGCGTCCGCCATCGACGTCGGAGTGGCACCGTGACCCCGAGCGAGCGCGACGCGACTCACGTGGAGGCCGAGCGCCTCGAACGATACCGGCGCGAGCTCGAGGCCCGCGAGCGCGAACTGACGCGCGCCAGCGACCTCCTCGCCGCGGAGCGCAAGCGCCTCGTCGAGAGCGAGGCCCGCTTTCGGACGATGGCGGACTGCGCACCCGTGATGCTCTGGATGTCGGGGACCGACGGCTTGTGGCACTTCTTCAACCAGGGCTGGATGGACTTCTCGGGGCGCCCGCTCGAGGAAGAGCTCGGCACCGGCTGGGCCGAGGGCGTGCACGCGGAGGACATCCAGCGTTGCATGACGACGTACCTCGAAGCCTTCGCGGAGCGGCGCCCGTTCCGCATGGAGTATCGGCTGCGCCGCAAGGACGGCGAGTACCGGTGGATCCTCGACCAGGGCAAACCTCGCTGGAACCGGCCCCGTGGGGGCGGGGACGCGGAGGGGGCCGACGGCGAGTTCGCGGGCTACATCGGCTCGTGCATCGACATCACCGAGCAGAAGACGCTGCAGGCCGAGCTCGACACCCGCGTTCGTGAGCGAACCGCGGAGCTCCTCGCCGCGAACCAGGAGCTGGAGGCGTTCAGCTACTCCGTCTCCCACGACCTCAGGGCACCCCTGCGCTCCGTCGACGGCTTCTGCACCGCCCTCCTCGAGGACTACGGGCCGCGCCTCGACGCGGAGGGTCGGCACTTCCTCGAGCGCGCCCGTGCCGGGACGCAGCGTATGGCCACGCTGATCGACGATCTCCTGGATCTCTCCCGCGTCACGCGGGCATCGATTCGCAGGGACGCGATCGAGCTGGACGTCCTCGCCGACGGCATCGTGACGGACCTGCGCGGTCTGAATCCCGATCGCGCCGTCACCGTCGAGATCACGCCTGGGCTCCGGGCGCACGGTGACCGGCACCTGATCTCCTTGCTCCTCGTGAACCTCCTCGGCAACGCCTGGAAGTTCACGAGCAAGCGCCCGGACGCGCGCATCTCCGTCGGTGTCGAGTCCCGCGATGGCGACGCGGCGTTCTTCGTTCGGGACAACGGCGCGGGGTTCGACATGAGCCGCGCCGAGAGGCTCTTCGCGCCGTTCACGCGGCTCCACGAGCCCTCCGATTTCGAGGGAACGGGCATCGGCCTCGCCACCGTGCAGCGCATCGTGCGCCGTCACGGTGGCCGCGTGTGGGTGGACGCAGCCGTGGGGCAGGGCGCGACGGTCTTCTTCACGCTGGGCCGGACCCCGGAGGTCCCGCCCGCGTGACGGCGCCCGCGCGCCGGGCCAGCTCAGGCGCTCGCGCCGGACGGGAGCGTGAAAGTGAACGTCGAGCCGGCGCCCGGGGCGCTGTCCACGCGAATGGTCCCGCCGTGCAGCTTGACGAGCTCGTTGACGATGAACAGGCCGAGGCCGGTGCTCTTCTCGCCCTTCGTCGCGCGGACGCTCGTGCGCGAGAACTTCTTGAAGAGCCGGCCGACCTCCTCCTCCGCGATCCCGGGCCCCTGGTCGATGACGGAGACCTCCGGGCCCGGGCGCGCCGTGACGACCACGGTCGTCCCCTCGGGCGAGAACTTGAGCGCGTTGGAGATCAGGTTGTTCAACACCTGGAGGATCTTGCCGCGGTCGATCATGACGGGCAGCGGCACCTCGGGCAGGTCGGGGAGCAGCTGGATGCCCTTGTTCTCCGCGAGCAGGGCGCAGCGATCGAGGGCGTCGAGGACCACCCGCCTCAGGTCGTGCACCTCGGCGACGAGCTCGATCTGGCCCTCCTCGAGCCGCGCGCTGTCGAGGATGTCGCTGATGAGGTCGACCATGAAGAAGCCGTTGTCCTTGACGCGCGCGAGGATCTTGCGCTGACGCTCGGTGAGCGGGTCGCCCGCGCGCATCAGGACGTCGACGAAGCCGAGGATGTTCGCGAGCGGGCTCTTGAGATCATGGGACACGATCCCGATCACGTTCGACCGCACGCGCTCGAGCTCCCGCGCGGCCTCGCGTCGGCGCGTGTCCTCGGTGACGTCGCGGTGGGTCACGAGGAGGTGGGTGACGCGCCCAGCCTCCACGACGGGGGAGACCGTGAGCTCGGCATCGTACGGCGTGCCGTCGTCTCGCTGGCTCACGAGCTCGCCGCGCCAGACGTTGCCCTGGCGGACGGTGTCCCAGAGCGTGCGGCACAGCGAGCGCGGGTGCCCGTGGAGCTCGGCGTCCGAGATGTCGCGGTCGCCGCGAGCGAGCTTGCGGCACAGGGACGAGAAGTCGATGCCGACGTCGACCGATCGCCCACGTGCGATGGCGTCGTCGACCCCGACGAGCCAGCTTGCGTCGCTCGTGGTCGCGCCCTCGCCGGCGCGGAGGTGGAGCGCGGAGACGGAGGGGCGCTCGCCCGAGGGCTTCGGGTGGCTGCTCGCGAGGCGGTCCTTGCGCAGCGCCTTGCTGCGCACGAGGGCCTGGTCGGCGGCCGCGACCAGCTCTGCGTGCGGCAGCTCGCGGGCCATGACGAAGCGCTCGATGGCGTGGCTGATCGTGCGGACCAGGAACGCCGAGTCGAATTGCCCCTTGACGAGGTAGTCCTGGGCGCCCGCCCGGAGGGCGCCGAGGACGGTCGCGGTGTCCTCCTTGCCCGTGAGGACGACCACCGGCACCTTCCCGAAGAGGCCATCGATGGCGGCGAGGGTCTCCGCGTCCGAGGCGTCGGGCAACGCGAGGTCGAGGAGCACCAGGTCGGTTTCGCCGACGAAGCGCCGTGCGTCGGAGAGGCGCGTCACGTGCGTGAGGTCGAGCCAACTCGGGCTGTGACCGAGCGTCCGCTCCACCAGCAGCGCGTCGGAGATGCTGTCCTCGACGAGCAGGATTCGAGTCGGCGATGCCGCGGCGTGCCTGCCCGCGGGGTCCCCCTTCTCGAGGTTCAGTAGACTTCTTCGCAACGACTCGCCCTCCTCGTTGCAACACGGTGCAACCCGCGTGCCCCCGGAGCGAACAGCCGGAAGGGCGGAAAAACCCCACGCCTGCGACAGTCACGTACCTTGCACATATTTCCTAGCTGCGCAACGGGTAGCCGACGGGCGTCACGAGGAGCGCGCGAAACGGGCGCGTTCGTCGCGGCGGCTCGACCCGCGCCCTCGCGATCTGCAAGGTGCACTTGCAGATCGCCAGGCTCCGCTCGTTCCTGGTGTGTGCCTCGCACCGTGGCTTCGGCGACCGCCCGGCGATCGACCGCGAGGCCATCGTGCGCATCGTCGAGGCCGGCTCCCAGGCGGCTACGCCTTGGACCAGCCGAGGGTCAGCAAGAGGACACTGTCCTCGATCGCGACGACGTCGTGCACGACCGTCTGCCCCAGCGCGATCATCGTACCCGCGGGGATGTCGAGCGCTTGACCGGGGACGCGTACGGCGAGGCGCCCCTCCAGCGCGTGGAGCGTGAGGCACTGGTCGGTCTTGTGCTTGCGCATGCCGCACCCGGCCTTCAGCGCGATGAGGACCACGCGGACGTCCGGGGACTTCACGAGCGTCTTCGCGTTGTGCCCCTGCTCGACCCACTCCGGCTCGTGCGCGAGCGCGCGGACCTCCCCGGCGAGGTCGAAGCGCAGGAGCGATCCCGTGACGGCGTGGGGCCGCCTGCCTGCTCGCGGTCGCACGCGGCGACCCTCGGTGCTCTCGGTGTCCATGACGCGCTCCTTCCCGGGGCATGGCCCCTTGGCCGATCGAAGCAGGCCTCGTGCCACGCGGGTCCTCGCTGCGGTCCATCAGGCGTCGACCGCGCGCATGCGCGTCTCGTTGAGGAGGAGCCAGAAGATCCCCAGCGTCTTCACGGCGTCGAGGAACTGCGTGTAGTCGACCGGCTTGCGGACGTAGGCGTTCGCCCCGAGCGCGTAGCTCTGGAGGATGTCCTCATCTTCGCGCGACGAGGTCAGCACGACCACGGGCAGGAGGCGCGTCCTCGCGTTCCCGCGCATCGCGCGCAGCACCTCGAGGCCGCTCATCCTGGGCAGCTTGAGGTCGAGGAGGACGACCTGCGGCTGGGCGTCGATGTCGCGCCCCTCGTACGCTCCCCGCCCCCACAGGAAGTCAACCGCCTCCTCGCCGTTGTGGGCCACGACGACCTGGTTCGCGATGTGGTTCTTCTCGAGCGCGCGGAGCGTGAGCTCCTCGTCGTCCGGGTTGTCCTCGACGAGGAGGATCCCCTTGGTGGCGTGCATCCGTCCCATCGTTCCTATCCCTGTCCGCACAGTCGAGCAAGCCGCGTGCCCGATTCCCGCTCCAAGCCGCGCCTTTGGGACTTGAGCGATCGGCCCCGTGATGTTACTATCCCGATCGTGACAGCAGACAGGAGTGGCAAGCGTCCCCGCTACGAGGGGCGCCCCGCAGCCTCGGGCGCCCCGAGCGACTCCGGGGAGTTCGCGGCGGGCGTCGGCGAGCGGATCCGCCAGTGTCGGCAGGAGCTCGGCTGGACGCAGGCCGAGCTCGCCGCGAGCGCCGACATCTCGCCGAACTACGTCGCGCGCCTCGAGAGGGGCGAGCTCGGTCCCTCCCTCTTCGTCGCAAGCCAGATCGCCGCGGCCCTGGGCGTCCCGCTGGAGACGCTCACCACCCCGCAGACGGCGGCGCGCCGAACGACGACGAGGCGCAAGGGGGCATAGCGTCGCCGGTCGGCGCCGAGGGGTATCCCTCGAGCTCTCGGCGCGCTCGCTGCGCTGCGCTGTCGCGCAACACGTCGCCACGGATCGCCCGGTACGCTAGGCTTGGGTGGACCATGCAGATCGACGTCGGGCAGGTCGGGGGGAGGTACCTCTTGACGAGCTTGCTCGGTCGCGGCGCCTTCGGGGAGGTGTGGGCGGCCCGGCACGCGTCGCTGCGCGAGGAGGTCGCCATCAAGCTGCTCACGATCCTCGACGGGGAACGCTCCCCGGAGTCGCAGGAGAAGTCCCGCGCCCGCTTCCAGTTCGAGGCGCGTGTGGCCGCGAAGCTGTCGCGGAAGAGCCGTCACATCGTGCAGGTCACCGACCACGGCGAGGAGGACGGCCTGCCGTACCTCGTCATGGAGAAGCTGGACGGCGAGTCGCTCGACGAGCACCTTCGCCGCCACGGCGCCATGGCGCTTGCGCAGGCGATCGACGTCGTCTCGCAGGTGGGCCGCGGCCTGGCGCAGGCGCACGCCGAGGGGATCTTCCACCGTGATCTGAAGCCCGCAAACATCTTCCTCACGCGCGACGAGGAGGGTCGTCGCCTCGTGAAGATCCTCGACTTCGGCATCGCGCGCCTCATGGAGGGGCGCCGGACGCGCTCGGGGGTCGCGACGACACAGGGCATGATCCTCGGCACCCCGTGCTACATGAGCCCCGAACACGCTCGCGGTCTTCCCACCGTCGATCACCGCGCCGACCTCTGGTCGCTCGCGGTGGTCGCGTACGAGATGATCGGCGGGGACATCCCCTTCACGGGGCAGACGGTGGAGGACGTGTTCCTCGCGGTGTGCATGCACCGCTTCGACCCCGTGCGCTCCCGCCGCCCCGATCTGGCGCCCGAGGTCGACGCGTTCTTCGCGCGCGCGTTCACGACGGAGCTCGACGAGCGCTTCCAGACCGTCGAGGAGATCGTGACCGCCTTCGAGGCGCTGGGCGCGGGCGCCGTGCCGGCGCCGCCTGCGCCGCGAGGTCACGACGTGCAGACGAAGGCGACGCTCCCGGTCGCGCTGGATCCCCGCGCTCTCGGCAGCCGGTCCACGGTCCTGGCGCCGCCTGCGCGCCGTCGGAAGGTGGCGGTGCTCGCGGTGCTCGGCGCCGTCGCTGCCGGGTGCGCGTTGATCGGGGGTCGCGCGATCCTCTTCCGCGGCCCCGCCGCGCCCGATCCGGTGCCCGTCGCCGAAGGGTCTCTCCCTCCGGCCGCCCCCCCCAGGCACCCGCCGCGCCCGCGGTCCTCTCCGCGAGCGCGGCCGCGATGGCGCCGCCGCCCGCGGGCACACCGAGTACGCCCGCAAGGGCGCCGGTCGTTCGCTCCGGCCGGCCGCCCGGGGCGCTCCCTGCGTCCTCACCGGTCACGTCCCAGACGGGCCCCGCGCCGTCCTCGCCCCCGCCGCCCGCGACGGCCACGCCGCCCCCGCCCCGGTCCTCGGCGCCCTGGGATCCTGGCGCCGTCCTGTGACCGGATCCCGGGTCGCTCCACGGGAGTCGGGGAGCGTGAGATCGAGGAGCACGATGTCGCATTCTGCAACCCGCGCGATGCCCTCGGCCAGCCTCGTCACGTGCAAGAACGTGGTGGCGGCAGGATCGTCACGGAGCGCCAGTTCCACGAGGAGGGCGTCCCTCGGGTCGTCCTCCACGAGGAGCACGCGAAGCGGCTTCGAGCCCACGAGCTTCTCCGCACCGTCGACGACGCCCATGCCCTCCTCTCCTCCCTCCACTGCCGTCCAAGCATACCGCATGCCGCGAGGCGCAAATGCCTCATCCGATCGGCATTGGGATGCACCGTTTCACATCCATGTAGACGCATCCCCGCCCGAGAACGTCACGCGAGCCAGACCACGGTGACCCCATCGCCGCCCTCGTCCCCGCTCCCGGCGCGGAAGTGGGCTACGTAGCGGCTCGTCCCGAGGTCTGCGCGGATCGCCTCGCGGAGGGCGCCCGTGCCGTGCCCGTGGACGAGGAACGCGACCCCGACGTGCGCGCCGATGCACCGATCGAGGAACGTCGTGGCGAGCGACACGGCGTCCTCCACGCGCAGACCACGCAGATCCACCGTGTTGTCGGTGGTCTGGATGGGGACGGCGGCCTCCCGGCCCTCCCTCGCGTTCGGCGAGGGGACGGCGGGGCGATCCCGCGGGCGTCCGGGGGGGGCGTCCTCGTCGGCTCCGCGGTCGGTCCGGTGGAAGACCTCCTCCAGCGGGACCGTGAACTTGATCGCGCCCGCAGCGACGCGCACCTCCCTGCCTCGCACGTCGAGGATCTCGGCTTCCCCTCGTATGCGTGCAATATACACGCGTCTGCCCCGGCGCAGCTCGTCCTCGGACAGGGGGCGCCGGAGCTCGGCCGGGCGCGCTCTCGAGGCCTCGAGCTCTCCGCCCATGGCGAGCTTCGCCGCCACGCGATCGAGCGCGCGCTCCGCCTCCTTGACGTCGGCGGGCTCCGGGCGCCGCTGCCTGAGCGTCGCCTGGACCGCACGCAGATCCTCGCGTGCGCGTCGGACGCTGTCTCGCAGGGCCTCCGCGTCGCGGGCGATCTCGCCGTGCGTCCGGTCGCGGGCCCGCGCGATCTCGTGCTCGAGCGTGGCCTGGCGCTCGTCGGCGGCCGCGGCCTTCTGCCGCGCCGCGTTCATCGCGATCTCGAGCGCGGCGCGCTCGTCGTGCAGGCGCTTGACGAGGGCCTCGAAGTCCTGGTCCTCACGCGAAAGGAAGTGCCGGGCGCGCTCGAGCACCGTCTCGGGGATGCCGAAGCGCTTCGCGACGAAGAGGGCGCTCGACCGCCCGGGGACGCCCCGCAGGATCTCGAACGTCGGGCTCATGGTCGCGAGGTCGAAGCCGCAGCTCCAGTTCTCGAAGCGGTCGTCTCCCAGAGCGAGGGCCTTGAGCCCCTCGTAGTGGGTTGTCGCGACGACGGCGCCTCCGCGCCGCACCAGCGAGTCGAGGACGCCGGCCGCGAGCGCCTCGCCCTCGCGCGGGTCGGTGCCGGTCGCGATCTCGTCGAGCAGGACGAGCGCGCCCTCGCGCGTCTCGTCGAGGATGTGCGCCAGGTTCTTCACGTGGGCGCTGAACGTCGAGAGGTTCATGGTCAGGCTCTGGTCGTCGCCGACGTCCGTGAGGACCACGTCGAACAACCCGACCTCGCTCGCGCCGTCTGCGGGGATCGGCAGGCCGGCCCGCACGAGGAGCGCGCACAGCCCGAGCGTCTTCAAGGCCACGGTCTTCCCGCCCGCGTTCGGGCCGCTGACCACCGCCGCGCGACCAGCCGTGATCGCGAGATCGCTCGGGACCACCTTCGTCCCGTCGATGGCGAGGAGGGGGTGTCGCGCCGCGATGAGGCGGATCTCCGGCCGCGGCACGAGCGTCGGAAACGCGAGCGCGAGCTCGTGCGCGAGCTTCGCGGTCGCGAGGCGTACGTCCGCGCGGGCGAGCGCCGCCGCGGCAGCCTCGACGCTCGGGAGCTGATCGGTCACGAGCGCCGAGAGCCGTGCGTACACCTCGAGCTCCTCGCGCTGGATCTCGCCCTCCAGCACCTTGAGGCGGTTTCCCATGGGGATCACCGCGCGCGGCTCCACGAACAGCGTCGCCCCGCTGCCGCTCGCGCCGTGGATGATCCCCGGGAAGCGCTCGTGCGCGTCCGCGCGGACGGGGATCACCCAGCGCCCCTCGCGCTCCGTGACGAACGCGTCCTGCACGATGGCCGCGTACTTCTTCAGGAGGTCCTCGAGCCGCCGGATCATCCGGGCCCGCGACGCTCGCCACGCGCCGCGGAGCTCCGCCAGCCGGGGGCTCGCGCGGTCCGCGAGCGTCCCGTCCGCGTCGAACGATCCGGCGATCTCGTCGGCGAGGGGATCGAGCGTCGCGTCCGTCGCGCAGGAGAGGATGAGGCGCGGGGCCTTCTCGCGCCGCGCGCCGAGCCACCTCCGGACGGCGCGCGCCTGCCCGAGCATCCTCCCCGTCGCGCGGAGCTCGTCGGGGCCCAGGACGGCGCCGATGCGGGCGCGCGCGAGCGCCTCTCTGACGTCCGGGACGTCGCCGAGGGGCACCGGATCGCCCGCCTCGAGGAGGTCGGTCGCCTCGCGCGCCTCCCCGAGCGCGATCTCGGCCTCGTCCCGCGAGAGGAACGGTAGGTCGCGCGCCACCTCGCGCCCCATCGCGAAGGTGCACCGCTCCGCGACTGCGCCGAGGACGCGATCCCACTCGAGGTCCGCGCGCGTCTTCGGGGGGCAGATCACTACTTGTCGCCGGTCGTCCCCGAGCCGCTGGGCATCGGGTTCTGCTCGCGCTCGAGGTAGCGGAAGATCGTGCGCGGATCGACGCCGAGATCGCGCGCGGTCTGCGTGCGGTTGCCGTTGTTCCGCTCCAGCACCTCGAGCACGTACTTGCGCTGGAACTCCTCCTTCGCCTTCTCGAGCGGGAGGATCTGGCTCTCGGTGGCCTGGTCGAGCTCGAGGTCCTCGGGGCCGAGCAGGGCCTTCTCGCAGAGGACGAGCGCCTTCTTGATGCGGTTCTCCATCTGGCGGATGTTGCCGGGCCAGCTCGTCTTCTTGATGGCGGCGAGCGCCTGCGGCGTGAAGCCCTGCACGTTCGAGTGGAGCTCGTCGGCGTACTTGGAGAGGAGCGCCTTCGCGATGATGAGGACGTCGTCACCGCGCTCCCGGAGCGGCGGCAGGAAGATGTTCACCACGTTGAGCCGGTAGTACAGCTCCTCGCGGAAGCGGCCACCGCGGATCTCGTCCTCGAGGACGCGGTTCGTGGCGGCGACGATCCGGATGTCGACCTTCTCGGGCTTCGAGTCGCCCACACGGAAGACGATCCGTTCCTGCAGGGCGCGGAGGAGCTTCACCTGCAGGGCGAGCGGGAGCTCGCCGATCTCGTCGAGGAACAGGGTCCCCCTGTCGGCCGCCTGGAACTTCCCGGGGCGCGAGGCGATGGCCCCCGTGAAGGCGCCCTTCACGTGACCGAAGAGCTCGCTCTCGATCAGGTTCTCCGGTATGGCGCCGCAGTTGATGACGACGAACGGGCCCGTGGCGCGGTTCGACCTGCGGTGGACCTCGCGCGCGATCAGCTCCTTGCCCGTGCCCGTCTCGCCGGTGATGAGCACGCTGATGTCCGTCGTGGCGACCTTCTGCAGCTTGCGGAACACCTCCATCATCGACGGGCACACGCCGATGATCTCGCCGAAGCGCTTGTCCTTGAGCTCGGCGGAGAGCTTCTCCTTGTCGGCGCGGAGGGCCGAGAGGAGCATCGCGTTCTGCAGGATGAGCGAGGCCTGCCCGGCGAAGATGCTGAGCAGATCGAGCTGCGATCGCTGGAACAGCCCCTTCACGCGATCGTTGCCGACGTAGAGCGCGCCCGTCACGTGGCCCTGCGAGACCAGCGGCGCGCACATCACGGACGAGAGTCGGAGCGCCACGACGGAGGCGCTCGAACCGAACTGCGCGTCCGTGAGGGCGTCGCTCACGATGACGGCGCGCCCCGTGTCGAGCACGCGGCGCACGATGCTGTCGGAGATCTGGCCGTTCGTGTCGGTGATCTGCTCCTTCTTCACGTGGCGCGAGGCGCGGATGAGGGGCTTCGCGCCGCTGTTCGGGGCGTCACCCCCCGGGCCGAAGGCGTCTTCCATGAGGAGGATGATGCCCTTCTCGGCGCCGGTGACGTCGACGACGGCGTCGAGCATCGCCTCGAGGAGCTCCTCGATGTCCTTCATGGTCATCAGCTTCTCGCTGAACTCGTGCAGCTTGCGCACGCCGGAGAGCTGGAGCGACGCGCCCAGATCCGTCGCCGTCGTCTGCGTCTCGGTGCTGGCGGTCATCGCCGCGCGCGGCGCGAGGGGCTCGTCGAAGATGCTGAAGGAAAACTCGGCGTCGCCGAGCGTGATGCGGTCGCCGTGTGCGAGGCGGACGCGCCGCTTCTTCTTCTGGTTGACGAGGATCTCGGCCTGCTTGTCGACCTCCTCCAGGTTGAAGTCGCGCCCGTCGAAGATGACCTGCACGTGCGTGTCGGCGAGACCCGGGCTCGACACGGCCACGTCGTTCCCGAGGGCGCGCCCGACGCTGGACACCGGCTTGTACAGCGCGAAGGTGCGGGGCTGCCCCTGGGGCGGGAACCACTTCAGCGTGGGCATGTCCGGGCATCATACAGGGAACGAGAGAAGTACGCGATATGGCGCAGGTTTAATACTTGTCGCCCGATCGCCAGGACCGGGTACACTCGGGAGATGCGACGCATGCCGCCTTCCCCCTGGGTCGTTGCGTTCCTCGCTCTCTCCGTTGCGGCCGCGTGCTTCGCGGCGTGCGGGAATCCGAGCGCCAAGCCGCCGATGACCCCGGACGGGGAGAACCCGGAGCTCACCGCGGGCGCGGTGGACGCGGGGACGGGCTAGCCGCAACGCCGATCGGTTAGGCGCGATCCAGCGCAAGAGAAGGGGGACGGGGGGTGAGGTCTGCGCGCGCGCCCCACCGCCTCCACGGAACCTCTTCGCGCGCGAAGCGCGACGGGTGGGGGCACCCTCGCTCGAACGAATGCCTTATCCGAACGGCATTTGGGGCTAGAGGGGGCTAGAGGCCCGGCCCGGGGTCAGAACATCCCGCCCGCCGTGAGGGCCATTCCGCCGGGGGTCGGGGACACGCCGACGTGGAAGGGCGGCGTGAAGTTCTTCGTGCGGGTACCCGGCGCGTCGTTGTCGTCGAGGCCCGACGCGAGGACACCCGCGACACCTGCGCCCGCGAGCGCCCCGAGGCCGACCGCGACGAAGCCGTGCTTCGGATCGGAGTCGCTGGCGAGGTAGAAGGGGAACACGAGGGCGCCCGCGCCCGCGCCGAGGCCGTAGCCTATCCACATCCACTTCTGCGTCTCGAAGGATGGCGTCCTCCATAGCGACAGCGCGCCCATGCCCGCGACGCCGACGTTGTACCCGACGAGCCCGCCGATGGACGCGCCGTCCTTCCAGTCCTGACCCCGGCCCGTGACCCCGGCGCCGATGGCGAGGCCGGAGATCATGCCCCATCCCCCGCCTCCGGCGATGAACGCGAGCTGCTTCGGCTCGGGTCGCACCCACTCGCCGAACGCCCATCCGCCTACCCCGCCCGCGGTCGCCATGACCCAGGTGACGGTCATCGTGGTGCGGAAGGACCACTCCTTGTGATCGTTCTCGGTCTGCTGCCACTGCGTGCCGGCGATCGTGAGCCCCTCGATCGCGCCGAGGAGCAAGCCGGCTGAGATCGACGCGGGCACGCCGCGGTGGAGCGGCCCCGCCTGATCGTCCCAGATGTACACGCCGATGGGCGCGGCGGCCGCGAGGGACAGCGGCGCGATGACGGCCCAAGCGGGATCGGTGATCTTGAAGAGCGAGTCGATCCACACACCGCTCCCGATGCCGTAAGCCATCGTCGTGCCGTACAGGAAGACCATCTCGCTCTGCGATCGGCGGTCGGTGGCGGGCTGGGGGGGGAGTTGCGGCTGGTACGGCTGCGGCTGGTACTGGGGTTGAGGCTGGTACTGGGGTTGAGGCTGGTACGGCGGCTGCGGCTGGTACTGCGGCTGCGGCTGGTACTGGGGTTGAGGCTGGTACGGCGGCTGAGGCTGAGGCTGGTACGGCGGCTGCGGCTGGTACTGTGGCGGCGGCGGGGGCGGCAGCGGCTGCTGCGCCAGCGCATCCCGACCGGCGAACGTCGCGAGACCAAGGAGGGCGAAGGCGGACCTGCGGAAAAGGACGGCGGATTTCCCAACCATGTGCGGAACGGTATCACGCGCCCGAGGGCCGGTCATGTCAGCTCGGGGCACCCCGGGCTTCAGCCCGGGGTGCCCAAGCCCCGGGCTTCAGCCCGGGGTGCCCAAGCCCCTCACGTCAGCTCGTCCGACAGCTCCCTCGACATCAGATCCCGGACCGCCTGCACGACGGGCTTCTCCTGGTACAGCACCGCGTGGATCTCGCGCGTGATCGGCATGTCGACGCCGAGCTTCACCGACAGGTCGTAGGCGCTCTTCGTCGTCTTCACGCCCTCCGCCACGTGCCCGAGGCCCGCGAGGATCTCCGGCAACTTCCGTCCCTTCCCGAGCTCGAGGCCGACGGTGCGGTTTCGCGAGAGCGCCCCGCAGCACGTGAGCACGAGGTCTCCCATCCCCGAGAGGCCTGCGAGGGTGACCGCCTTTCCGCCGCGCGCGGTCGCCAGACGCGCGATCTCGGCGAGCCCTCGCGTGATCAGCATGGCGCGCGTGTTGTCCCCGAAGCCGAGGCCGTCGGCGGCGCCCGCGCCGATCGCGATCACGTTCTTGAGCGCCCCCCCGCACTCGACGCCCGCGACGTCGTCCGAGCCGTACGTACGCATGTAAGGCGCATGGAACCGCCGCATCACCGCCTCGCGCACGCCGGGATCGCGCGCGCCGATGACCACGCCCGTCGGCAGCTCGGCGGCGAGCTCCTTTGCGAAGGACGGGCCGCTCAGGAAGGCGAGCCGCGGCTTGCAGTGCGCGGGCAGCTCCGCCTCGAGGATCTCGTCCACGAACATGAGGGACTGGTTCTCGATGCCCTTCGTCGCGCTCACCACCGGCACCCCCTCGGGCACGAGGGGCGCGGCGAGGCTCGCGACCTCACGCGTCGCGTGGCTCGGGCACACGAAGACCACCATCGTCGCCCCCGAGAGGGCCTCTGCGAGATCGTGCGTCGCCTTCAGCGAGTACGGGAGCTGGGCCGAGGGCAAGTACCGCTCGTTCCGGCCCGACGCGTTGATCTGGGCTGCGAGATCCTCGCGCCGCGACCACAGGAGCACCGAGTCCCCCTTCGTCGCGAGCACGCGCGCGAGGGCCGTCCCCCACGCCCCTGCTCCGAGGACCGCCACCTTCCGCGTAGAGTCGCCTGCCTGCGCCATGGGCGAAGGGTACCCGCATCATGGATGCGGGAGAAGCGGCGTTCGGGCTATCATCGCGGCGTGCGTCCCCGGTCGCCGAGCGCCATGGTCCTCCTCTCGCTCGCGGCGCTCCTCGCGGCGTGCGGTGGCGCGAAGCCGCTGTGCCTGTTCCGCGACACGATCAACAAGCCGGAGAGCCGCTCGCAGCGGCGCGCGCTCATGCAAGGCGGCCTCTCGCAGTTCTGCCGGCAGATGGTGACGCGGAACGCGCCGCTCAAGCTCTCCGACGACACACCGATCATCGGTCGCTTCTACCCGCAGGACTGCCGGCAGCGAGAGCTCGAGAACGGCGACCTCTCCGTGCAGTTCTCGGGCTTCGGCTACGGGTGGACGAACCTGTCCAAGAAGGTCACGTTCACGATGTCGGGGGCCGTGGACTACAACCAGGACTTCCTCATCGCCGAGGAGCAGTGCGACCTCTACGGGTACTTCCGCACGCGGCGAATCCACGGGAGTGACTTCCGTATCGTCAAGATCGAGCAGCAGTTCGCGTCGTTCATGAACGCGCTCTCTCCCGTGGGGGAGAACTTCGGGCGGCAGCTCGTCACGGGCAAGCTCGGCGAGGGCTTCACCGTCATCCACGATCACACGGGGAACGACGACTTCGGTCTCGGCGTCATCCCCGTCGGCAGACGCCCCTTCCACCCTTTCCAGGCGCGGGGCAAGGACCGGATCGTGTACGAGAACCTCCGGACGGAGGTGCACCAGAACCAGCGCGACTTCATCGGGCCCATCGAGGTGACCGAGGCGGGGCGCCAACTCTACCTCACGCTGCAGGTGGACGGCGCGGCGGCGATCGATCTCTTCGTGATGACAAAGGAGCAAGGCGACTCCGCGCTCAGGCTCTACTTCGACTACCCTCAGTCCGGGCCGCTCCTCACGCCCCCTATGCTCACCGACGTCGTACGCGGCGGGGCGCCCTATACGCGCAGCGTGCCCGCGCCGAAGGGCCTCTACTGGGTGGTGCTCGACAACACCCCGACCGCCGGCCCCACGATGCCCCCGCAGAACCCGTACGACGATCGCGCCGCGCTCGTGAGCTACGCGATCGAGATCGGCGATTGATTTCCGCCGTCTCAGCTCGGCTCTCTCGCGCCGGGGCGCGAAAGAGGCTAACCTGACCCGGGCCTTGGAAGAGATCGACGCCCCCCCGAGCGCCAGCGTCGCGGCGCCCGCCCCGAAGGACGACGCGGGGCACGTCGCACGCGCCGACGAGCCGGATCGCTCGAACGGCGGGTCGGAGCCCAGGGTTGGGTCACGCCCCGCGCCCGGCACCCGGCGCGAGCGCGTCGAGGGCAAGGGGCCGTCGCCCGGCGCGCGTCGCCTCTACCTCGTGTACTGGGCGGTGTGGTTCGTGATCGTGCCGTTCGTCCTCGCGATCGGCCTCGTCTGGGCGCTCACCCCGCCGAGCGGGATCGAGCACGGCGGCATCCTCGGATGGCTCGAGTACGGCGTGCGTGCGCAGCCCGTGCCCGTCGGCATCGTGCTGTTCACGATCTTCGAGATGTCCCTCTGGGCGGGGCGTCACAAGCTCCCGCTCTCGCACCACGCGTACCCGATGGTGCCCGCCGGCGTCCCCGCGGAGCTCCGCCAGCACTTCGATCGCGCGCGCTCTCTCGTCGACGAAGCGTGGACGATCCTCGAGAAGAAGAAGGGCGAGGTGCCCGCGGCCGATCGCGAGAGCCTCGAGGAGGATCTCGACGCGCTCGAGGTCGCCATGCACGCCGAGCCCTTCGAGGAGAAGCCGTTCGTCGACGCGCTCGTGCGCGCCGATGGGCAGATCGACGCGAAGCTCGGACACTGGAAGAAGAGCGAGTTGCGCGAGTACATGGAGTCGATCCTGATCGCCGTCCTGGTGGCGATGACGCTCCGCGTGTTCGTGGTCGAGGCGTTCAAGATCCCGTCCGGCTCGATGATCCCCACGCTGCAGGTGGGTGATCACATCTTCGTCAACAAGTTCAGCTACGGCCCGCAGGTCCCCTTCGCGAAGAAGCGCCTCTTCACGCGGATGCCTCCGTCGCGGGGCGACGTCATGGTGTTCGCGTTCCCGGAGAAGCCCGAGCAGGACTTCATCAAGCGCGTCATCGCCATCCCCGGCGACGAGCTGCGCGCGAAGAACGGCCACCCGATCATCAACGGGTGGACCGTGCCGAGCTGCGTGGTGGGCACCTACCGGTACACCGACTACCCGCGCGACAACGCCGGGCAGGTCATCGGCCCGGCGACGCCCCACGAGGGCGAGCTCTTCGTGGAGTACCTGGGCGACGAATCGTACCTCACGCTGTACGATCACGCGCAGGGCGGAATGGGCGAGGCGCAGGGCCCCTACCAGGTGAGGCCAGGCGAGGTGTGGGTGATGGGCGACAACCGCCACAACAGCCACGACTCTCGCATGTGGTTCGGCGGGCAAGGGGGCGGCGTGCCGTTCGACAACGTGCGAGGCAGGGCGCTGTTCGTGTGGCTCTCGACCGACGACGGCCGCGTCGACTGGACGCGCATCGGCGCGCTTGTCATGGGGCGGCCACGCCTGCCCGCGGCGATGAGCGCGCTGGAGCCGCAGCTCGCGAAGTGCCTGTCGACCCGGCCGCCCGTGTCGGAGACGACGCCGCCGCCCTCCCCCCAAGGGGGGCGGTGATGGCACTCGAGAGGATGAAGCTCGGGGTCGTCCTCGCCCTGCTCCTGGCGGGGTGCGGCTCCATGGAGAAGGCGGCGGCGAAGGATCCGATGAAGTGCGAGCGCGATCCGAAGTGCACGAACAAGCGCAAGGAGGCTGACTGCTCCACCCAGTGCGCGGACGATCCCGCCTGCCTCGACCGTTGCCGCCAGATCCAGATCACCTCCGGCGGGGCGGGTCGCTAGGCTCGACGTCGGCGGTCGAACGGGCGGGCGCGACGCGGCCATCCTCGGTCCGGTGGGCGTGGCTACAGCGCCAGCTTGAAGTGGATCGCCTTCGGCCGTGTCACGTGGTCGAAGCCGAGCGCGCTGAGCGTGACGCCGCGCCCGGAGTCCTTGACGCCCACCCAGGGGAGGGCGGGGTCGAGCGCGTCGCACTTGTTCATGTAGACGGTGCCGGCCTCGAGGTCGCGCGCCATGCGCTCGGCGCGCGCGAGATCCGACGTGTAGACGGCGGCCGTGAGGCCGAGGCGCGAGTCGTTCATTCGCTCGAGGGCCTCCTCGTCCGAGCGTACTCGGGCGACCGGCAGGATGGGCCCGAAGTGCTCGCTCTGCATGAGCGCCATCTCGTGCGTCGCGCCGTGGAGGAGCGTCGGCGCGAAGAAGCGGCCCTTCGCGTCCACCTGGGTCGCGACGCCACCTCGCACGAGGCGCGCGCCACGGTCCACCGCGTCCCGCACGAGCGCCTCGAGCTCGCGCGGGTGCTGAGGCTGCGCGATCGGGCCCATCGTCGTGGCCTCGTCCCTGGGATCGCCGAGCACGTACGCGCGGACGTGGGCCTCGCAGGCCTCCACGAAGCGATCGTGGAGGCTCTCGTGGACATACACGCGCTCGACCGCGCAGCAGCTCTGGCCGGCGTTGTACATCGCCCCGTCGACGAGCCCTTCGGCGGCCTTCGCGACGTCGCAGTCCGGCGCGACGTACACGGGATCGTTGCCGCCGAGCTCGAGCCCGACGTGCAGGAAGCGTGAGGCCGCCGCCGCCTGGATGCGGTGCCCGCCGAAGACCGAGCCCGTGAAGAGCACGTGATCGACGCGCGGATCGGCCACCATCGCCTCGCTCGTCGGGTGGTCGCAGTCGAGCGCGGCGAGGAGATCGGCCGGCGCTCCGGCGTCGCGGAACGCGCGCGCGAAGTGCTCGCCCACGAGCGGGCTCCTCGGCGAGTGCTTCAGCACGACTGCGTTCCCGGCGAGGAGGGCCGGCAGGACGGCGTTGACCGCGGTGAGGAGCGGGTAGTTCCAGGCGGGGAGATCGAGCACGACCCCGAGCGGCTCCTTGCGGATGCGGCGCAGGTGGCCCTCCTTCGGGGGGAGCTCGATGTCGGCGAGGGCCGCGGGCGCGATCTCGCACATGTGTCGCCAGCGGAGCGCCATTCCGGCGACCTCGTTCCTCGCCTGCCGGATGGGCTTGCCCATCATGCGCGTGATGTCTTGTGCGATATCCTCCGTGCGCGCTTCCATGGCGCCGAGGGCGCCGAGGCAGAGGGTCACGCGGTCGCCGATCGACGCGTGGCGGGCGGCCCGGGCCGCGACGCGGGCGCGGCCGAGCACGGCCTCGACCTGCGCCCCGTCGGCGAGTGGAACGACGCAGGCGGTGTCGAGGGTGTAGGGATCGTCGACGATGAGGCTCGGCATGGTGCGCGAGCATATCACCCGAGGCGGCGCCCGGGCGCGACCTACCCGCGCACGTCGAGCCGGGAACCCACGCCGTCGAGGAGCGTGCGGACCATGTCGCCTTCGATCTCGGCGACCTTCCTGAGCATGGACACCTGGGCGACGGCGCGGACGCGCTCGGCGGCACCCTCGGGCATCTCGGACAGACGGCCCACGAGAGCCTGGGAGGTGCTGCTGGCGATCTGCATGCGGGGAATACGGCGCGCCGCGCGGGGCGGAGAAGCCCGGGCCCCGAAAATACACGAACGCCGACGCGGCCGGGTGGCCGGCGTCGGCGTGCGGTAAACCGGGGCGCCTACTTCTTGGGGG
>SXNL01000391.1 GCA_005777185.1 Myxococcales bacterium
GCGGCTGGTTCTACTCGCTGCTCATGATCTCGACGCTCGTCTTCGACGACGAGACCCTCGCGCGCCACGGCCTGACCGCGAGGACCTTCCCGCACCCCTACAGGACGTGCATCGTCCTCGGGCACGTCTGCGACAAGGAGGGGAAGAAGGAGTCGAAGTCCAAGGGCAACTACACGCCGCCCGGGATCATCCTCGACGCCGTCGAGATGGACTTCGCGGTGCTCGGGGAGACGGACGCGCCGCATCTCGCCGTCACGCCCGGTCAGGCGTGGATCGCGCGCGAGGACATGGAGGGGCTCGACCTCGAGGACGGCGCGCGGGTTCACGTGCAGCCCGCACACGATCCGCGCGCGCCGCGCGATCTCGTGGTCCGTGCGGGAAAGAAGCTACGCCGGCGTGTCGTCGTGCTGGCGGAGGCCGATCGCGCCGCGATGGGCGTCGCGCCCACCGGGGTCAAGGACGTCCCCCCCGTGGAGGTGCCGCGCCTGCCGGCGCGCGAGCGGGTGACCCTGCGCGATCCCGCCTCGTCCGCGCCGGGGGCGGACGCGTTCCGCTGGTTCTTCTACGCGTCGAACCCTCCGTGGAACAACACCCGGCACTCGCTCTCGAACGTGCGCGCGCTCCAGAAGGAGACGCTCATCAAGCTCCGCAACGTGTACTCGTTCTTCACCATCTACGCGAACATCGACGCGTACGATCCGTCGAAGCCGCGTACCCTCGCCGCGCAGCGCGGCGAGCTGGACCGGTGGATCCTCGGCGAGCTCGCGATCGCCACGGGCGCCGTCACGGGCGATCTCGACCGCTACGACGTCTACGCCGCCACGGGCCGCCTCGCGGGCCTCGTCGACGCGCTCTCGAACTGGTGGGTCCGCCGCTCGCGTCGCCGCTTCTGGCGGCCCGGCATGGACGACGACAAGCGCGGCGCGCTCGACACGCTGTGGGAGTGCCTGCTCGAGATGGCGAAGCTCATGGCGCCCTTCGTGCCGTTCTCGTCGGACGCCATGTACAGGAACCTCTCGGGGCCGCTGGCCGACGCCGCCCACGAGAGCGTGCACCTGGCGCGATACCCGGAGCCGGCAACGGAGCGGATCGATCTCGGGCTCTCCGCGCGGACACGGGCGGTGCGCGAGCTCGTGAGCCTGGGCCTCCAGGTGCGTACGCAGGCCAAGCTCAAGGTCCGCCAGCCGCTCCGCACGGCGCACCTCGTCGTGGCGGATCGGTCCCTGGGCGAGGGGCTCGCCGCGCACGCGGAGATGATCCGGGAGGAGCTCAACGTCCTCTCCGTGAGCTTCGTCCCCGAGGCGGACGTCGAGCGGTTCGTGACCTACCGGCTGAAGCCGAGCTTCCGGTCGCTCGGCCAGCGGGGGCTCGGCAAGCAGGCCCAGGAGCTCAAGAAGAGCCTGGCGGCGCTCTCCGCGCACGACGCGGCGCGCGTCGTGCGGGAGGTGGAGTCGAGTGGCACGTCGTCCTTCGGCGGGGTCGATCTCGGCAAGGAAGATCTCGAGGTCGCCTTCGACACGCTACCGGGGTTCGCGGCGGCCGGCGCGCGGGCGGGCGTCGTCGTCCTGGACACGCGCCTGGACGACGAGCTCGTGGATCTCGGGTTCGTGCGCGAGCTGACGAGCCGGCTGCAGGCGGCGCGGAAGGAGATGAACCTCGAGTACACCGACCGCGTCCGCGTCCGCGTGGACGGCACGGAGCGCGCCGTCCGCCTCGTGGGCCGTCACCAGGGCGAGATCGCGGGGGAGTGTCTCGCGGAGGAGATGACCGTCGGCCCGTTCGCGCCAGGCGCGGCGCGACGCGAGATGGAAGTCGAGGGCGAGGCGGTGTCGCTGGCGGTCGAGCGGATCTGAGCGCCGCGGCGCTCGATCGCGAAACGTCAAGATGTATCGCGCCGGAAACGACACGCGCTCGCGCCGCGTCGCGGCGGGTCCTTTCTTGGGACCGCCCGCAGGTTGCGTCGTGTAGGATGGCGCCAGGTGAGCGTTCGCGCACCGCTCCACATGCAGACCGCGGGGAAGGAAAAGAAGATCGCGAGCCGCGCCGGCCGCCCTGAGCTGGCGCGCGCCGACATGATCGACAAGGGCACGCGCGCCCGGATCCTCGCGGAGGTGGACGCGGCGCTCAAGCGGCGGCCCGCCAGCGAGGCGAAGCTGTCCGGCGCCTTCCACGCCCTGGCGCAGAAGAGCGCGGCGCTGCGCAACGGTGCGGCCGACGCCGCGGACGTGCTCGTGCGGCGCCGCTCGTTCGATCGCGACCTGTACTCGGCCTCGGTCCGCGCCCTCGCCGAGGTCGCGGATCGGCGCGCTCCCGCGCTCCTCGTCGCCGCGCTGGCGTCGGACGAGGCGGGAGGGAGCGCCACCCTCGCGGCTTCGAGCGTCACCTCGCACCCCGCGCTCGCGCCTTCGCTCGGTCGCATCGCCGCCGGGCGTCAGTCCTACCTCGCGTTCCTCGCGGAGACGGCGCGCGTGGTTCGCGGGGAGGCAAACGGCACGTACCTCGCCCAGCTCTCGCCGATGATCAAGGAGGCGCACCGCATCAGCGCGTGCGTGGACGTGTTCGTTGCCCTCGCGCGCGGCCCGGCGGTTCCGCGCGCCATCGCGCCTGCGCTCTCCATCCTCCGCGGCGCCGAGCGACATCTCGGGCGGTGGCTGGTGATGGCCGAGATCGCGACGCGCGCCGGCGACCCGGAGGCGCTCGACGAGGCGCGCGCGAGGGCCACGTCGGGACCCTCGAGCTCGCGCGGCGCCTGGGCGCTCGTGGCGTGGGCGCTCGAGGACGCGCTCGCCCGCGACCGGCCTGGAGCACCACGCCCCGCCTGTCCCGACGCCAGACCGACGGTCGAGCTGATCGCCCGCCTCTCGGATCGACCGAGCGCGAACCGCGACATGACGTTCCTGTTCCGCATGGCGGAGTCGGGGGCCGCCTGCGCCCGCCCGATGCTCGACGCGATGGTCAAGGGCGGCAACGATGCGAGAGGAGGCGGACTGTTGGACGAGCTCGCCGTGCGCGCGGCGCTCTACCTCGTGCGGGACCACGGCCGCGGCGATCTCGTCGAGGCGCTCGCCGAGTGCGCGTCCCCGCGAAGGGGGAAGAGCGGCAAGCGGGAGGAGCTGCGCGGGATGGCCGCCGCCGCGCTCTTCGACCTCGGCCAGCGGGATCGCGCGGTTGACCTGGCCGACGATCTCGTCGCGTCTCGCCTCCTCGGGAACGTGGCGTGGGGGGCGCTCGTCCGCGCGGGCGGTGATGCGCCGATCCTGACGGAGGCCCACGTCCGGTGGATCCAGTGGGGCTGGCCCGAGTAGCGCGGCCGCTCGTTGTCGGCGCGGGCCTCGCCCTCACGGCGAGCGCGCCCGGCGCGAACGCCGGCACCGAACCCGCCGCCGCCTGGGTCGTCGCCGATCGCGACGACGACGATCTCGACGGCATACCCGACGGGAGCGCAGCCACGGTCGGCGGCGCGCGCTCCGACCTGGAGCCGGTGCCCCTGGCGCTCGTCGGTGCGACCGTGGAGCGCGTCACGGGCCAGGGGAGCGCGCGCCTCCTGCGGGGGGGCGTGCCGCTGCCCTGGAAGAGCCCGCGACGGGGAGATCTGATCCAGGGCGTGGCGCCCGGCCGCGTGACCTTCGAGCTCTCGCGCGGTGGCCCGATCCACGTGGACGTCGTCGACGTGTTCTTCACCGACGGTGCGGGGAGGCGCGTCGATCCCGCTCGCTCGCACGCTTCGCTCACGCGCACCCCGCCGGAGCGCGCCCCCGAGGCGCCGAGCACGCCCTTCGACGACCCCGACGCGCTCCGCCTGGTCGTCATGGCGCCGAGCAGGCTCGCGATCGAGCTCGCGACCGTGTCCGGCGACGGGAGGCCGCTCGACGCGCTCACACCCGCCCTCGCGGAGGCGCCGTGCCCGGAGCCAGGCGCGCCGCCCGGTTTTCGCTGCCTCCACGCCGACCCGCTTCGCCTCGTGCTCGACGACGTGGACCGGCGGCATCCGCTCGTGGAGCGGCGGAGCCTCCTCGGGGAGCTCGGCGGCGCACTGTTCGCCAGGGTCCGAGCGTCCGCCGCCGATCCGGCCCGCAAGCTCCAGGCGATCCGCGTGAAGGGCCCGCGAACCTCGCCCGTCGGCCCGATCGAGCGCCACCGGGCCCGCGTCCGCGCCGTGGTCCTGCGCACCACGGCGGGCGGGCCACCGGCGGTCGGCGGCACCGACGCTGGCGCCCTCCAGATCGTGCGCGCCGAGCTCGCGCTGGCCTCGGGCGTGTGGGGCCAGTGCGGTCTCTCGTTCGGCCCGCCGGAGGCGCTCGACGTACGGATCGCCAATCCGCCCCCGGCCCACCTCGTATCGTTCGGCAACGACGCGGGGCTCCCGGCGTCGGGCGGGGAGGCGTCGTTCCGTGTCGACGGTCGGCCGCTCAGCCTCGTGATCCCCCCGCGGCTCGCCCCCGGGGAGGTCGCCGCGATCTTCGCGCGTGTCGTCGAGCGCGCGCACCTCGCCGCGGTGGTCTCCGAGAATGCGCGGATCGCGCCCGGGGCGATGCCCAGCGTGGACGTGTCGGTCCGTCGCGCGGATGGGCAGCTCGCGCACGTGGAGCTCGTGGGCAAGCCGACCGACGCGACGCTCACCGTCGAGGTCGGCCACGTGGATCTCTCCGACGGCCTCGAGCACTTCACCGACATGGATTCGGCCGCGGGCACGCTCGAGGAGCGCACGCTGATCAAGGCCGTCGAGGACGCCGATCCCCGCACGATCGATGTCGTGGTCCTGCCGCAGTTCACCGGAGGGGGACGCATCGGCGAGAGCTTCATCTCGAGCGACGGATCGAGCCTCCGCAACGTGGTCCTCTTCGACCGGGCCGGCGTCCGCGCGCGCAGGAGCAGCCACACGCTCGCCCACGAGCTCGGGCACATCCTGCTCGATCAGCCTGGCCACCCCGACGACTACGGCCTCGACACGCCGACGTTGCTGATGGACTCCGATGCCTCCGACGGCTCGGCGTTCGGCCCGCGCCGGATCACGCTCGACGAGTGCGCGCGCATCGTGCGTCAGTCGGGCCCGTCTGCCCGCCTGCCGCTGTTCGAGCGGTGGCCGCTCGGACGGCTGCGGTATTGAAGGGGCGCTCGCGGGGCCACGCCCGCGGCGCGATCAGCGGAGTCCGAGATCGCGGAGCTCGGTGCCGCCGGCGTAGGCGTAGCTCACGAACGCGTCGAACCCGTAGACCATGACCCCCACGGGCAGATCCGCCTGCACCCGGTGGACGCCGTCGTTCTGGCGGCCCGGCGAGAGGTTGTTGGGCGCGGTCTTGTCGGGATCGATGACCGGGAACGAGAGCTGACACGTGTAGATTACATACGTCGAGTCCGTCGCGCTGGCGGGGAGGACCTCGCACTCCTTGTCGGTCACGAGCTGGCCGTCGAGGTAGACCTTCGCGGTCTTGCGGGCCATGACCAGGACGAAGTCGAAGGAGTACTTGTCGGGCGTGAGGAGGACGTAGTCGCTGCGCCACTGCTCGACCGGCGGCACGTACGTGAGGCTCGGATCCCCGCCCGGGAGCCCGCGCGGCACGCCCGCGGCCTCCTGGCTCGCCTGGACGTCCGCGACGAGAACCGGCTGCGTCGCCGTGATCGTGAAGTGGCCGAACGAGATGAGCGTCACGCTGTCGCCGAGGCCGCCGAGGGGGATCGTCTTGAACGGACCGCCGAGGCTCGTCGTGAGCACGGTCTGGCCCGCCTGCACGGCGACGACCCGGTAGTACTCGGGCTCCTCGTACGGGCCGAGGCGAGCCCCCGCCTTGATGAGCGCGCGAGACCGGTTGGGCACGTGGCCGAGGACGTACGACTTGCCCACGGCGCGCACCGGGATCGCCTGCTCCTCGAGGTGGTCGGCGCAGCACTGTCGCGCCGCGAGCGTCGAGAAGAACGGCGCGTCCGAAGCCTCGCTCCCCGGGAACACGGCCACCGGCTTGTCCGCGAAGACGCGCGTGCCCGTGAAGTCGGCGTTGAAGTCGCCCGTCTCGAGGTTCAGCACCTCGTACGGCTGGAGCTTCACCACGATGTCGCTGCCCTTCGCCGCGCCGTCCGGCAGCGGCCCGCCGGGGATCACGCGCGCCGTCGTCTTGATGGTGACCTTGGTGTCGGGCGCCGTGCCCACCACGGCGAGGAAGGCGCGGAGGTTGATGCCGAAGTCCGTGGCGGGGTCCTCGCTTCGCGCGATGGTCTGCGGCCACGCGGCGATCACGTAGCTCGATTCGCCCGCCGTCCCGAGCGCGGTGCGCGGGAGGAGCTGCGAGGCGTCGTTCGAGAAGACGTTCGCGTTCTCGAGCGGGTTGAACTGATAGGCGACGATCGGGACGTCGCTCGTCACGCGGTAGGCGCCGCGCGTGAGGGCCGTGCCGGTGCCGGTGTTGAACTCGCCGTCGGGCGAGCCGTCGACCTCCTTGGGACCGAGCTTGAAGACCTCGAGGTTGCGCGGCAGGATCGTGGCCGTGGCGACGACGCGGACGTTCGCGGGCTCCCCGGGCCTGGCGCGGTCCTCGGTGACGGTGACGTGCGCGGGAAGGTCCGGCTGCGTGTTCGACACCACCACCGCGAACTGCTGCGCGGCGGCGCTCCCGGACGAGGTGACCGCGTTGTCGAGGTCCACGGCCCAGTACTCGCAGCCCACGTTCGACTGGTTCTCGGCGGCCTCGTCGCACAGCTGCACGCACGCGCCCCGGCGGCACGCGATCCCGGCCGCGGCGTCGCACGTCTTCTCCTTCGCGCGCGCCCCGCCGGCCGCGTCGCAGCGCATCACGTCGAGGCCGGCGCAGCTCGCCGCGCCCGGGATGCAGTTCTTGCAAGCGAGCACGGAGGGCGCGCACACCTGCCCCTTCCTCGCGCAGTCGTCGATCGCCACCTCGGCGCCGGCGTCGCACCGGACGAGCACCGACGCGCCGGCGGGTCCGTCCTTGCAGCGGACGACGCCCTCTGAGCATGCGGGCACGGTCGCGAGCTCGACGTCCCGGTACGACGGATCGAACCGGCATGACGCGACCGGGAGGAGCGCCCCGAGGACGACCGCGGCCGTGAGGATCCTCCGCATGGACTCAGAACACGCCGGCGAGCGAATCGACCGCCTGGGCGCTCCACGAGCCCGGCTGGAGCTGCCCGTACCGGACCTTGCCGTACGAGAAGGCGTCGATGCGTGCAACATACACGTTCGTCAGGATGCCGCCCGGCGTGAGGCCGATCGGATCCCCCGGCACGAGCGACAGGTTCGGGACGTCGAAGGTCGTCTTGCCGCCGGGCGCCACGATGAGCCACGAAACCAGGCCTGAGCTGATCTGCACGAGCGACAGATCCGCGGTCGGCGCGCCCGTGAACGACACGCGGTTCCCCGCCCACACGCCCGCGCCCGGCTGCGACAGGACCGGAACGGGGAGGAAGCCGCCCACGGCGACGGGGTCGTTCGCGACGCGGGTGCGGATGCGGCTGACGAGGCTCGCCGGGCGCCCGAAGGTGGCGCCGGTGGCGGCCGACGCGGACAGGACGTACGACTCGCCGACGAGCCCCTCGGCGAGCGAGGGCACACCCACGAACGACAGATCGCTCGACAGCGGGAGCGGCGAGGTCTTGCGTCCGTTCGGGAGGATCGCGAACGCGTTCGCGCCGAGGCTGACCGCGACCTGTCCGACGAACCTGTCCGGACCGCGCGGCCCGATGGGCGGCGGCGACGCCGACAGCACGAGCGCGTGATCGACGATCGAGGTCATCGGGATCTGCACGCCCGTGATGTGTGAGTTCGGGGGGACGCTCACGCCGCGGACGACGCCCATGAGGTACGGCGTGAGGCGCGGCGGCACGAGGCTCCGATCCTCGATCCCCGCGATCGCGTAGAGGGTGACGTTCCCGGGGAAGGTGACGAGCGAGTACCGGTAGCCCGTGAGCCCGGGCGAGCTCGGCGTGATGGCGTCGGACACGTCGGGGAGGACGAACGGCTCGGCCGGGTTGGAGCTGGCCGCGAACACGTACGCCGCGAGCCGCTCCGTCGGCCGCGTCGGGTTGGGCACGCGCGTCCAGTTCCCACGCTTGAACTCGACTCCGTCGTTGAAGAACAGCTCGCCGGTGATGAGGCCCCCGTAGATGCCGCCGGAGCCGCCGACGGAGGGAGGATCGCCGTCCGCACAGGAGGGATCGAGCGTCGGCGACAGGTACACCGTCGCGGTGTCGACCGGCACGTCGACGAAGGTGATGGGCTGGTGGCACTTCGCTCCGACCGTGACGGTGATGGGCCTGTCGAGCGCCGGATCCGTGAACTCGGCCACGCCGGTCGGGCTCGTGAGCTTCGTGAGCGCCGCAGGCCAGGTGCCGCCGAGGATCACGCGCGCGCCGCCGAGGGGCTGGCCCGTGAAGCCATCGCGCGCGAGGACGCGGATGCGACCCGCGAGCACGCCCCCCGACAGGCCGCCGCGGTATCCGTCCGGCGAGTCGCTGTACGTGAAGGCGTCGCGCACCTGGAGGGGCGGGAGACCCCCCGCGGTCACGGTGACGTCCCTCGTGCCCGGGCTCGAGGCGGGCGTCGTGCAGAGTACACGCGTCGGCTGCTCGACCACGACGTCGACGCAGTCCTTGCCGCCGATCTGCACGGTGGTTCCGGGGCCCCACGCGGTGCCGCTCCCCACGACCGCCACGCGCGTGCCGCCGCTCGTCGCGCCGGAGTCCGGGTTCATCACGAAGGCGTCGTACGAGAAGGCCCCGCGCAGCACGCGCTCCTTCAGCGTGACGTCGTCGCGGATGCGGACGTCGACCGGCCCCGGCTTGCCGGGTGGGGCCTGTACCGCGACGTGCAAGGGATCCGACGCGAAGACCGACTCGCGCGGGACCTCCGTGTCACCGAACCACACGCGGATCTTCGTCGAGAAGCCGCGGCCGGTGAGGTTGGCGCGCGTCCCGCCGGTGAACGGTCCGTGCGAGGGGACGAGCCCGTCGATCGCGAACGGATCGCCGAGGTCCACGTCCTGCCTGGTGAGGCCCCCCTCGTCGAGATCGAGGCCCTTCGGGGGGCCGGCGTCCTCCCGATCGAGGAGCGGGGGCCCGCCGCCCGGCAAGCACGCGTGAGGCGAGGCGAGCGCGAGGACGAGCGCAAGGCCGATCGCGAGGCGCCGTAGCATGGACGTCAGCCTAACACGGCGCCCGCACGATGGCCCGGAGGAGGTCGGCCGCCAGGGCCTTCCGCGTGATGGAGAGGGTCCTGTCGCCTGCGCCGCGGGCCGCGGCCCCGTCCGCCCCCTCGCCAGGCAGGACGGGGCCCACGCACGCGGGGCAGCCCGAGGGGCAGGTGCAGCCTTCGAGGAGGGCGAGGGCGCGAGCGAGGAGGATCTCCCGGTCCTCGAAGACGCGCTGGGCGAGGCCGATGCCCCCGGGCGTGTGCTCGTAGAGGAAGAGGGTGGGATCGTAGCCGGGGCGGGGGCCACCAACCGACCTCCGCTGCCCGCCGTCCGCCGTCCGCTGCCCGCTGTCCGCCGTCCGCTGCCCGCCGTCCGCCGTCCGCTGCCCGCTGTCACCGATGGTGGCGCCGAGATCCCTCGGATCGCACATGAGGGCGAACGTCGACACGAGCTCGAGCGCCACCCCGATACCCCTCAAGGCGTCGATCAAGGCCGCGGGTCCCACCGCCTGATGGGGATCGCGAGGGGGACTCTCCGCCCCGAGGCCTGCGCTCGGCACCGTGAGCCAGAACGCGGTGGTGTGCATCTGCATCTCCGGCAGCCGGACCTCGCCGTACCCTGCGTTCTCGTGCGTGTAGAACTTGATCTTCTTGTATCCGACGACCTTCTCCACGACGGACACCTCGCCGAAGCCAGCCCTCCACACCACCCCCCCGCCGAATCGGTCCGCGCGCGGGGGTCTCCCGGATCGCTCGGCGGCGGGTGCCGTGGGGTTCGGGGTGGGCGGCGTCGGCGAGCATCCCTCGCCCGCTCGCGGTGTTGGCCTGTCAGCCCCCTCGCCCGCAGGCACCCGAGCGAAGCGCGCCTCCTCGAGGACGCTCACCTGCGTGTGGGTCATCGCGTCCGTGTAGTAGTCGGGCGCGACCTCGCGCACCCAGGCCTTGTGGTTCTCGTGGTCGAAGCGCTCGACCTGCCAGCACGTGCCATCGTGCTGGTAGATCGCCTGCTCGTGCACCATGGTGTGCGCGCCGCGCCAGTCGATCTCGGCGATCGTGCGCTCGTTCTCGACGTCGATGATCACGACGTTGTCCCACCCGACGCTCCGCAACGAGACGCTGTTCGCCGGGTAGGCGTCGTCGGACCAGTGGTACGTCCCGCTGGCCTCGTGCAGCACCCGGTGGTGCACGAGGAAGTCCAGCGCGTCCGACGTGTCCGCCTCGGGCAGGGCGCCGAACCGCTCGCCCCTCACGAACGGCAGCTCGAAGGCGGCACACTTGAGGTGCTGGAGCAGGATCTCCGGGTTGTCCGGATCGATCCGCGCCTGCTCGACGGGGGCCCCCAGGAAGTAGCCGGGCTCGCGCGCGAGGTACTGGTCGAGCGGCGCGGACGACGTCACGAGCACGCAGACGCTGTCGCCGGACCGTCGCCCCGCGCGCCCGAAGCGCTGCCAGGTGGCCGCGACCGATCCCGGGTACCCGGCGCACACGACGGCGTCGAGATCTCCGATGTCGATCCCCAGCTCGAGCGCGTTCGTCGCGACGACGCACGCGATGTCCCCCGACCGGAGCCGAGCCTCGATGGATCGCCGCGCGTCCGGCAGGTAGCCGCCGCGGTAGCCCTGGATCCTGCTCGCGTCCACCTCCGCGCGGACGCGCTCGCGGAGGTACCGCAGCATCACCTCCACGTTGTTCCGCGAGTGGCCGAAGAGGATCGTGGGCACGCGCGCGCGCACGAGGTCCGCGGCCAGGTACACCGCCTGCTTCACGTAGCTGGCGCGCACGCCGAGCTCCGCGTTGACGACCGGTGGGTTGTACATGAAGAAGCGCCTCGTGCCCGCGGGCGCGCCGCTCTCGGTGATGCACGCGACGTCCTCGCCCGCGACGCCGAACAGGCGCGCCGCGTGCTCGCGCGGGTTCCCGATCGTCGCCGTGGCGCCGATGAGGCGCGGGCTCGAGCCGTGGAAGTGGGCCACGCGCATGAGCCGCGTGAGGACGTTCGCCACGTGCGAACCGAACACGCCGCGGTAGGTGTGCAGCTCGTCGACGACGACGTACGCGAGGTTCTGGAACGTGCGCGCCCAGCCGGTGTGGTGCGGCAGGATGCCCGAGTGGAGCATGTCCGGGTTCGTCAGCAGGATCCGCGACCGCTCCTTCGCCGCCCGCCGCGCGTCCGCCGGCGTGTCGCCGTCGAAGACGATCGCCGGCGTCTGCATGCCCGCGGCCGCCATCAGCTCGCGTAGCCCCGCCTCCTGGTCGCGCGCGAGGGCCTTCGTCGGATAGAGGTAGATCGCGCGCGCGTCGGGATCCTCGATGAGCGCCTGCAGCACAGGGAGGTGGAAGCAGTAGCTCTTGCCGCTGGCGGTCGGCGTGGCCACGACCATCGCCGGCCGGGCGCGCGCCTCGGCGAACGCGCGCGCCTGGTGCGTGTAGAGCCGATCGACACCTCGCGCGCGCACCGCGTCGGCGAGCTGGGGCAGGAGGGCAGGGGGGAAGTCCGCAAAGGACGCCTCGCGCGCGCCGAGCGCCTCGTTGGCCACGAGACACGGCTCCACGACGCGGCTCTGCTCCCAGTGGGCGATGACCCCCGCGAGCCCGGTGGCGCGCTTCCACGGCGCGCGGGTCTCGACGCTGGATCGCGCATCGCCTGTGGACGGCCTCTGGAACGGGTGGACGGTGCCCATGCCTGAACATCTATACAGAGGATCGTCTGTTCATCAAGTCCCCGGTGGAAAACGCGGAATGTTTCGACTAATGCCGCGCTCTGCCACGGTGAGCACCGAAGAGGACAAGATCGCGGAGGTGGGAGATGTCCTCCCGGCCCCCAAGCCGGAGGGTGATGAGCCCCCGCCCACGCCAGGCACCGGCGTTGCGGAGGTCGCGCAGCTCCTCGCCCCGGGCGTGGAGCGCCTCGGCGCGCCCAACTACGCCGCGAAGACGGTGCCCGATCCGGTGACGGGCGCGAGGCCCTCGTCCTTGTTCCTGGCGGTCGTGTCGATGGGCTCGCTCGTCGCGGACGTGGGCACCAAGCTCTGGGCCGAGAAGCGCCTCGAGACCTACCCGCAGATCGTGACGATCTGGGAGAACCACCTCTCCCTCGTGCTCGCGAGGAACAAGGGCGGCGCCTGGGGTCTGCTCCAGGGCACGAACGAGAACGTCCGCCGACCGTTCTTCCTGCTCGTCAGCGCCGCCGCCATCGCCTTCATCGTCACGCTCTACCGCCGCCTCACGCCCCGTCAGCACGCGCTCAAGTGGGGCTTGCCGCTCGTGCTCGGCGGGGCCCTCGGCAACGTGTTCGATCGCGTGCGCTACGGACACGTCATCGACTTCATCGACTTCCGCGCGGACGCGATCCGCAGCCTCAACGAGGTCGTCGCGAAGTACGTGCAGAACCACGTGGTCACGGATCACTGGCCGACGTTCAACGTCGCGGACATCGCGATCTGTGTGGGTGTCCTCCTGATGGCCGTCGACATGTTCACCGCCAAGCGCGGCCCGATCCCGGGCCACGAGGGGGCCGAGAAGCCTCCTCGGGCTCCCCTCGCGGGCGGCGAGACCGGGGAAGATCTCGCGGCGGGCGTCGACGCCGAGGTGGCGGCGGCGGCGGCCGCGCGCC
>SXNL01000392.1 GCA_005777185.1 Myxococcales bacterium
CGATGTGCTCCGGTGTGGTGCCGCAACACCCGCCGACAACGTTCACGAGCCCGCTGTCCGCGAACTCCGCGATGAGACGCGCCGTGGTGGCGGGGTCCTGGTCGTAGGCGCCGAAGACGTTGGGGAGGCCGGCGTTGGGGTAGCACGAGACATGGGTCTCGGCGACGGCTGCGAGCTCCGCGAGGAAGGGACGCATCTCGGCCGCGCCGAGGGAGCAGTTCATGCCCACGGCGAGCGGCCGCGCGTGCAGGATGGACTCGTAGAAGGCGTCGATCGTCTGCCCGGACAGCGTCCGCCCGCTCCGGTCGACCACGGTGACCGACACGAAGATCGGCAGGACGATTCCCTTCGCCTCGATCACGTCCGCGATGGCGGCGAGACACGCCTTCGCGTTGAGCGTGTCGGTGATGGTCTCGACCAGCAGGAGATCGGACCCGCCGTCGATCAGACCGCGAGCCTGCTCGTGGTACGCGGCGTACATCTGTTCCCACGTGGTCGCGCGCACGGCGGGGTTGGACACGTCGGGCGACAGCGAGAGCGTGCGCGTCGTGGGGCCGAGGGCCCCTGCCACGAAGCGCGGCCGGCTGGAGGTCGCTCGGGCGTCGCAGGCGCGGCGCGCGAGCCGGGCGGCCTCGAGGTTCATCTCGTAGACCTCGCGTTCGATCCGGTAGTCGGCCTGCGAGATGCGGTTCGCGCCGAACGTGTTCGTCTCGATGACGTCGGCCCCCGCGGCGAGGTACGCGTCGTGAATCTCCGTCACCACGTCCGGGCGCGTGAGCACGAGCAGATCGTTGTTGCCCTTCAGATCGTGAGGATGCCCCGCGAACCTCTCGCCGCGGAAGTCGTCCTCGCCCAGGGTGTAGCGCTGGAGCATCGAGCCCATCGCCCCGTCCAGGAGGATGATGCGCTCTTCCAGGATGCTCGCGAGCGCGTCCGTGAGATTCGCCACGCGAGGCTCATAGCACACGCGTGGCGGGACCGCCGCGCTCGCGCTCGCGATCAGTTCAGGGTGACCGGGCCGGGCGGTCGCGATCGCCCGGCGCGCTTTCGGAGCAGGGGCGAGGCGTGGTGGTGGATCATGAACCATCCTCCGGGCTCACGCACGAACACGTTGGTGGCCTGCGCCGCACCCACCACGACGCCATCGCCGTCGTAGACCTCCTCGATCAGGATCGCGATCGCCGTGTCGCCGGCGACCACCACGTGCTCGTCCTCCGACTCGACGTGGACCTTGCCGCCGTGCGCGAAGATGCGCTCCCAGCTGTCGACGACCGCGGCGCGGCCCACGAGGGGCTCCTCCCACCCAGGGTGGACGCAGCAGAGCTCCTCGCGCGAGCTCCACACCGCGATCATGCGATCGAGATCGCCCAGTCGCAGGGACTCGTAGAAGCGCTCGTTCGCCTCGCGCACCAGCTCTTCGTCTCGACCCACGAAAAGGCGAGCCTAACAGACAGCGCGCCGCCAGAGGGCGAGCAAAACGCACAAACACGACCGCCCGGAGCGAGATGCTCCGGGCGGCCGGGTCGACGTCGTTCGTAAGCCGAGTTCTGTGTCCCGGCGCGGTTGCCCCCGCCGGGGTGACGATCAGTCCTCTACGACCGCCGTCACCGGCGGCCTGAAGCAGCCTACCCGCGAGCGCTTGGACGGGTCGCCCTACCCTCCTCGCGCCCGGCGAACCGGAACGCGCGGAGGATGCTCGCCTACATGGCCTTGCTCCCGATGGGGTCTGCCTAGCCGCGCCTGTTGCCAGGCGCGCGGTGGGCTCTTACCCCGCCGTTTCACCCTTACCGGAGCAGGTCCAGGGAAGAGGGCCTCTCGGCCCCCCTCGGGTCCCGGCGCCGTCCGGCGGTCTCTCTCTGTTGCACTGTCCTTGGTGTTTCCACCACCGGGCGTTACCCGGCATCGTACCCTGCGGAGCTCGGACTTTCCTCCCGCGGGGTGGAACCTCTCGGGGCCACCCCGCCGACGATCGTCTGATCGGCGTCGACGGAGGGGAATATGTCACGCGCGAAGGCGAGCGCAAGGGTGAAGGGCACCAACACGAGGCCGTACCGGCCCGCGCCGAAGAACACGCCGTGCAGCAGGAAGGTCGCGACGACGACGCCCGCGGCCATCCACGCCAGCACGGACCCTCCGCGCCGGAGCGAGACCGCGAGGGCGAGGGCGAGGAAAAGATACGCCGGCCAGGCGTGGGGTACGAGTCCCCCCCAGGGAAGAACGTCGCGCGGTCCGGCCACCACGAAGACGAGGCCGAGCGCGCACAGGACCTGGCGCGCACGCCGCCTGAGCCCCGGCGCACGGGCGACGGCGACCAGAGCCCCGGCGACGCCGAGGCGCGTCGCCAGGGTCTCCACGGCGCCGAGGACGGCCTTCGAGCGGAGGGGAAAGCGCTCCGGGTTCGACGCGTGGAGGTACCAGGGCGCCGCGCCGAGGTAGTCGCACGTGACGGCCCACTTCGCGGGCGCGCGGGCGAGCCAGGCGCCCGGCGCCTCCCGGATCTGATCGAGGGCCGCTCGGCCGAAGCAGGCGTCCTTCGCTGCCTCGTCCCAGACCGTCCTGCAGGCGACGGGCACGTCCACCTCGCCCCACGCGCCGGTCGTCGTCTGGACGCCGATGAGGAGGTTCCATCCGCCGTTGACGCTCACGAGCGCGCAGGTGCCCAGCCGCGCGCAGTTCCGAACGGTCCACGGCGCACACACGACGAGGGCCATCGCGAACGACACGGCGCCCGCGCGGCACGCACGGCGCCAGCCGTCGCGCTGAAACGCAACGAGGCCGACGAGCGGCGCGAGGACGAGGGACTGCGGGCGCACGAGCACGGCGAGGCCGAGCGTGAGACCGATCGGGACGGCCCACGCGAACCGGCGGGCGCGCAAGCCGTCCACGTGCGTCGCGATGCCGGCCGCCACGCACAGGAGCGCCGTGGTCGGCCCCTCGGTCATCGCCGCGAGCGTGTACGGAACGAACGCGGGGTGGACGGCCACGAAGAGCGCGCCAGCGAGCGCCCAGCGGGCCGACGTCACCCTCCGGAGGAGTCGATGTATCCCGCCGGCGCCGAGGGAGCCGAGCACCGCGTCCAGGAGGCCGATGGCGAGCGGCCCGGGACCGAGCAGCACGTACACGGCGCCGAGCAGCGCCGGGTATCCGACCGGATAGTGCGCGGCGTAGGTGACCGCGCCGTCCCCCCACACCCACGTGTACCCTTCTCCCGCTGCGATGCGCCGCGCGATTCGCTCGTAGTAGATCGCATCGCCCGCGGGCGGGAAGGCCCCGCCCCACCGCGCGGTCACCGCGAGGCGCACGACGAAGGCGGCGGCGCCGACCAGGGCGGTGTCCCTCAAGGAAACAGCCCGAGCCGCTCGAGCGCCACCGAGACCTCGCACGCGGGGAGGCCGACGACGTTCGTGTACGAACCCTCGATCCGTGACACCAGCCCGGACCCCTTGCCCTGGATCGCGTACGCGCCGGCCTTGTCGAGCCCCTCGCCGGTCGCCGCGTAGCGACGGATCGCCCCCACCGACAGGGCGCGGAAGGCCACGCGGGTTCGTACGGTCTCCGCGTGGAGGAGATCGGCAGCTTCACGTCGCCGGGCCTCCGCCTCTCGGTCGCTGGAGGCCCCGATCGCGAAACGCGTCCACACCTCGTGGCTGCGGCCCGCGAGGCGCGCGATCATCGCGGCTGCCTCCTCCGCGTTGGCGGGCTTCCCGAGGATGTCACCGTCCACGATGACGGAGGTGTCCGCCACGAGCACGACCCGCGGGACGCCGAGCGCGGCCCCGGCGGCGGCGAGCTTGGCTGCGCAGACGCGCTCGAGATACGGGCCCGCCGGCTCGTCGACGGCGACCGCCTCGTCGACGTCCGCGGGACGCACCTCGCAGGGGACGCCGAGGGAGATGAGGATCTCCAGTCGGCGAGGCGATCGGCTCCCGAGGACGAGGGGCGCTGCCACGGTCACCTTCATGCCGCGGGCAGATTACCGCGGCGTGCGGGCCACGGGGCGAAAACACAGCGGCATCGCCGGCGGGTTTGATAAGGTGCCGGCGTTCATGGGCAAGGCGATGACGGCGACCGCCAGCCTGGCGGCACTCGTGACGGTCGGCGGCGCAGCGCGCGCCGCCGACTGCAGCGACCCGAGCCGACCGGCGATCTCCACGTGCATCAACAGCGACACGCTGTGGCCGCACGCCGGACCCCAGCGCTTCGCGAGCATCGGTGGCACGGAGACGGTCGCCAAGGGCCAGGTCGGCTTCGGCCTCGTCACCACCTGGCAGAACCGGCCGATCGTCCTGCGCGTGGCGACCCCGGGCCAGGGCGGCAGCGATCAGTACGCCGTCGATCAGCAGGTCAACGGGAACTTCCTGTGGACGTACGGCCTCACGAACGAGCTCGCGCTCGACGTTGCCATGCCCGTGACGCTCTACCAGCGAGGGGTCGGCCTCTCCCCCCTCACGGGCGGCGCCCAGCTCCAGGGGACGACCGCGCGCGACCTTCGCTTCGGCGTGGTGTACGCGCTCCCGCGACCGCGGGTCGACGTGGCGACGCAGATCCGGGGGAAGGACGCCTTCCAGGCCGCAGCACGCTTCGAAGTCTCCGCGCCCACGGGGGACCGCAGCCAGTTCGCCGGCGAGCGGACGGCGGTCTTCGTGCCGACCGCCGCCGTCTCTTACCGTTTCCACGGGCTCTTCGCCGGCGCGGAGATCGGCGCGCGCATCCGCCCCACCACCAACCTCGTCGGCGCGCGCGTGGGTGCGCAGGGCGTGTCGGGGCTCGGCGTCGGCTACGACATCCTGCCGCGCGAGCGCCTCGCCATCCTCGCGGAGGCGCGCGCCCTCTTCAACTTCGCCAAGCAAGCCACCGCGACGCAGAAGGACACCGGCATCGTGACCACACCCTCGGACGCGGTCAGCATCCCGGCCGAGTGGTCCGTCGGCGTGCGAAGCGCAGCGCTCCTGGCGGGCGATCTCTCGTTATTGGTCGCCGGCGGTGGCGCGCTCCCGACGGCGACGGCGATCACGACCCCGCGGTTTCGCTTCACGTTCGGCGTCGTCTTCGCGCCCCTCGGGCGCGACTCCGACCGCGACGGCGTCCTCGATCGCACCGACCGGTGCCCCGACGAGGCGCAGGCGCCGGGCCCCGGACCGCGAGACGGCTGCAACCACCCGGGCGGGGAGGCCACCGCGCCTCCGCGCGCGGACGGGCCCGGCGGCGTCGCGCCTCCACGGAGCGTGGGCGAGGAGAGCAAGACACCGTGAGCCGCGCGACCTCGAGCAACGTCCGCCACATCCTCTTCCGCTTCGACGACACCGATCTGCCGCAGGCCCTCGTCGGCGCGCTGCGAGACGAGGTCGTGACGTGCGGCTGGATCCGCGGGAGCGGCGTGATCGAGGACGCGGAGGTTGCGCTCGTGAGCGCCTCCGGGCCGACGCGCCGGCGCCTCGCGGGCCTCGTCCAGGTCGTCGGCCTCGAAGGGAGCGTGGGGCTGGTCGACGGCGACGTGTCCTGCGGGCTCCGCGCCCTCTTCTCGCGGGAGACGGACCTGGGCCCCGAGACGTTCGCGGGCGAGATCGTCCGGGCGCGCGTTCGCGCGCTCGAGGTGCTCGTGACGGCGCTCGACGACGTGGACGGCGAGCGTGCACCGCACCCGGATGGTCCCTGGCTGCTCGCGCGCATCGGGCCTGGTCGCACGGAGCCGGCTGCGCCATCCGGGCCGACGATCTCGCGCGAGGTGCCCGCGGCGATCACCGTCACGGTCTCCAACGTGGCACCTAGGCCCCACGCGACGGCCGTAGCGGATGCCTCCGCGCCGAGGCCCGCCGCCCCTCCCAGCGGGCCCGGCGGCGCCATCCCACCGCGCCTCACGCGCTTCAAGGCGGAGGAGGCGGAGCAGCCGGTGCCGGAGGCCGGCGATCACGTCATCCACTTCATGTTCGGCCGCTGCGAGGTCGTCAAGAGCGAGGACGACCGCCTCCACCTCCGCATGGGCAAGGACGGCAAGGTCAAGGAGATCGCGCTGGAGATGCTGCGCGTCACTCCCCTGCCGGACGAGGACGGCTCGCGCGTTTACCGTCTCGACCGGAAGATGTAGCCGGTCGTCGACCGCTCGATGCGACGCGTGCGGCACGACAGCGCGACGATCTGTGGTGAGGGCGTCAACGCGAGAGGCTGGCCTCGCGCTCGCGCTCCGTGACCGCAACGCGGCGCAGTGCGTCGGCCGCGCGACGGGCGAGATCGTGATCCCCGGACCGGCGCGCCTGAGCGGCGATCGCGCCGAGGGCGAGGGGGTCCCCCACGAAGCGCCCGATCTCGCGCCACGGACCGGTCATCGGCGCACCGTCGCGCCCCGCGCGCGTGAGCATGGCGGCGGTGACGACGGCGTCCCTCCCCGCGGCGCCGTCGAGGCGAGCGGCCAGGAGATCCGCCTCTGCGATCCGACGTGGGAAGAGCGAGAGGAACAGGAGCCTGTGCCGCGCCCCCAGGTTGGAGCCGTCCCCCACCGGCTCCACGCCCGCGCGCGCCGCTCGGATCACCTCGCCGGACGGCGGGAGCGCGACATCCACGCCGCGGAGCGCGAGATCCACGGCGATCGGCACGAGGACCGGATCGTCCTCGATCTCCTCGCACGGCACCCCGCGAGCGAACGCGCGAGCCGCCTCCCCACCGGCACGGAGGGTGATCTCTCTCGTGAGCGCAAGCCAGGTCGCCGGCCCGAGACGCACCGTACCGGAGGGAGGGCGCCACGTGGCGTCGCCCGCGACGAGTCGCGCCGCGAAGATCCCTGGGTCGTCCGGATCGGCGGCCGCGGCGAGCGCGAGGAGCCCCCGCGCCGTGGCCGCGTCGCCGAGGAGCCACGCCCTCGAAGCGGCCTCCGCGAGCGGGACGTGGCCACGCACGCAGGCTCGCCTCACCAGCGCGGTGTCTCCCGTGCCGATCGCCCTGTCGACCGCGAGGCGCGTGACGAGCGGAGAGACGCGCGGACCCTCCAGCAGGACCAGGGAAAGGGCGAGCCGCCGCGCGAGGTCGAGCTCGCCCACGCCGGACAGCTCCTCGACCCACCGCGAGAGCTCGCGCCGACGCCCCGGGGCGATCGCGGCCAGCCTCTCGGCCGCCCGGCACATGGCGTCGAAGCTGGCTCGCCGCGCCGACCACGTGAGCATCGCCTCCCACGCGGCGGCGCGATCCTCGAAGGCGAGGGTGACGGCGCGCACCCCGTCCTCCTCGCCGCGCGCCGCCGCATCCGTCTGGAGCGTCACGTTCGCCGGGTCGAGGCGGCGTGCGGTGGCCTCGGCGTCGTCGCGGACCCGCCCGTCACGCACGACAGCGGCGCAGCGGGCCCGCGCGAGAAACGCAGGCGCGTAGTGTCCGTCCAGCGCGAGCGCCCTCTGAACGTCCTCGATCCCTCCCGCGTTATCGCCGAGACGGCATCTCACCTCGGCGCGCCGCGAGAGGATCTCCGGATCCTGGTCGTCGGACGCGAGCGCCCGGTCGTAGGCCCGTCGGGACGCCGAGAGGTCACCCGACTCCTCGGCGAGGACCCCCTCCAGGAACGCGGCGTACGCGTCCGCGTCGATGACGCGACCGACCAGCACCCGATCGTCGACCACGCGGGTCGTGCGCCCCGCGTGCCCGCATCCGGCGAGCACCACCGCGAGCGCGGGCACGAGCACAGCGCGCGCGCGGGACGGGTTCATCCTCCGGTCGCCTCGACCATCGCCTCGAGGAGCGCATCGTTCTCCCGGGGGGATCCCACCGTGATCCGCAGGTGGTTCGCCATCCTCCCCTGGGCGGCGTGGAAGCTGCGGACGAGCACCCCGCGCGCGAGCAGCGCGGCGTGCACCTCCTCGGCCGGCCGCCCGGTCCGGACCCACACGAAGTTGGCCGAGCTCGGCGTCACCACGACGTCGCGCATGCGCCCGAGCGCCTCCGAGATGCGGGCGCGCTCGACCACGACGGCGCCCACCGCGGCCCCCACTTCGGTCCAGCCGTCGCGGAGGATCGCCGCCACCACCGCCTGCGAGAGGGCGCTCGTGTTGAACGGCTGGCGCGCCTTGTCGATCTCGCGGACGAGGTCCTCGGGGCCCTCCAGCCAGCCGATCCGCAGCGCTGCAAGCCCGAGCTTGCTGACCGTCCTCAGGATGGCGATGTTCGGGCTGGCGGCCCGGAGATCGCGGACGGAAGATCCCTGGTACTCGGCGTACGCCTCGTCGATCACGACCAGCGCCCCGGGCGCCTTCGCCGCCAGAGCCGCCATCCGCGCGCGCGTCATCGCGTTGCCGGTCGGGTTGTTCGGGCTCGCCACGTAGATCACGCTCGGCGCCATGAGGTCCACGGCACGCGCCATCGCCGCGAGATCGAGGTCCCAGTCACGGTCGAGCGGCACGCTCGCGTGCTTGAGCCCGTGGGCCTGCGCCGTCACGCGATACATGACGAACGTCGGCGTCGGCGTGAGGATCACGGCCTGAGGGTTCCTGGCTCGCGGGCGGGCAAGGGCGACCGAGAGCAGCGCGATGATCTCGTCCGAGCCCGAGCCGATCAGGATCTCCCCCGCCGCGGGCGCGCCGCGCAAGGCGAGCGCGTCCTTCAGCTCGAGGGCGCGCGGATCGGGGTACCGCTCGAGCGGCACGCGCGCCAGCGCTTCGCGCACGAGCTCGCGGACCCGATCCGAGCACCAGGCTGGCGCCTCGTTCGCGTCGAGCTTCGCCCGCAGCCCGGCATGCGACGCAGGCACGTAGGCCTCGAGCCCCGCGAGCTCGGGGCGCACGAGGTGCCGCCAGAAGGCGCGGTCAGCGGCCTCGGAAGTCTCCGCCATCTCCGAGGTCGGCTGCGCTGACGTCTTCCATGGAATCGAGCGCGTCCCTGTGCCCGTGAGCCTCGGCCTCGCGCAGCCGTTCGGCGATCTCGATGATGCGCCGCTCGACGCGCCCGAACACGCTCCACGCGGGGAAGCGCCCGCTCGCGTCGCGCTCGCCCGCGGCCACGCCCGTCAGGGTCTCGATGCCCTGGGACACGCGATCGACGGCGTACAGGTGGAAGCGCTGCTGCTCGATCGCGAGCGCGACGTCCTCGCGCAGCACGAGGTGCGGGAGGTTGGCCCGCGGGAGCAGGACGCCCTGCGAGCCCGTGAGCCCGCGCGCATGGCAGAGGTCGAAGAAGCCTTCGATCTTGGCGCAGACGCCACCGATCGCCTGCATCTCGCCGAGCTGGTTCACGCTCCCGGTCACGGCGATTCCCTGGTCGATCGGGACGTCGGCGAGCGCGGACAGGACGCCGAAGAGCTCCGCGCTCGACGCGCTGTCGCCGTCGATCTCGCCGTAGCTCTGCTCGAACGCGATCTGCGCACGCAGCGAGAGCGGCCGCTCCTGCCCGAACATCCGTGACAGGTACCCGCGGACGATCGCCATGCCCTTCGTGTGGATGGATCCCCCGAGCTGCGCCTCGCGCTCGACGTCGATGATGCCCTCGCGCCCGAGCGCGACGACCGCGGTGATCCGCATGGGCTGCCCGAACTCGACGTCCCCGGCGCTGTAGACCGAGAGGCCGTTGACGACGCCCGTGCGCGTCCCAGTCGTGTCGAGAGCGACCTCGCCCCGCACGGCCATCTCACGGACGTGGCGCTCGGCGGCGCCGGCGCGCTCGCGCCGCTCCTGCCAGGCAACCTCCACGTCCTCGCGAGCGACGACGCTGCGCGACGGGGGCGCGATCGAGGCGCGAAACGGCCGCGCGAGGCGCGTCCCGTTCGAGCTCGCGACGCCCTCGTCGGGCTCGTCGCCGCGACCCGTCTCCATGGTGCGCCCCGCGGCGAGGGCGCTTGCGAACGCGGCCGTCTCCTCGAGCGGCGAGAGGAACAAGGACAGCTTGTCCCGATCGCCGGCGAGGCGCGTCGCCAGGTCGAGCAGACGCGCCCGCGCGTCCCGATCGAAGGCGCCCCACTCGCGTTCCTTCGCCATGGCCATCAGGTAGGCGTCGAGCGCGAGCAGGCGATCCTTCGTGCGGGGGATCGAGGGCTCGACCTCGACCTTCACGCGGAAGAGCGCCGCGAAGTCGGCGTCGGCGTCGAGGAGCGCGGCGTACATCTCCGGCGATCCGACCAGCACCACGCGCACCCGGATGGGCACGGGCGCCGGGCGGAGCGTCGTCGCGTACAGCCCGAGCGGGCCGAGCGGATCCTCCGCGCCGATCTGACGCTCGCGGAGCACGCGCTTCATCCGCTCCCAGATGATCGGGTCGGCCATGAGGTCCGCGGCCCGCACGACGAGCACCCCGCCCGACGCCCGGTGCAGCGAACCGGGTCGCACGCGCGTGAAGTCCGTCAAGAGCGCGCCGAAGCGGGCGCGGCGCTCGAGGTATCCGAACAGGTTGGGGTACGTCGGGTTGGTGTCGTACACGACGGGCGGTGGCGACCCCTCCGCGTTCGACACGAGCAGGTTGACCTTGAATCGGTTGAGGCGGGTCGCGTGCTCCGGATCGTGATCGTGGAGCTCCTTGTCTCGTCCGTCGTCCTCATCCCCTGGCTTCTCCGGCTCGACGAGGTCGGCCCAGTCCGCCTTCAGGGCGGACTGGACCTGCTCGAGGTAGACCTTCATCGGCGTCCCGCACGCGTCGAAGTCGTCGAAGACATCCTTCATGGCGCCCTCGATGGCGGCCTCCGCGAGGCGCTGGAACGCCTCGTCGCGCGCGGCCGCGAAGCGCGCCCCAGGGGCGCGCACCAGCCGCGCGGCCTTCTCGACCTCCTGGGTGAGCTGCTCCTCGGCCTCCGCGAGCATCTTGCGCGTCGACTCGTCGAGGACCGCGAACTGCTCGGGGCTCACGGGCTTGCCGTGCAGCACGGGGACCGTCTGCATTCCGCCCTGCACCGAGCGGATCCCGAACCCGAGCGTCCTCGCGGTGGTCTCCAGGCCCGTGATGACCTGCTTGTTGTGGGCCTCCAGCTCGCGTGCGAGCTCGCGCTGGGCCGACTGGACCTCGTCCTCGCTCCCGATCTGCGGGATGTCGACCCGGAGACGCTCGATGAGGTGATGCATCGCCGCGACGAGCGAGGGACCGCGACCCGTCGGCAAGAGGAGCGCCTTGGGCGCCTCCGGGCGATCGAAGTCGTGGACGTAGACGAGGTCGGGCGGGGACGGCCGGCCCGCCATGTACTTCTCGGCGAACCGGATGACGTCGTCCTCGATCATCACCTCGGGCTCGGCCGCGACGAACACGTGGAAGCTCGGTTCGCGCGCCGCGAGCCCGAGGCCGAGCGCGCGGCGCGCCACGGAAGAAGCGAGCTCGAAGAGGCCGTTGCTGGCGTCGGGCCGCTCCGGGAGCATGGCGGGATCGGTGTGGAGCGTCACCTCCGTGTGAGGGATGCGCCACGTCGCGCGGCCCTGGGCCCGGGCTGCATCGGGCTCGCTCCACGCGTGGCCGGTGGACGTGCTGTCGCGGGGCCCAGGGAACCCCGGGCTGGGCGGAGCGGCGGGCGCCGGCGCGACGTCGGGCTGGCTGTCGGGGTCGCGAGCCTCACGCGGCACTTCGAGGGTGACCTTCCTCCCGCGCGAGCGCCCCTTCTCGCCGCGGGTCGAGGCCGTGATGGCCGGCTGGGGAGGCTTCCTTCGCTCTGCCATTCCTCGTTGTAACAACGATACACCAGCCGAACAACGAACCCAAAAAACGCCGGTCATTACGCCCGTTTCCCTGTGCACCCGAAATTCTCGGCCGCACGCGCGGATTCACGTTACGATGAAGCAGCCGTATGCCCCGTCTCATCCTCGCAACCGCCGAGGGCACCCAAGCGATCGAGCTCCGCCCCATCAACAGCCTGGGGCGGCACCCCAACAACTCGATCCAGCTGCTCGACAAGATCGTCTCGAAGGAGCACTGCATCCTCGAGCAGCGCGACACCGGGTTCGTCCTGAGAGATCTCGGGAGCCTGAACGGCACGTACGTCAACGGGGAGCGTGTCCGCGGCGAGATGCCGCTCAAGCACGGCGACGAGATCTCGCTCGGCTCCACGCGGGCGCGCTACGACGACGGCTCGGGCACGGAGATCCACCACAACCTCCCGGTCTCGCCCGGTGCGGTGCAGCAGGTCCCGCTCCACCAGCGCGCCTCGATGACGCCGGGCCAGCCGGGGGTCCCGCCCTCGGGGTGGTCGGGCGTGAGCCCCCCGTCGGCGATGCCCGCGACGCACGCGGCACCCCAGGGACAGGCCCCCCACCCGGGCGGGCAGCCTTCTTCGCAGGCGCGGCCGCCATTCCCGCCGGGCTCGCCGCTGGCCGGGCCGCCCATGAGCCAGCGCGCGGCGCAGCCGATGAAGCCGAACCTGAGCGGCACGCGCGTCGACATGCTCGACTCGGCGCGCGCCATCGGGAGCCAGATCGCGGCCCAGACCAAGGGCTTCCTCCCGTTCGACCAGGTGCGCGCCGATCCGCAGCAGCTGAGGGTCGACTACGAGCGGCTCCGCGTCACCTGGGAGCTCACCCGCGACATCGGCCTCGAGCGCGACCTGGACACGCTGCTGCGCAAGATCCTCTACGCGCTGTTCAAGTTCGTCAACGCCGACCGCGGCGTCATCCTCCTCCGCCAGCCCGACGGCTCGCTCATCGACCGCGCCGCCTATCGCCGCGACGGGAGCGATGCGACCATCCAGGTGAGCTCCACGATCCTCGCCCACGTCATCAAGGAGCGCGCCGGCGTCCTGACGCACGACGCGTCGATGGACTTCGCAGCCTCGAAGGGCAAGTCGATGATCCTGAACCGGATCTCGAGCGCCATCGTGGTGCCGCTGCTCCACGAGAACGAGGTGCTCGGTGCGATCTGGCTCGACTCGGAGTCGCTCGCGCAGTTCCAGCAGAAGGACCTCGAGCTCATCACGGCGGTCGGCAACCAGGCCGCGATCTTCATCCAGAACCTCTTCCTCACCAAGAAGGTCCAGGAGGACGAGATCATGCGCGAGCGCTTCTCGCGCCTCCTCTCGCCCAACGTGGCCGAGCAGGTCATCAGCGGCAAGCTCGAGATCAAGAAGGGCGGGATCCACGTCCCCGAGTGCACGGTGTTCAACAGCGACATCCGCGGATTCACGCGGATGAGCGAGGGCGCGCCCGCCGGGGTCATCCTCGAGCTGCTCAACGAGTACTTCGAGCTCATGGTCGAGCAGGTGTTCAAGTACGAGGGCACGCTCGACAAGTTCATGGGCGACGGCATCATGGCGGTCTGGGGCGCGCCGGTCGCGCGCGAGGACGACGCGTGCCGCGCCGTGGCGAGCGCCATCGATCAGATGCAGGTCCTCGGCAAGTTCAACCGGCGCCGCGTCGAGGGGGGGCACCCTCCGCTCGCGGTCGGCATAGGCCTGCACACGGGTCCGCTCGTCTCGGGCTACGTCGGGAGCTCGAAGGCGCTCAGCTACACCGTCATGGGCGACACCGCCAACACCAGCGCGCGGCTGTGCGGCATCGCGCTCTCCGGGCAGATCATCGTCAGCGAGTTCACCCACGCGCGCCTCGGCACCCGGTTCGAGGTCGACGAGCTCCCGCCGGCGTCGCTCAAGGGCAAGGAGAAGCCGCTCCGCATCTTCAACGTGAAGAAGGAGAAGCCGAGCGCGGTGGCGAAGGTCGGGTAGGGTTGGCGTCCTACGTTCTCCCGTTCGAGAAGCCGGTCGTCGACCTCGTGGGGCGCGTGCGCGAGCTGCGCGCGCTCGCCATCGAGGACGCGCAGCTCTTGCCGGAGCTCCACGCGCTCGAGGCGCAGGCCAACCACCTCGCCAAGGAGCTGTTCCGCGATCTGTCCGCCTGGCAGAAGGTGCAGCTCTCACGGCACCCGAACCGCCCCTACGCGATGGACTACCTGGAGCGTCTGTTCACGGACTTCGTGGAGCTCCACGGGGATCGGAAGTTCGGCGAGGACGCCGCGATCGTGTGCGGGCTCGCGCGCCACCACGGTCGGAGCGTCGTGTTCGTCGGCCAGCAGAAGGGTCGCGGCGCGAAGGAGAACGTGCGCCGCAACTTCGGGATGCCCCACCCCGAGGGTTACCGCAAGGCCCTCCGCATGTACGAGCTCGCCGGACGCTTCGGCCTGCCCATCCTGACGTTCATCGACACGCCGGGCGCGTACCCCGGACTCGGGGCGGAGGAGCGCGGCCAGTCGGAGGCCATCGGCGCCTGCCTCGCGGTGATGGCGCGCGCGCCGGTGCCGATCGTCGCGACCATCATCGGCGAGGGTGGGAGCGGCGGCGCGCTCGCGCTCGGCGTCGCGAACCGGGTTCACGTCCTCGAGTACGGCACCTACAGCGTGATCTCACCCGAGGGCTGCGCGTCCATCCTCTGGAAGGACGGCTCGAAGGCAGACGTCGCGGCCGATCGCCTCAAGATGACGGCGCCCGACCTGCTCCGGCTCCGCGTGGTCGACGAGATCGTGGAAGAGCCGGCTGGCGGCGCCCACCAGGACGTCGATGCGGCCGCCCGCCTCGTCGATGACGCGTTGCGTCGCGCGCTCGAGTCGCTCGACGGCCTGCGCCCGGACGAGCTCATCGCCAACAGATACGCGCGCTTCCGCGATCTCGGCGCATTCGCGCCCGCCTAGACGCTGCGACACGTACATGGCGCCACATCTTCCGTCATGCGCGTCTGTTCCGTGCTATGCGGAGCCCGATGGCAGCCTCGATCGATCTCACAGGCAAGGTCGCAATCGTCACCGGAGCGAGCCGTGGCATCGGCGAGGCGATCGCACGCGCCTTCGCCGCGAGCGGCGCGAAGGTCGTGCTCGCGGCCCGGAAGATCGAGGGCCTGCGGCCGGTCGCGGACTCCATCGGCGGCGACGCCCTCGCGCTCGCGGCGCACACGGGCAAGGAAGCCGACTGCCAGGCCCTCGTCGCGCAGGCGGTGGAGCGCTTCGGCAAGGTCGACGTGCTCGTGAACAACGCGGCGACGAACCCGTACTTCGGCCCCATGATCGACGTCGGGGAGGGCGCGTGGGACAAGACGTTCGAGGTCAACCTCAAGGGTTACTTCTTCATGTGCCGTGAGGTGGTCCGGCACCTCCGCGCGCGGGCGAACAAGGACGGCGACGTCGGGGGGAGCCTCATCAACGTCGCGAGCGTCGCGGGCCTCACGGCCTCGCCCCTCCAGGGCGTCTACGCGATGACCAAGGCCGCGGTCGTCTCGATGACCAAGACGCTGGCGTACGAGCTCGCGGCCAACAAGATTCGCGTCAACGCCATCGCCCCCGGCTTCGTCGACACGCGGTTCGCGGGGGCGATCCTCGAGAACGAGGCCCTGCTCGACGAGGTCATCCGCAGGACCCCCCAGCGGCGGTACGCCGTCCCCGACGAGATCGCCGGGGGGGCGCTCTACCTCGCGAGCGACGCGGCGAGCTTCGTGACCGGCCATACCCTCGTCATCGACGGTGGCCTGACGATTTAGCCAGCGGGCGCGAGGGGTCCTAGTATCGAAAGGGAGCGGGGGGGAAGCAGCTGTCATGCAATCGGGTCAGATCATCGCCGGAAAGTATCGCCTCAACCAGCTGCTCGGCAGCGGGGGGATGGCGACCGTCTGGTCGGCGACCAACACGTTCACGGAGCGCGAGTTCGCGATCAAGTTCCTGAACCCGGGCGCCGCCAAGAACGCCGAGGCGGCCACGCGTTTTCTCAACGAGGCCAAGGTCACCGCACGCATCAACCACCCGAACATCATCGACATCCTCGACGTCGGACAGACCGAGGCGGGGAACCTCTTCCTCGTCATGGAGCTCCTGACGGGCGTCCCGCTCGAGGTCGCGCTTCGGCGGCAGCATCCGCCGATGTCGCTGCACGAGTTCGCGTTCGTGATGGTCGAGGTGGCGCGCGCCTTGGCTGCCGCCCACCGGAGCGGCGTGATCCACCGCGATCTCAAGCCGTCGAACATCTTCCTGCACAAGGACAAGTCCGGCGCCGCCCAGCCGAAGCTGCTCGACTTCGGCGTGTCGAAGTTCCTGGAGCAGACCGAGGCGAACCACGCCCTGACCGTGGCGGGGACCGTCCTCGGATCGCCGCTCTACATGAGCCCGGAGCAAGCGCGCGGCGATGGCCAGATCGACGGGCGCACCGACGTGTTCGCCTTTGGCGTGATCCTGTTCGAGGCGCTGACCGGGATCCGACCCTTCGAAGGCCTCAACTTCAACCAGCTCATCGTGAACATCGCGACGAAGCCACCGAGGAGCGTCGACTTCCACGCGCCCCACATGCCCCCCTCGCTCCGCGCGATCGTCCACACGTGCCTCGAGCCCGACAAGGCGCGCCGTACCGTCACCTTCGAGGTCATCGCGGAGCGCCTCTACAACCTGCTCCCCGAGCTCGAGGCGTGCCCCTTCCGGCTCCCGCCCCAGCAGACCACCCTGTCCACGCACGATCCCGACGCCACCCACGCGCTTCCCGTGGTCCGCCCGAGCGATCGCCCTCCCCCCCAGGATCCCGCGCTCCAGGGCGGCACGCCGAGCCCGTCGTACGCGTCCATCAGCCTCACCCAGCAGGCGCGCCTCAACCCTCGCTCCGTCGTGCTCGTCGGCGCCGGGGTGGCGGTCGTGCTCGTGGGCGCGCTCCTGGGCGTCGTGCTGTCCGTGGCGCTGCGCGCTCGCCGCGCGGAGGCCGTGACGACGGAGCCGGTCGAGGCGCCCGTGACGACGCCCCCCGCGCCGACCGGCACCTCCCACGAGCCCCCCGTGGTGGCCTTCGACTCGCTCCCGCCGCAGAAGGCCGCAGCGCCGAAGCCCGTGGGGCGCCTCCTCGTCACCGCCGCGCCCGGATGGTGCACCGTCTCGGTGGACGGCGTCGTGAAGGGCCCGACGCCCCTCCCCGTGCTCGAGCTGCCCGCGGGGGCCCACCACCTCGAGTGCCAGCCGCCCGATCGCCGGGCCAAGATCAAGCACGCGAGCGTGACCCTCGAGGACGGGCAGACCTCCCGCTTCGCGTTCCCCGTGGATCCGTGAGCCCGTGACACGCTCGCCCGTTTGAGGTAACGGGGCGGCATGGCCTTGCACGATCGGCTCACGAAGGATCTGGAGAAGCTACAGGCGCAGTACGAGGAGCACTTCGCGGGCCAGTCCCGGCAGACGCGGGACGTCGCGCTGCTCGAGCGCATGCTACGGGGCGCGCGGGAGGTGATGGCCCAGGTCGACGCGATCCCCGAGGGCGCGCGCGGGCGAGAGCTCGGCGCCGTCTCCGACGAGGCGCGTCGCGTCGTGGAGATGTACGAGGGAGAGCTCCGCGCGATCCGGCAGGCGAAGGAGGCTGGCCCGGAGTTCGAGCCGTTCAGCGTGCTCGCCACGCGCGCGAACCTCGTCTTCGCGCGCTACGTGCGCAACTTCGCGGGGCAGTCGAGGAGCACGCGCGACGCGCTGCTTCTCGAGGAGCTGATCGACGAGCTGGTGAAGGTCGACGCGGGCATGACCGAGCTCGCGGGGCCCACGCCGAAGCCCGCCTTCGCCGGGGACGTCGAGCTCGTGCGGAAGAACATCAAGATGTACCGCGCAGAGGCCGAGGCGATCTCGACCGCGCAGACGACCGGCACGCCCGAGGACCGCGCGAACCTCCTGGCGACGCTCGCCAACAACGCCTTCGCGCTCTACCGTGCCCACTTCGCCGGAGCCCCGCGCACGACGCGCCGGCCCGCCCTGCTCGTCCGCATCATCGACAACCTGGAGATCTTCGAGGACCGGATGCAACGGCTCACCGACGGAGGGCTCGACGCGGAGTTCAACCGCAAGAACACCGAGATCGTCCGCTCCCAGCTCGAGATGTACCGGACGGAGCTCACCGAGATCCGCACGGCCCGCCGCCAGACCAAGATGGAGGACCTCATGGGCATGCTCGGCGGCGCTGCGAACGAGCTGTTCGAGGAGTACCGGACCGGCTACGCGGGCAAGGACCGCAGCAAGGTCGACCGGGACAAGCTCGGTGTGATCTGCGACAAGCTGCACGAGATCCTGCGCCAGATGGAGGACCTCTCCACGGCGGAGTCGAGCGAGATGAACGAGGGGAACCAGAAGATCGTGCGCGATCAGGTGACCCACTTCGAGCACGAGTTCGAGCAGATCACGGCCGCCCAGGCGAAGAACTAGGACTCGCTGGACCCGAGGAACACGCCACGATCGGCGAGATCCGCGAGCAGGACCGCCGTGCTCGCGAGGATCTCGTCCGTGAGGCGCGTTCCTTGGTCCGCGCACGCCGCCGGCAGCGCGCGCTCGAGGGGCTCCCCGTCGAAGAGGCGGGCGAGGATGCGCGACGCGAGCGGCGAGAGCTCGAGGAAGCGGATCGCGTGGGCCGGGTCGCGGTAGCCGAGGAGGGTCGCAGGCGACGCCTCCGGGACCGTGCGATCGTCCTCGCCCTCGGGCAGGCGGTGCACGGCGTGCTCGAGGGAGACGAGAGCCTTCGCCTCGACGAACGACAGCGGCCGATCGACGACGACCTCGCCCGGCGGTGCGGTCGGCGGGGGGGAATACGAGACGCCGAGGGAGAACTCGCACAGCTCGTACGTCGCCAGGTCCACGGTGTAGGCCGGCACCCGTGGATCGGCCCTCCACCTCGGCGCCGCGAACGCGAGGAACTCCATCGGCACGTCGCGGAGGTGGTGCGTGCGCGGCGCGCGCTCCCGCAGGAAGGCGGCCATCCCGCGCTCGAAGGCGTGGTCCGCCGCCTCGTTCATGCGCACTCGCGCGCGCGGCATCATGCGGCCGATCACGTCGGTCACGTTGCCGCGCACGAGGCGGCGGTACAGCCAGATGCGCGGGCGCTCCGCCACGAGCGCCGCCATGTCGTCCCCGGAGACACCGGCCCGCGAGAGGACGCTCGGTAGACCCCCGGCGTCGGCCGCCCCTTCGTCGTCGCCGAAGCAGGCCTCGGCGAACGCGCGCTGCATCGCGAGATCAGCCACGGCCATGCGCCTCCCGCGCGCGGAGCCAGATCGCCTTCAGGTCCGCGACCTCCCGGAGCAGCACAGGCAGCGCCGGGATGGACTGATCCCGCTCGAGCAGCACCGGGACCGGACCGGTCACACGCAGCACGCGCTCGAGGAGGGCCAGCACCGGATCGCAGACCGGGGCGCCGTGGGTGTCGACGATCACCGTGTCGCCAGGCGCGCCGTCCTCGTCCGCCACGCGCTCGTGTCCCGCGACGTGGATCTGCACGACCCTGTCGAGCGGCGCCTCCGCCATCCAGGCATCCGGGTCGAGGCCGAAGTTCTGGCAGTTCACGTACGCGTTGTTCACGTCGAGCACGAGGGCGCAGCCGGAGAGGCGACAGACCTCGGAGACGAACGCAGGCTCGCGCATCTCGCGGCGTCCCGGGTGCGTGTAGAAGCTGATGTTCTCGACCGCGAGCGGGACGCCGATCGCGTCCTCCGCCCGCCTCACGCGATCGGCGACGCGCCGCGCCGTCTCCGTGGTGAGCGCGAGCGGCAACAGATCGTGCAACGACCTCCCGTCCACGCTCCCGAAGCAGAGGTGATCGGAGTGCCAGGGCGAACCCACGTCGCGGAGCAGACCTCGGAGGCCGTCGAGGTACGCGTCGCCCAGCGGATCGAAGCCGCCGAGCGACATCGTCAGCCCGTGCGTCACGATCGGGTACGCCTCGCGTGCCGCGGCCAGCGCGTCGGCGTAGTACCCTCCCCTCCCCATGTAGTTCTCGGGAGAGATCTCGAGAAAATCGAGCGCCGGCCGGTCCCGGAGGAGCTCCTCGAGGAACTCCCACCGGAGACCGAGGCCGACCCCGGTGATCGCCCGCCCTACTTCTTCGCCGAGCAGGTTCCAGCTCCGCAGCTGGACTGCGCGCCGCTCTTCGCCGGGGGCTTGGCCGGCGGCGTCGCGGGCTTGGCCGAAGTCGTCGCCGCGGGCGCCGCGCTCGTGGGCGCCGCCGGCGTGGCGGGTGCGCCCGTGGTGGCCGCCGCGC
>SXNL01000393.1 GCA_005777185.1 Myxococcales bacterium
GAGCGAACTCCCCGGCGCCTTCCGCGATGTTGAGGGGGATCGAGGCGACAGCTCGCCGAAGTTGATCGCTGAGGTAGGCGCGCCCCTCGGAAGGCGGTCCGCGAGCTGGTCCGCCCCCGCCACCCGCTCGATGCTCGCACGGTAGACGTCGAGTCGCTCATGTTCGAACCCGTCCATGCCCGCCAGTCGGCACGAACCGCGGGTTCGTTGCGCCGGAATCGGGCTCGGGCTCGGGCTCGGGCGCGGGCTCGAAAATGAGGGGATTCCTCAGGGGGACGGGGGTGAGGTCTGCGCGCGCCCCACCGCCTCCACGGAACCTCTTCGCGCGCGAAGCGCGACGGGTGGGGGCACCCTCGCTCGAACGAATGCCTTATCCGAACGGCATTGGGTCTAGGCGCCCTTCGGCGCCCAGGGCGCCCACCTCGGTACCGCGATCCGCTCGGAAACAGACCGAGCTGGCCGACGAACGTCGCGTTGTCGAGGTACACCTGGTCCATCGCGAACCCGACCTCGAGCGCCGTCGCCTCGCCGGGCACGGTCAGGGGTGCGTGCAACCCGCGAACGCGTCCGCCTCACCGGACACGGCACGGAACACGACGCACGAGGCGTACTCCATGACGGGGAGCTGCTTCGCGTCGTAGCTCGTCCCACCGCTCATGAGCAACGCCACCGCGTAGGTGTGCCCGTTCGCGGCGTCCACGAGGCCGATGTCGTTCGAGTTGCTGTAGCCGGGGACCGCGCTCGGCGGCAGCCACCCGGCCTTGTGGCGCAGGGTCGCCCTCGCGGCCGCGGGGATCTGCGTCCCGAGCCATCCGCCGTAGCCCGAGCGGGGCGAGAGCAGCATCCAGCCCACGAGGGCCTGGGTCCTGTCCTTGCCGAGCAGGCTCCGATCGTGGACCCGCGCGAGGAAGGAGACGGCGTCGGAGGCCGTGAAGAAGTTGTCGCCGCCCATCCGGCTCGGGCAGTTGCTCGCGTTGCGCGCCTTCTCGTAGTTCCAGCGGCAGAAGCCGCTCGAGGCGAGCGCCGCGTCGTTCCACATGAAGCTGTTGACCCGGGCCGGCGACGCGAGGAGGTCGATCACCTTGCCGGACGCCGAGTTGTCGGAGCTCCGGAAGATGGCGTCGGCGAACGGGCTCACGTCGGCGATGGTGCGATCGTAGAGCGCGGCCGCGACCCACATGGCCTTCACCGAGCTCGCGCTCACGTACGGGGCGTCGCCGCGCCAGCTCGCGCTGACGTTCGCCGTGAGGTCGCGGACCACGATCCCGCACGTCGTGCCCGGCGAGAACGCGCCGCACTCGGGGCCGAGCTTCGCGAGGACCGTCGCGAGCGTCGATGCCTGCGGTGTACACGTATCGTCCACGCCGGCCGCGGCCACGTCGCATCCCCGCCCGCCGCAGGAGCGGGTCGCGTACATCGCCGCGCCCGGGCACGCGTGGAGATCGCCCGAGGTGCAGTTCCATCGCGTGAAACCGAGGTTGGTGCCGCACGAGCACGCCGCGTCGGTCCCCGCCGCGGGCTCGATGCATCCGAACGTGCATGTCTCCTTCTGCAGGAAGCCGTCGACGCAGCGGACGCGCCTCGCACCGTCGCACGCGTAGCGGAAGGTCGAGGCCGCCGGGCAGGGCTCGGGTGCGGCGCTCCCGGCGTCCGCGGCGTCGGGCGAGGCCGTCGCCGCGTCGCGCGAGGCCGTCGTCGCGTCGGGACGGTGCCCGCCGTCGCGTTCAGCGTCCGGCGGCGGCGACGCCGGGACGTCGGTGGCCGGGTCGGAGCACGCCGAGAGGACGACGGCCACCACGGTTCCGAGGACGGAGCGGTGCATCCGGCCAGCCTGCTGCCACGTCCGGAGCGTGGCACGCGCGCGGGTGCGGCAGGCGCCCATGCTAGGCGTCCGCCTCGAGCGGCCCGATCTCCTCGCCCGACAGCACGAAGAACGCGTCGCCGTACGTCTCGAGCAGCCCGATCGCCCGGTCGATGTCCTCCTGCGTGTGCCCGCGCGTCACGTTCACGCGCAGCCGCTCCTCCCCCTGCTTCACGGCCGGGTAGGTGATCGGCACCATCAGGATGCCGCACTCGAGGAGCGCGATGTGCATGAACAGCGTCTTCCGCTCGTCCTTGCACATCACCGGCATGATGTGGGTGTTGCTCGCGCCCAGGTCGAAGCCGATGCGCACGAGGGCGTCGCGCATGTAGCGTGCCTTCTGGTGGAGTTCGGCCACCAGGGCCGGTCCGTCGGCCTCGAGCATGTCGAGGATGGTGCTCGCCGCCGCGACGATCGGGATCGGCAAGGACGCGCTGAAGAGGAAGCTCCGCGCGGTGTGCTGCACGAGCTCGACCACCTCGCCGGAGCCGAGGAGGATGCCGCCGATCCCGCCGAATGTCTTCGAGAACGTGGAGATCACGACCGGCACCTTCCCCTCGAGGCCCATGTCCTCGAGGATCCCCGTGCCGCGCTTGCCCAGCGTACCCGTGCCGTGGGCGTCGTCGACGAGGAGCACGGCGTCGTACCTACCGCAGATCTCCACGAACTCCGCGAGGCGCGCGGTGTCGCCGTCCAGCGAGTAGATCCCCTCGACGACCACGATCGCGTTGGGGCGCTCCCGCGTCTTCAGGATGCGCTCGAGGCTCTTCGAGGAGTTGTGGTTGAAGAAGCGGATCTCCGGTGCCTTGCCCGGCACGCCTGCAGCCAGGAACGTCCCGTCGAGGATGCACGCGTGCGACAGGCTGTCGAGGATGATGGTCGTGTCCTTGTCGGCCAGCGTCATGAGCGCGCCGAGCATCGCCTGGTAGCCCGTCGTGAACGTGAGGCACCGCTCGAACCCGAACCACGCGGCGAGCCTGCGCTCGAGGGCCACGTGCTCGGTGGTCGTCGCCTGCACGCGCGAGCTCGACAGGCCGCACGCGTACTTGTCGATGGCGTGCTTGGCCGCCTCCTTGACCTTCGGGTGATTCGTCAGGCCGAGGTAGTCGTTGGAGCTGAAGTTGACGACGGGCTTGCCCGCGATCGAGGTGTGCAGGCCTCCCGCCTCGAACTCGCGGAAGTACGGGTACACCTGCTTCTCGCGGGCCTCGCGGATGCGGGCGAGCTCCCTGTGGGCCTTTTCGTCGATCCAGCTCATGTTCCGGTCCTCTCCGGGCGTGCTGCATAGCACACCCTCACAGGCATCCACCCGGGGAGCCGAGGGGGCCTCCCGGCCCCCCGAAGCCTGGGTCACGGAGCACCGAGGAGCACCGCCGACGCGTTGCCGTAGAAGCCGAGCTCCGTCACGAGCACGCGGCGCGGCCGGCCCGCGAGCCTGCCGCGGACCAGCGGCACGGGCATCTCCTCGCCGATCCAGGCCAGCGCGGCCGCCATCGACAGCGCCGCCGCGGCGCCGAACGTCTCGCCGAGGAGGCGCTTCGGCGCCGCCACGGCCACGTCGGGTCCGAGCACGCGCGTGATGCCGGAGAGCTCGATCTCGTCGTACGCGGAGAAGCCTCCCATGCCCGCGAGCACGAGATCCACGTCGCGCGCATCGGTCGCCGCGTCCTCGAGCGCCTGAGCGATCGCGCGAGCGAGCGCGCTCGTGCTCGTGCCAAACAGGGCGTGGCCCTCCGGCTGTCCGAACGCGGCGCCGTGACCCAGCACGTGCGCGCGCACGCGCGCGCCGCGCGCCGTCGCCATGTCCGCGTCCTCGAGCACGAACAGCGCGGCGCCCTCGGCGAGCGGCACGGTCGTGGGCATCCCCACCTTGCGCCAGCCCACGTAGAGTGCCTCGCTCATCGCCTCCGCGCCGCCGGTCACGACGCACGCGGCGCGCCGCGCGGACAGGTGCGTGTCGGCGACCAGCACCGCGTCGAGGCCGCCCGGGTTGCCGGAGGACACCGTGACGTTGAGCGCGCGCAGGCCCTCCCAGATGCTGACGTAGCCGCTCGCCGTGTTGCTCACCGTGTTGGGGAACCGCGACGGATTGATGTATCTTGCATCTTCCAGCGTCGCGACGCGGTGGAGCTCGTCGATCGCCTCGAGGCTCCCGTAGGCGTTGGACGCGACGAGACCGGCGGACTCTGGCGAGTGGGCCACGAACTCGCCGTCGCGCTTGATGCCGGCGTCTGCGAGGGCCGCCCGTGCCGCGACGACGAGGAGCTTGGTGAGGCGATCGAGCGAGCGGAGCCCCTTGTCCCCGAGCGTCTCGGAGGGATCGAACCCGGGGATCTCGAACGCGAGGGTCTCTGGCCACCGCTCCTTGGGGAGCGCCTGGGACGGCGGCCGCGGCCGGCTCCGGAGGGGGGTACCCTCGCGCAGCCCTCGCAGGAAGTCCGGCAGCGTGGGGCCGAGCGCGGACGCGACCGCCCAGCCGGTGATCGGGCGCGGCCTCATCCCGGCAGCACCCCCGGCCGCGCGAGGCAGACCACCGAGTTGTACCCGCCGAACGCGAGCGAGTTGTTGAGGACCACGTCGTGCGGCCCGCGCTGCGCCACGTTCGCCACGAGGGCGACGTCGCACTCCGGATCCGGCGTCTCGTAGGCGATGGTGGGCGGGTAGATCCCCGTCTCGAGCGTGAAGACGCAGCCGATCGCCTCGAGCGCGCTCGCAGCGCCCATGCAGTGCCCGAGCATGCTCTTCATGCTCGAGATGGGCACCCGGCGCTCGCCGAACACCCGCTGCATCACCTTGGTCTCCGCGACGTCGTTCGCGCGGGTGCCCGTGCCGTGGGCGTTCACGAAGTCGATCCTCTCGGGCCCGATGCCCGACCGCGCGATCGCCTGCCGCATCGCATCCACGCTGCCCTCGGCCTCCGGGTGGGGTCGCGTGATGTGGTGCCCGTCGCACGTCATCCCGACGCCGCCCATCTCGGCGAGCGGCCTCGCGCCCCGGCGGACCGCGCGCGCCTCGGACTCGAGGACGAGGATCCCTGCGCCCTCGCCGAGGATGATCCCCTGCCGGTTCAGGTCGAAGGGCTGACACCGCTCGGGCGCCATCGCCTGCAGACGCACGAAGCCGGCGTACTGCAGCTTCTGGAGGAGCTCCGACGCGCCCGTGATCACCACGTCGGCGCGGCCACCCCGGATGAGATCCGCCGCGAAGCCCATCGCGTAGTTCCCGGCCGCGCACGCGGCGGGCAGCGTGAGGGTCATCCCCTCCGCGCCAAACGCGCGCGCCACGTGGATGGGGAGCAGGCTCGGGGCGAAGCGCGGCACCCACGGCGGGCGGACCGCGCGCTCGCCGTCGACGATGAACGCGTGGTCCATCAGCTCGAGCATGTCGGCGTCGGCCATCGTGGTGCCGAGGACGACCGCGGTGCGCGGGCCCGCCAGCGACGCGTCGTCGAGGCCGGCGTCGCGCGTCGCCATGCGCGCCCCGGCCACCGCCATCTGCGAGCAGCGGCCCATCAGCCGGGCCTCCTTCCGCGTGAGGTGGTCCGTCGGGACGAAGCCCCGGACCTCTCCCGCAAACGTACGCCCGAGCGGCTCGGCGTCGAACGAGGTCACCGGCGTGATCCCCGAGCGCCCCGCCTCGAGCGACGCGAAGAACGCCGACCGACCGAGCCCGATCGAGCTCACGACGCCCACGCCGGTGATGAAGACCCGCGACACGCGGCTCTCATACCCGCTCGAAACGACGGCGTAAACCGCGACCGGCGGGGCGTGCGAAGGGCCCTTCGCTGCACAGAAACTTACGCAACTCTCGATGCTTGCGCGAGGTGGGATCCCGGGTTAACCCCACGTCCGCCTCGAGCTCGATGACGCACCCTGTCACAGTTGCCCCCACGCTCACCGAGGCGGTCGCTCGCCTTGCAGACGAGCGCGTCCTCGGCTTCACGTTCGTGAAGCCCGACGGCACCGAGCGCCACGTCCCCTTCGCGGAGCTCGGCGCCCGCGCTGCGCGGACGGCCCGGGCGCTTCGCGACCGAGGGGTCGCCCGGGGCGAGCGGGTCGCGCTCGTCCTGCCGGACGGGGAGGACTTCGTCCGCGCGTTCCTCGGCGCCATCCTCGCCGGGGCCGTGCCGGTGCCCATCTACCCCCACCTCTCGTTCAAGAACGTGGACGGCTACCACGACACGCTCGCCCACATCGCGAACGCGGCCGGCGCGCGGTTCGCGGTCGTGTCATCGGCGACGCGCCCGTTCGTGGAGCCCGTCGTGCCGCGCGTCGCGGGGCTCCTCGGCGTCGGCGAGATCGACGCGCTCGACGCGGAGGACGCGCTGTGGGAGCCGGCCGACCCGGGCGATCTGGCCTTCCTCCAGTTCACGTCCGGGAGCACCTCCAGGCCCAAGGGCGTCCGGGTCACGCACGGCAACCTCGCCGCCAACTCGAAGGCCTTCATGCTCGAGGGCTTGCGCGCCGATCCCGCGAGGGGCGACAAGGGCGTGAGCTGGCTCCCCCTGTTCCACGACATGGGGCTCATCGGCTTCGTCATCGGGCCCCTGTTCACCCGCATCCCGGTGGTCTTCCTCCCCACCGCGTCCTTCGTGCGCGCCCCGCGCATCTGGCTCGAGGCCATCTCGCGGCATCGCGGCACGATCACCTATGCGCCCAACTTCGCGTACCAGCTCGTCACCAAGCGCGTGAAGGATCGTGACGTCGAGGGCCTCGACCTCTCGTGCCTCGCGTGGGCTGGCTGCGGTGCCGAGCCCATCCATGCCCGGACGATGCGCGACTTCACCGCGAAGCTGGCGCCCGCCGGCTTCCAGCCGCGTGCCATCCTGGCGTCGTACGGGATGGCCGAGGCCACGCTGGCGATCACCTTCGCCACGGGGGGCCTGCGGACGGACACCGTCGACGCGCGCACCCTCGAGGCAGGGAGCGCGAGGGAGGCCGAGGGCGGTGACGCCCGCGAGCTGGTCGACTGCGGCGTCGTCTTCTCGGGCCACGAGCTGCAGATCGTGGATCCGGACGGGCGGGTGCTCGGCGACCGCGAGGTCGGGGAGATCCGCTTCCGCGGGCCGAGCGTCTCCTCGGGCTACCACGACGAGCCCGAGCTCACGACGACGACCTTCGGCGGCGGCTGGCTCCGCACCGGAGACCTCGGCTACACGGTGGGGGGCCGCCTCTTCGTGTGCGGTCGCATCAAGGACATCGTCATCGTCCGCGGGCGAAACTTCTACCCGAGCGACATCGAGTGGGCCGTGGGCGATCTGCCCGGCGTCCGTCGCGGCAACGTGGTCGCCTTCGGCGTGATGGTCGACGGCGAGGAGGAGCTCGTCGTCTGCGCGGAGGCCACGGAGAGCGATCGCGCGATCCTCGGCGCCGCCATCCAGCGCGTCGTGACCGAGCAGTTCGCCCTCGCCGTCCACGACGTCCGCCTCGTGCCACAGGGGACCCTCCCCCGGACCTCGAGCGGCAAGCTCCAGCGGCGCAAGGCGCGCACCCTCTACGAGGCCGGCCGCCTCGTGGCACGTGAGAAGCCCGCTATGCAGGAGGAGGGCCCGCCCGCGTAGCGCGCTTCGCGCGGCGTGAGCCCCGCGAGCACACTGTCCCTTCGGGGGCACGGCCAGGATGACCCATGAACCATGACGACAGACTCCACCTTTTCCGCGAGCTCGCGACCGAGGTCGTCGAGCGCGACTTCTCGGGTGTTGCGGAGACGACACAGATCAGCGAGCTCGGCATCGACTCGCTGGGCATGCTCGAGATCATCGGCGAGATGGAACGCCGCTTGAAGATCAGGCTGCCCGACGAGTCCCTCGCGAACGTCGTCACGGTGAAAAACCTCCTCGAGGTGGTCGCCGAGCACCAGCAGCTTGCTTGATTTTTCTCACGAAACGATGGAAAGAATGGCCGCCATGCACACCCTGAAGGAAGAGCTCCGTGCCCTCATCTCCGAGATCTCGGAGGTCGAGGAGATCTCGGACACAGTGCCGTTCAAGGAGCTCGGCATCGACTCGATGATGGGCGTGGAGATCGTCGCGGCCATCGAGCGCAGGTACAAGATCAAGATCGAGGACCGCGAGCTCGAGAAGGTGAGCACGCTCGACAGCTCGGTGCGCCTCGTCGAGGACAAGCTCGGCCGCGCCACGCCGGCCGTCGCGAACGGCTGAGAGCCCCAGGTCACGAAGGGGGCGGCGCGGCGGAGAGGCCCCCTCGAACGCTCCGCCGTGGTAGACACGGAGCGCCATGGCGACCCCGTTCAAGAAGGTCCCGACCACCCTCGACTTCCCGAAGGAGGAGGCCGAGGTTCTCGCGTTCTGGAAGGAGCGGCGCATCTTCGAGCGATCGCTCGAGGCGACGCGCGGCGGCCCGCCGTTCGTCTTCTACGAGGGGCCCCCGACGGCGAACGGTCTCCCACACAACGGCCACGTCCTCACGCGCGTCATCAAGGATCTCTTCCCGCGCTACAAGACGATGCGTGGGTACCACGTACCTCGCAAGGGCGGCTGGGACACGCACGGCCTCCCCGTGGAGGTCGAGGTCGAGAAGGAGCTCCGCATCCACGGCAAGGCGGCGATCGTCGAGTACGGGGTCGAGCCGTTCGCGAAGAAGTGCATCGAGTCCGTGTTCCGGTACACGACCGAGTGGGAGACGCTGACCGACCGGGTCGGGTTCTGGGTAGACCTGCCGAGCGCGTACGTCACCTTTCACCGTCGTTACATCGAGAGCGTGTGGTGGGCGCTGTCGGAGCTCTTCAGGAAGGGCCTCCTCTACCAGGGCCACAAGGTCGTGTGGTGGTGGGCGCAGGGCGGGACGGCGCTGTCCTCGGGCGAGGTCGGCCTCGGCTACAAGACGGTGGACGATCCGAGCGTGTTCGTCGCCTTCCCGCTCGCGGACGGCACGGGTCGCGAGCTCCTCGTCTGGACGACGACGCCGTGGACCTTGCCGTCCAACATGTACGCGGCGGTCAACCCGAAGCACGAGTACGCGGACGTCGCTGTGAAGGGCCGCGTCCTCGTCGTGGCGAAGGGGCTCGTCGACGTGCTCGCGAAGAAGCTCGGCGAGGTCGAGGTCCGTCGCACGTTCCCCGCGAGCGAGCTCGTGGGCCTCGAGTACGCGCCGCCGTTCGACCTCTACCGCGGACAGCACACGTGGCGCGTGATCGCGGCCGACTTCGTCACGCTCGACGCCGGGAGCGGCATCGTCCACGTGGCGCCTGCCTTCGGCGAGGATGACTTCAACGCCTTCAAGAAGGTCGGGCAGGGGGAGGGCGGGGGCCCTCCTGCGATCCTGCTCTGCGCCGTGAAGCCGGACGGGACGTTCGTGCCCGAGCTGACGCGCTACGCGGGGCGCTGGGTCAAGGACTGCGATCGCGACATCACCCGCGAGCTCGACGACCGCGGCCTGCTCGTGCACCACGAGATCTACCGCCACGACTACCCCTTCTGCTGGCGCTCCGATCAGGATCCCCTGATCCAGTTCGCGCGGCCGGCCTGGTACATCCGCACGACCGCGCTGAAGGAGGCGGCGCTCGCGAACAACCGGGCGGTCGACTGGCTCCCCGAGCACGTGAAGACGGGGCGCTTCGGGGACTTCCTGGAGAACAACGTGGACTGGGCGCTCTCCCGTGAGCGCTTCTGGGGCACGCCCCTCAACGTGTGGGTGAACGACGTGACCGGCAAGCTCGACGCGCCGGCGTCCGTGGACGAGATCCTCGCGCGGAACCCCCGCGCCTTCGATCACTTCCACGCCGCCAAGGCCGCCGATCCCACGCTGAGCGATCACCTCCTCGTGCACAAGCCGTGGATCGATCAGGTCACGTGGCAGGTGCCCGGCGAGGAGGGGACGTACCGGCGCGTGCCCGAGGTGATCGACTGCTGGTTCGACTCGGGCTGCATGCCCTTCGCGCAGTGGGGCTTCCCGCTGGAGGGGAAGGAGGAGTTCGCGCGGAGCTTCCCCGCGGACTTCATCAGCGAGGAGATCGACCAGACGCGCGGCTGGTTATACTCGCTGATCATGATCTCGACGCTCGTCTTCGACGACGAGACCCTCGCGCGCC
>SXNL01000394.1 GCA_005777185.1 Myxococcales bacterium
AGCGTCTTGCCCTCGCCCGTCCGCATCTCGGCGATGTTGCCGCGGTGGAGCACCATGCCGCCGCTGAGCTGGACGTCGTAGTGCCGCATCCTCAGGGCGCGCTTGCCGGCCTCGCGCGCGACGGCGAACGCCTCCACGAGGATGTCATCGAGGGTGGCGCCGTTGTCGAGCTTCTCCTTGAGCTCGCCGGTCTTGGCCTTGAGCTCCGGGTCGGAGAGCTTGGCGATCCCCGCCTCGAGCTTGTTGATCTCGTCCACGTAGGGGCGGATGCGCTTGATCTCGCGCTCGTGGGAGGTACCGAGGATCTTCTTGAGGGCCCAGGCGAACATGGTGCAGCGTGCGTTCCTTTCCCCCCGAAACCGGCGAGGGGCGAGACGATTTCCCGGTGGGCGAGGCCGCCCGCGGGCCGGTCACGGTAGTCATCCCGCGGCCCGATGGCAAACGGCCCTTTGTCACGTCGCTAGTGCATGAAATGAATCACTTTTTATGGGTACCCCGTCCGCGCGCGCGTGCGTCCTCGACCCGGCCGGGCCAGGATCGAGGTGTAGCTTGCGACCTTGCCGAAGGCCGCGCCGTGTGCCACTAGAGGGGCGCGGCCGCCCCGTGGCCGGTGTGGAGGATTTCTCGACCATGGTTGATCGACAGGGCTGGGCGGTTCGGGGGACGGTGTTGGGGGCGCTCGCGGCCTCGGGGCTGCTCGCGGTGGCCATCAACGGCTGCTCCTCGGCGACGCGCGCGCCGAGCGGCTTCGGCGACGCGAAGGACGCAGGCCTGGACACGGGGTCGCCCGACTCCCAGCCGGGGCCGTCGCTCATCGGGGACGACGCGTCCCTCAAGTGCGACGACCTCCTGTGCCAGGTCGACACGACGTGCGGCGACAGCCCGACGACCCTCACGGGCAAGGTCTTCGATCCAGCGGGCACGACGCCGCTCTACAACGCCATCGTCTACATCCCCCGCTCCCGGCAGGACGCGCTTCCCCCCATCAAGGACTCCACGAAGGACGGCGTCTCGTGCGACCGCTGCGGCGCGACCGCCATCAACCCGCTCGCGGTGGCCCTCACCAACACGAAGGGCGAGTTCACGCTGACCGACGTGCCCGTCGACAAGGACGTCCCCATCGTGGTGCAGATCGGCAAGTGGCGGCGCAAGATGTCCATCGACATCACCAAGCGCTGCGACGTGAACAAGGCCCCCGAGACCGACCGCGACAAGGTGCTCCGCCTCCCGCGCAACGGCAAGGAGGGCGACATGCCGCACGTGGCCGTCACCACCGGCGGCTGCGACCAGCTCGAGTGCCTGCTGCGCGGCATGGGCGTCGACGACAGCGAGTTCGTGGTGGGCAACTCCACGGCGGGCCACATCCACATGTTCCAGGGCTCCGGGGGCGGCGGCGGCTTCAGCGGCATCGCGTCGGCCAACGCGAACCAGACGTTCTGGAACGACTCCAAGCTCATGCTGAAGTACGACATCACGATGCTGTCGTGCGAGTGTTCGGACAACACCCCGAACCCCAACCCGGACAACGCTCGCCTGCAGATGATCGACTACGTGAACAAGGGCGGCCGCGTCTTCGGCAGCCACTACCACGTGACCTGGATGCGCAACGCTCCGGACACGAACTTCAAGAACGTGGCGACCTTCCCGCCGAACGAGGGCTCGGCCACGGACGGCGTCCACTTCATCGAGACGCAGCTCGGCATCGGCGGCGTCTTCCCGAAGGGCAAGGCCATGGCCGAGTGGCTCTTCAACATCGGCTCGTCGACCAAGCTCGGCGAGATCCAGCTCAAGAACACGCGCGCGGGCGTGCTGTCGACGAACGCCCTGCTCTCCCAGGCGTGGATCAAGTCCTCGACCGGCGCCCCCCGCTACTTCTCGTTCAACACGCCCATCGGCGCGCCCGAGAAGGACATCTGCGGCCGCTTCGTGTTTGCCGACCTGCACGTGATGGACAGCTCGGGCACGTTCCCGTCCAGCTGCCCGGCCCCGGGCGGGCTGAACGCCCAGCAGAAGGCGCTCGAGTTCATGTTCCTCGACCTGTCGTCCTGCGTGCAGAGCGACAAGGAGCCGCCGATCATCCCGAAGTGAGCTTCGGGGGACGGGGCGAAGGGCCATCGAGAACGGCCTACGCGAAGGGGCGAGAACCGCGAGTCAGATCCAGCGGTTGTCGCGGTACCAGGTCGCCGTGAGGCGCGAACCCTCGTCGAACTTGACGCTGGGGCTCCACCCGAACGTGGCCCTGGCGTCCTCTCCGTCGCAGACCCAGTGGTGCCCGAGGGAGGCGGCCTTCTCACGCGTGAGCATCACCGCGCGATCGCGCGCCCTGCCATACGCCTCGACGCCGACCGACACGGCCTGGACGACGCCGAGGGGAAGGCCGAAGCGGACGCGGGCGCGCTTCTGGAGGGCCCGCTCGATGGACTCCATCATCTGGCGCTGCGTGTAGATCTCGCCATCGCTGACGAAGTAGGCCGAGCCGCTCGGGACCTCGGCCTCGAGCGCCTTCACGACGAGCGCCGCGCAGTCGGGGCCGTAGACGAGAGAGTACCGTGTCTTGCCGTCGCCGGTGATCGGCAGGACACCCCGGCTCACCGACTTGAACGCCTCGAGGATCTCCTGATCGCGGGGCCCGTAGATGCCACCGGGGCGCAGGATGGTGATGGGCAGCGCGCCCTTCATCTCGGCGAGCAGCCGGTCGGCGGCGAGCTTGGAGTTCCCGTACCGCGTGACGGGCGCGTCCTGATCGATCCGCACGCCCGCGCCGTCCTTCGACGGGCCCGCGGCCTCCAGGCTGGAGATCTGCACGAACCGCCGCAGGCCCGGCGCGTGCTTTCGCGCGGCGTTCGCGAGGTTGCGCGTCCCGTCGACGTTGGTCGCGACGAAGTCGGCCTCGCTCTTCGCCTTCACGAGCCCGGCCGAGTGGACGATCGCGTCCACACCCTTCACGGCCTCCTCGACGGGCCCAGGCTCCTCCACCGAGCCCGTGGCCAGCTCCACGCGAGGGAGCGTGTCGAGGAACTTCCTGTTCGACGTGCGCCGCACGAGCGCGCGGACCGTGTGCCCGGCCTGGGAGAGCTGCTCGGCGATGTGGCTGCCGAGGAACCCGCTCGCGCCCGTGACGAGGACCCGCATGTCAGGCCAGCGCCTTCTCGAAGACGCGGTACGTCTTGTACTTCTTCGCGCCGACCATCCGGATGGCCGTGTTGACCGCGGCGTTGTCCTCGAGCGTCCACGAGAGCTCGCCCTTGGTCGTGCCGACGCGCCGCCCGGAGTCGTTGAGCTCGGCGTACAGGTACACGCTCATGGCCGCGTACTTGCGCACGTGCCGGAACTTCTTCTTGATGCCGAGGAGCACGAGGCGCGCGCTCTTCGGGCCCTGCACCTTGAGACGGTAGAGGAGCTTGAGGAAGCCGAGCGGGACGAGCTTGCCCTCGAGGTCGTGGACGAGCTCGTTGAGGTTCGGGATGGCCACGGCCATCGCCGCGACCTCGCCCTCGATCTCGACGAAGCGCGTGAGCTCCGGCACCAGGATGAGCTTGAAGTCCGCGGCGAGCTTGCGCGCCTCGGCGCGCGTCATCGGCACGAAGCCCCAGTTCTCGCTCCAGGCGTCGGTGAAGATCTCGACCGCGAGCTCGACGTCGCGCTGGAGGTGCTTCATCGAGAACGGCCGCACCTTGACCTCGGGCATCGCGCGGAACTCGGCCTGCGCCCTGCGCACGCGCGCGTTCATGTCGTTCGTCTCGTACAGCCAGGCGAAGACGTCCTTCGCCTTCGCGTAGCCGGCATGCTCGATGAGCTCCGCCTGGTAGGGCTGGTGGTGCGGCATCAGGACGAACGGCGGCGCGTCGAAGCCATCGACCAGGCAACCCATCTCCTCGTTGATCGAGAGCGACAGCGGGCCGCGCGCTCGCTTCATGCCGCGCTCCTTCAGCCACTTCTCGGCGCGCGCCAGGAGGGCGTCGGCGACCTCCTGATCGTTCACCGTGTCGAGGAAGCCGAAGAAACCCGTCTCGTCCTTGTGGATCCGGAGGTGGTCGCGGTCGATCTGCGCGGTGATGCGCCCGACGCACCGGCCGTTCTTGTACGCGGTGAAGGTCGTGCCCTCGCCGTGCTCGAAGAAGGGGTTCTTCTTCGGGTTCAGGCGATCCTTGAGGTCCATGTCGAGCGGACGGACGTAGTTCCGGTCGCTCGCGTAGAGGTCGGACACGACGTCGAGGAAGTCGCGGAGGTTACCCCCCATCGGCGTCTCACGGATCTCGAGCATGCGTGCCCGGTTACCGCCATTTCGCTGGCGAGGCCAGAGAAAGTCGCGTTGCGGCGAGCGGCTACTTCTTCAGGAGCGCGTAGAAGGCCGCGTCGCGGCGCCGCACGCGGACGAGCACCTGGCCGTCCCTCGCCTGCTCCTGGAGCTGCGCGCTCGACGGATCCAGCACCCCGTCGACCTCCATCACCACGTCGCCGATCTTCACGCCGGCGCGATCCGCGGCCGACCCTGGCGCGACCTGCGTGACCACCGCCACGGGCTTCGCGAGCCTGAGCTGGGCGGCCTCCTGCGGCGTGAGGTCGCGCACGTTGAAGCCGAGACCCGCCTGGGGCACGCCCTGTTGCTGCACCGGCAAGAGGGGCACCGGCTGCTCCGGGCGCGCCGCGAGGGTGAGCTGCGACCCGTAGCGCTTGCCGTCCCGGAGGATCTCGAGCGACACGCTCGTGCCCACGTCGTGCAGGAGGACCTCGCGGATGAGCTCGCGACTGTCCTTCGTGCCCTTGCCCGCGACCGACGCGATCACGTCGCCCGCCTTCATGTTGGCCTTCTGGGCCGGCCCGCCCTCCGCGACGCTCGTGACGAGGACGCCCGCGCCCGGCTCGAGCTTCATGGCGCCCGCGAGGTCGGGCGTGAGATCCTGGAGACCCACCCCGAGCCACGCGCGCTGCACGCGGCCGTTCTTGACGAGCTGCTCGGCGACGCGCTTGGCCATGTTCGAAGGCACCGCGAAGCCGATGTTGGCGCCACCGCCGACCTTGATGCTGTTGATGCCCAGAACGCGCCCCTCGAGGTCGCAGAGGGGGCCGCCCGAGTTCCCCGGGTTGATGCTCGCGTCCGTCTGCAGGTAGTCCTCGATCGCGTTCTGGCCGATGCCGCTCCGGCCCTTCGCGCTGAGCACGCCGGCCGTCACGGTGTAGCGGAGCCCGAACGGTGAGCCGATCGCGACGACCCACTCGCCCACGCGCGCCGCGTCGGAGTCGGCGAGCTTCGCGGCGGGGAGGCCCGTCGCGTCCACCCGCACGACAGCGAGATCGGTCGCCGGATCGCGGCCCACGAGCTTCGCCTGGTGGATGCGCCCGTTCTGGAGGCGCACGCTGATGGAGAGCGCGCCGTCGATGACGTGGTTGTTCGTGAGGATCGCGCCGTCGGACGACATGATGACGCCCGAGCCCGAACCCCGCGCGATCGGCGAGTCGTTGCCGCCGAAGAGCCGGAGCATCGGATCCTGATCCTCACGCGCGGTCACCTCGATCTGCACGACGCTCGGGCCCACCTTCTCGGCAACCGCCACGAACGCGTCCGAGAGCTTCCGCGCCTCGGCCTGGGAGGCCGAGAGCTGGGCCGCGGTCGGCGGCGCGGGCGCGTTTGGCTGCGCCGTCGCGCCTCCCGGCGACGCCAGCGCCGCCAGCACCACCCCCGTGAGCACACCGAAAAACCTCGTCCGCATCGCGATCACCTCCGCCCATGAGACGTGGGCACAAGCGCTTCCGGTTGGATCTTATGCCTCCGCGAGCGGGCTACGCCATCTTTTCTACCACACGTGACCACCTCACCGCGCCCGTCGCGAGCGCCGATTCGTGGAGGATCCCGGGAGGAATGTCGAGGTCGGTGATCTCCATCAGCGGCGCGCCACGGGACACGGCGAGGCGCCCCGCCACGCGGAGGAGCGCGTCCAGCAGCGGGCGCGGGTGGAGCGCCGGATCGGTCGTGATGCGGCCGAGGAGCGCCCGCTTCGCCGGGACGAACGGCGGGTCGAGCGGGGACACCACGAGGGTCGCGCCGGCCCTCACCTGACCGCGGGGATCCGTGACCACGAGCTCCACGGGATCCGCCGGACCGGTGGGCCTGGCCAGATGCGCCGCGATCGCCCCGACGAGCGTGGCCTCGACCGCGCGGGGCCGATCGAAGCGCATGTCGCGCTGGAGGCGGCGACGTCGCGCGAGGACGGACTCGAGCCTCGCGAGCGAGAGGGCGTCGTCCGGCCGCGCCGTGCGCGCGACGAGATCCCCGGGCGACGGCAGCGTCGCCGCCCGTACGGCCTCGATGCGCGCGCTGTACGAGACGGAGCGGTACCCGATCTTCGCGTAGAACGCCTGGGCCGGGTTGTCCTCGAGCACCTCGGCGGCGAGGACGCACGGCCCGCGGGCGAGGTACGCGGCGTACCGGGCGAGCACGTCGAGCAACTCGCGCCCTGCGCCTCGCGCGCGAGAGGCGCCCGTGACGATGAGCGATCGTACCTCGCAGGTGCAGGGCGTCGCCTCCTCCCAGCCGTGCTTCTCGAACCAGCCCTCGACCTGTCCCACCATGGCCCCCGCGTGCTCGCAGACGAGGTGGATGTGGCGCCCGAGCACGGGCTGGCCCATGCGGACGCGGGCGTCCTCGTCGAGGCGGCGCGCGACCTCCGCGTACACCTTAGGGTCGCGTGTGCCGGTGTAGCCGCCCCACGCCTCGTGCGCGTCCCAGAGTTCGCGCCACAAGCCCGCGATCGCGGCGCCCTCGCCGGGGGCGGCGGCGCGGACCTCGAGCACCTTCGGCGTCAGGAGGGCGGCCATGGCTCCCCTGTGCCGGGCGGCATATCGAGGTCCACGAGGGCGAGGAGCAGCCCCTGCGGCGGAGCCGTCGGCCCGAGCGCCGAGCGATCCTTCTCGACGAAGGCGCGCGGGATGCAGCCCTCGTCGAGGCGCCCCTTGCCGATGTCCACGAGCGTGCCCACGAGGATGCGGACCATGTTGTAGAGGAACGCCGTGCCGCGGAACGAGAACCGTACGCGTGACGGCCCCTCGCGCGCGACGGTGACCTCGAGCAGGGTTCGCGTCGTGCTCGTCCGCTCGTCCCGCGCGGTGCGGAACGCCGCGAAGTCGTGCGTCCCCACGAGGTGCCGCGCAGCGCAGGCCATGCGCTCGACGTCGACCCCGGGGCCGACGCGCCAGGCGCGCGCGTCCGTCAGCGGGCAGCGGACGGGATCGGTCGACACGACGTACTCGTAAAGCTTGTGCCGGCAGGCGAACCGCGGCGCGAACCCGGGAGGCACGGCCCGCGCGCCGCGCACGGCCACGTCGTCCGGGAGGTTCTGGTTGAGCCCGAGCACCCAGCCCCGCGGCGGGATGGGTCGCGACGTGTCGAAGGCGACCATCTGGGCGCGCGCGTGCACCCCCGCGTCCGTCCGGCTCGTGCCGCGCGGCGGCGACGCCTCTGGCGCCATCTCACGGAGCGCGCCGCGGAGCGTCTCCTCCACGGTGCGAACGCCGCCCGGCTGCGCGGCCCAGCCGTGGAACCTGGCGCCGTCGTACGCCACGGTCAAGAGGACTCCGTGAAGACCCTCGAGGGCGGACGCCGCGATCGGATCGGCGAGGCCCACCGGATCACCCGCCCTGCGCGTCCGCGGGGGCGTCGACGCCGACGTCCGGCGCGACGCCAGCATCGCTGCCCACGGAGGGCGGCGGCGACGTCGCGCCGCCGAGGAGGATCGGCGCGCCGACGCAGGTGCGCGCGGTGCAGAAGCCAGAGAGGCAGTCGTCGTTCTTCAGGCACTCCTCGCCGACACCCCGACGCGTCTCTCCACACGCCAGGAGAGAGCCCACGAAGCCGATGACGACCAGCGCCCCTCTGGCGGGCGTGGCCGCCCTCGCGCTCACGCGTCGCGCGCGTCGCCGAGGGCGTCGACGCCCGTGTCGGCCGCGTCGGTGCCCGCGTCGGTCGCGCCCGTATCGTTGGCGGCGTCCGTCGCCGCGGGCCCGTCCGTGGCGGCCTCCGCGGGAAGCGGCGCGACCGACCCGCAGCCGACGGCCGGATCCGCGCAGTTCGGCGTCGCGCCCTCGGAGTTGCACGCCAGGACCGCCAGGCCTCCCACGAGGAGCGAGACGCCCACGGTGGCCACCCGCAGAGTGGCACCGTGACGTCGGGCCATCCTTGCGAGGGGCGTCGAGGGTATCATCGCGTCGACCCTCGCAACCTAGAGCTTGTTGACGAAGTTGATCGGCACGACGGTGTCGACGCAGCCGCCCTTCGGCTGCGGGAACATGCCGCCCCGGAAGAACCCGACCACGCACTGGGACACGGCCGCGTTGGGAAGGTCGTTGGAGGCGACGTTCGCCGAGCACGACACGCCGTTCGAGCCGACGCGGACGGCGATCGACATCTTGCCCTTGAGGTTCGGGTCCTGCGCGAGCGCGTTGTCGTAGCACCGGTGCGCCTGCCGCGCGCGCTGGGCGAGGGCCCCCTCGAGGTCCGGGCTCGTGGCGCCGGCGCACTTCTTCGAGTCGCAGCCGTGGGTCACGTACACGATCTGCACACGCGGTCCCCCGTCGATGCCGGCGTCGGGCTTCTCGGGGGGCGGGATGTCGTCGTCCGCCCGGACCACCATGACCTCTGCGTCGTTCGCGCCGGCGTCCGGCGTCGACACGTTCGGCGGCGGCTTGCCGCACATCTTCCACGCGATGAGCACGCCCACGAGGAGGAGGAGCAACAGGACGACTGCGATGTACTTGCCGTTGCCCGTGGGCAGCCCCTGCGGCGGGGGGATCGAAGTCGACGTCTTCGCGCTCATCTCTCTCTGACCTCACAACACACGCGAGACCCGGAGGCCACGCGAGGCCAGTATACACGTTTCGCCGGCAGGTGTTAGCTTTCGGGGCGTGCGCGTCACGGGAGGCAAGCTCCGCTCGCGGAGGCTCGTGTGCCCCCGAGGCGACGGCACGCGACCGACGAGCGACCGCGTGCGGGAGGCGCTCTTTTCGATCCTCGAGAGCCGGGGGCGGATCGCGGGGGGTGTCGTGCTCGACGTCTACGCGGGCACGGGCGCGCTCGCGATCGAGGCCCTCTCCCGCGGCGCGGCGCGCGCGGTCCTCGTCGAGTCCGACCGCCACGCGCTCGCCGCCATCCGGCGCAACCTCGCGGACCTCGACCTCGGCGGCTCGGCCGAGGTCGTCGCGACCGGGGCCGAGCGGTTCCTCCGCGCTGGCTCCACCGCCCGGAGCGGCGTGGGGTTCACGCTCGTGTTGGCCGACCCTCCGTGGGCCCACGTCGGCGCCGCCGCGGCGCTCCTCGGCGAGGTGGCGCAGGCGGACGCGTCGGGCGGCCTTCTTGCCACCGGAGCGTGCGTGGTGCTCGAGCACGCAAGCCGCGACGGCCCCCCCGACATCCCCGGGCTCGCGCGGGAGGACACCCGCGCCTGGGGAGACACCGCGATCTCTTTTTATGGGCAGGCGGGGCTTTGAACGGTACGCTTTCCCTCATGCTACGCCGGCTGGCCTTCCTCCTCCTCGCGACCTTCTCGCTCGTCTCGTTCGGCCTGCCGCGCCCCGCGCGCGCCGACGGGGCCCGCCTCTCCATCGCCGTGCTCAGCGTCGAGTCGGACGACGCCGAAGACCAGGCCGAGGCCCTCACGCAAGCCATGCGCTCCAAGCTGCGCTCCGGTCCGAGCTTCCAGGTCGTCGAGGTCACCCAGTCGCTCGGTATGCTGATGGGCGCGCTTCGCTGCGGCAAGACGCTGGACGTGGCGTGCCAGGCCAAGATCGCCGACCAGCTCAAGGTCGAGCGCCTCATCTGGGGGAAGATGGCGAAGAGTCCGAACAAGGAGGTCACGGCCGACCTCCACCTGTTCCACAAGGGCAAGGGCGACACGGGCGTGCGCGAGTCGTACAGCGACAACCTCAAGGACGGGAACGACGACGCCCTGCGCCGCGTCGCGCAGCGCATCCTCGATCGCCTGCTGGCGAAGGATCCGGGCTTCGTCGTCATCAAGGGGAACGCCTCCGAGGTCGTCGTCGACGGCGCCAGGCGCGCCCCTCTCGACAAGGGCTCCGCGCGCCTCGACCTCGCGCCGGGAGCGCACACGCTGGAGCTGAGCGGCAAGGGCCTGAAGGCGCAGAAGCGCGAGGTCACGGTCGCCCCCGGCCAGGAGGTCGCGATCTCCGTCACGCTCGGGTCGGACGCGGTCGCCACGCCGGGCGTCGTCGTCCCGCCGAACGAGCCGGAGCAGGGCGGCTCCTCGAGCCGCAAGATCATCGGCTACAGCCTGATGGGCGTGGGCGCGGCCGGCGTCATCACGGGCGGCGTGTTCGGGGCGATGTACCTCGACAAGAGCGGCAAGCAGGCCGACCTCAACGCGGGCTTCCCCTCCAACGTGGGAGACGCGTGCGAGTTCGCCGACAACAACGTCGCGGGCGGCGGCACCAGCAAGGCCAACGCGAAGGAGGCCTGCAACAACTCCAGGTCCGGCGAGAAGGCCGGAACGATCGCGTGGATCGTGGGCGGCGCGGGCGCAGCGCTCCTCGGCGCGGGCGCGTACTTCGCGTTCACGGGCGGCGACTCGCAGGACAAGGAGAAGCCGAGGCGTGGGATGGTGAGGGTGACGCCCACCGTCGGGCGCGAGTCGGGCGGCGTGCTCGTGTTCGGTCAGTTCTGACGGGGTCACCGAGCCCGTGAGGGCCCAGTCAAGGCGAGCGGGTCACCGTGAGCGACGTGACGAACGCGGGAGATGGACCGCTCCGCACGGCGACCGACACGCGTGCGTCTCGCGGGAGGCGCGGCGCGCAGGTGACGTCCGGCCCGCGGTCCACGGACGCGCGCACGACCTCCCGGTCGCGCTCGACGTGGACACGCGAGCCGACGACCAGAGGGCACGTCGGGCCCCCGACGACGACCTCCCCGCCGAGCTCCTCTCTCAGCACGACGAGCGGCGCGCCGCCGGAGGGGGACTCGACGTCGACCGACACCCGCGCGAAGGTGGCGTCCGCGAGCAGGGCCGTCGCGCCGTTGGCGAGCGCGAGCCCCTTCCGGCGATCGTCGTACCGCGCGCTCTCGCCCGGTAGACGGTCGGGCGTCACGTACGCGGGACCGTCCGCGAGGAGCGACCGCGGGACGCCCTGGTACGGCCCTCTCACGCCGTGGCGAAATCCCCACACGTGCATGCCCTGATCCAGATCGTCGGAGAGCCACACCACGAGCCCGCTGTCCGGCGCGGTCGCGGCCCCCTCGCGTGGCCCGGTGGAGGGCCCGTCGGGGATGGGCTGGAACGTGCCCGACCAGGGCGCCCAGCGCAGCCACCGCGATCCCGTCCAGAGGACCGGCGCCCCCTCCGTCCCCGGGAAGAGCGCCACGTCCCCGAGGCCCGCGACCGGGATCCCCGCCTCCAGCGCGCCGTCTCCCGTGATGGCCCAGACCGTCGTCGACGCTGGCGGATCCGAGGACATGACGACGAGTGCGCCCCCCGCCGGCAGCGCCGCGAAGGTCTCGCGCGCGCCTGGCTTCAGCTCGATCTCCCGCTTCGCGGGGCCGGTCGCGTCGGGGCGCAGGAACTCGATCGTTGCGACGCCCTTCCCGTCCGCGTCCGTGCCACCCCCGACGAGGATCTCGCCCGAGGCCAGGCGCAGCGCGATCGGCCTCCGCCTCGGGACCCGCAGCGTGGCCACGCCCTGGCTGATCGCGCGACGGCTCGTCGGATCCACGATCTGCATCGTGCGGAGGAGCCCGTCCCGGCCCGCGCCCCCGACGAGCAGCGTCTCGCCCGTCCGCAGGACGACCGCCGCGTGGTCGGCCCGCGGCTCGATCGCGATCTTCTCCGGCACGAAGTCGCCCCCCCCGTCGGAGGCGACGAACACCTCGGCTGTGTCGAGCGGCGTGCCGGTGTCCGGGACGCGGCCGCCGGCCACCAGCGCGCCGCTGGCGCGACCGTCGGCCGCCCGACCGAACGCGGTGATGGTGGGCCCGTCGCGCGGCGTCGCGATCCCGAAGCGCAGCGGGACGACGTCGCCCGTGGTCATGTCCGCGAGATACGATCTCGGGATGGAGGCCCCCGACGCGGAGCGTCCACCGACGACGAGCACGCGCCGCTCGTCGACGGCCCCGATCGTGGTGGCCTGGCGTCGCTCGACGTCGGCGGTCAGGCGGCAGGCCTCGCGCTCCGGCCAGGCGAGCACGTCCACGGCGCCGGCGCGCGCGACGGGCGCCATCCCCCGCCACCTCCGCGCTTGCTGCGCGTCCGACGCGTCAACGACCAGGGCGCGGGTGTCCGCCGGCATGCTCGCGAGCGCCTTGCCCTTCTCACGCAGGAACAGCGACTCGAACGCTCCGAGGACGCCGGGCTCGAAGTCCCCGGCGGGGTACATCTGCGCGAACCCGCGCGCCGGCTCGAGCGCGCAGGCGCGCGGCGTGTGCACCGTGACGACGCGCTCCTCGACGCGAGGATCCGGCCGGCACGCGACCGCGGCGACGGCGAGGAAGGCTGCGGTGAGGACCGTACCTTGCTCGTGCGACACGCCGGGATGATACAGTGGATCTGCGCCATGTACCCGCAGATGTTTGGGAAATACGTGCTGGAGCGCGAGCTCGCGCGGGGCGGCATGGCGCGCGTCCTGCTCGCGACCCTGCGCGGCGCGGGCGGCTTCGAGAAGCGGCTCGTGGTGAAGCAGATCCGGGACGATCTCGCGTTCGACAGCGAGTTCGTGCGCCGCTTCGTGGAGGAAGCGAAGACCACGGTGGCCCTGAGCCACCCGAACATCGTGCCGGTGTACGAGCTCGGCGTCGAGCAGGGCACGTACTTCCTCGCGATGGAGCTCGTCGAGGGGGTGAGCGTGACCGAGCTCCTCCGCGACGCGGGCGCGAGGGTCGACGGGGGCCGCGGGCTCTCTCCGGAGGAGGCGGCGTACATCGGGGTGGAGACGTGCCGCGCGCTCGACTACGCGCACCGCCGCATGAAGGTGGTCCACCGCGACATCACGCCTCGCAACGTGATGGTCGACGAGGAGGGCCAGGTGAAGATCATCGACTTCGGCATCGCGGCCCCCGCCCGCGTGGCCGGCCACGAGGTCTTCGGGTCGCCCGGGCACATGCCGCCCGAGCAGGTCGACGGCGAGGAGCTCGGGCCCCCCACCGACGTGTTCGCGCTCGCCGTCCTGCTCATGGAAGCCTGGAGCGGCACGCCCCCCTTCCGCCGCCCCACGCCGGAGGAGTGCGCGCAGGCGATGCGCGCAGCCCACCCGAGGCCGAGCGACGCCGATCCCCGGCTGGCGCCTCTGGACGCCGTCATCGGGCGCGCCATGAGCCTCGATCCGAGCGCGCGCCCGAAGGACGCGGACGACCTCGGCCGCGCGCTCCGCGGCTTCCTCTCGGGCTGCGACATGGGCGACATCGCGCGCGCGCTCGGCGATCGCGTGAGGATCACGAGGGAGCGCGCGCGCGAGCCCCCGCCGCCGGCCTCGGAGGGGCCGAAGCCAGACCGAACCTCGCCGAGCTTCGGCGACATCGGCACGAAGACCTTCGCCGCACGGCAGGAGGTGGATCGCTGGTCTTCCCCGCCGCCCGCGGAGGCGCCCTCGACACGGCGCCTCGACGACGGCGCACCGCCCCCCTCCACGCGCAAGCTCGAGGCGAGCGGCCCGCCCGGGCCGCCGCACGACGTGCCCGTGGAGACGATCGCGACCAAGCCGACCACGGGGCGGGCCCCCCCCGCCGCGCCCAGCCCCGCGGGGTCGAGCCGTACGCCGCTGTACCTGGTCGCCGGGATCCTCCTGGCGGCGGGCACGGCGTACGTCGCGGGAACACGCACCGCTCGGCCCACGATCACGACACCGTCGATCGCGACGACGCCGACGACGTCCACGTCGGCCCCGCCGCCGCTCGCGTACTCGGCCACCTCCTCGACCGCGAGCGCCGCACCGAGCGCCCTGCAGACTGCGCAGATCGCGCCCGCCCCGGGCACGGCCCTCGGCGTGACGGCGACCGCGCGCGCACGCCTCTCGCTGAATGGCGACCCTGGCACCTGGGTGACCGTCGACGGCACCTCGCGAGGGAGGTGTCCCGCGGTCGCGCTGGTGGAGCCAGGGGAGCATCGCATCCGCTTCACCTTCGATCCGACGCGCGAGTCGCAGGAGACCCGCCTCACGACGAGGGGAACCGAGACGATCACGGTGCGCGCGGACTTCACCGGCGCGACGCCCACCGTCTCCGTGCAGAGATGAGGCCGCGAGGGGTCGGGCCGACCGCCCGCGAGAAGTGACCTTGCGATTCCCCCCTCCGGGGGGTACGAGGTGGCCACCATGGCCGATTTCTTCGAGCTCTCCCGCCACTTCTCCGCCGAGGAGCGCGCGATCCAGCGCGAGGTGCGCGCGTTCATAGACGCCCGCGTCCTGCCCGTCATCGGCGACCACTTCGAGCGAGGCACCTTCCCCACCGACCTCATCGGCGAGATCGCGGCGATGGGCCTGCTCGGCTGCAACCTCCAGGGGTACGGCTGCGCGGGCCTGTCGGAGATCGGCTACGGCCTCGCGATGCAGGAGCTCGAGCGCGGCGACTCCGGCGTCCGCAGCTTCGCGAGCGTGCAGGGCAGCCTCGTCATGTACCCCATCCACGCCTTCGGGTCCGACGCGCAGAAGGATCGCCTGCTCCCGCGCATGGCCAAGGGGGAGGTCATCGGCTGCTTCGGCCTCACCGAGCCCGACGCCGGATCGAACCCCTCGGCGATGCGCACCGTGGCGATCGACGACGGCGACGCATGGGTACTGAACGGTACGAAGCGCTGGATCACCAACGGAAACCTCGCGCACGTCGCGCTCGTCTGGGCGAAGGTCGGCGGGCAGACCGGCGACGTACACGGCTTCCTCGTCCCCGCCGACACGAGGGGTTTCGAGGCCCGGGCGATCCACAAGAAGATGAGCCTCCGCGCCAGCGTGACGAGCGAGCTCATCCTCGAGGACGTGCGCATCCCCAAGGACGCCATCCTCCCCGGCGTGAAGGGCATGCGTGGGCCGCTCTCGTGCCTCACCCAGGCGCGCTTCGGCATCGCGTGGGGAGTGATCGGCGCGATGCACGCGTGCTTCGACGCCGCCGTGGACTACGCGAAGCACCGCGTCCAGTTCGCCGGCAGGCCGATCGCATCGCACCAGCTCGTGCAGGCGAAGCTCGCCGAGATGCAGACCCAGATCGCGACCGCCGAGCTCATGGCGCTGGAGGCGGCTCGCCTCAAGGCCGAGAAGCGCCTCCGCCCGCAGCACGTCTCCATGATCAAGCGCAACAACGTGCGCGCCGCGCTCGACATCGCGCGCGTGTCCCGCGACATCCTCGGCGGCAACGGGATCACCCTCGAGTACCCGATCATGCGGCACCTCCTGAACCTCGAGACGGTCTACACGTACGAGGGGACGCACGACGTGCACACCCTGATCCTCGGACAGGACATCACCGGGATCGCCGCGTTCGAGTGAGATGCAGCGGCTCCGCGCGCGCCCGATCCCGAGACCGTTCCACGTCGTCCTCGTGGAGCCGGAGATCCCGCCCAACACCGGCAACATCGCGCGTCTCTGCGCGGCCACTTGCTCGCCCCTCCACCTCGTGGGCAAGCTCGGGTTCTCGATCGACGCGCACGCGGTCCGGCGCGCGGGCGTCGACTACTGGCACCTCGTCGACGTGCGCACGCACGGCACGTTCGACGGGTTCCTCGAGGCGTTCGCCGCCGCGTCGCCGGGCGGCGCCCTCCTCCTGCACAGCGCGATCGCCGCGCGGAGCTACCTCGCCGCAGCCCCCGCCGCGGGCGACGCGCTCGTCTTCGGGCGGGAGAGCGTGGGCCTGCCGCCCGAGCTGCTCGAGCGGTACAAAGATCGGGTCGTGGGGATACCGACGCTCGGCGCGGTGCGCTCTCTCAACCTCGCCAACGCCGTCTCGATCGCGCTCTACGAAGCGCTGCGCAGCTCCGGAGCGCTCGACGACACGTTCCTCGGCTGATCGCACATTCCCTTGACGCAGGAAGACCGGCCCTCGTAGCCTCAGCGTGGGATTTCACCCGGAGATCTTCTCGTTGGGCCCGCGATCGCGCCTCCTCTCCATCACAGCGGCTGCACTGGTGATCGCGTTCGCCGGGCCCACACGCGCCGCGCCGATGGATCCCTCCCCGGAGCGACTCGTCCTGCAGCCGCCGGGCCTGCCCGCGGGGCAGACGTGTCAGAGCCTCGCCGCCAACCCGAACGGCGCCGTCCAGCTCGGCATCCAGCCCGGTGCCGCGGGGTGCCGCCCGAACAACGCGGCCTTCCAGAACATGGTCTCCGAGCTCGGCATGGCGATCGCGCCGAGCGCGTTCTACCCGGCGCGCACGACCGGCCTGTCGGGCATCGTGCTCACGCTCGAGGCGAACTGGACGCGGCTCAACTCGGACACCTCGGTCCAGAACGCAGACGGGTCCACGACGAAGTACTGGCATCACGGCACGCGCGGGGCACGTGACAAGTCCACGAACGACTTCCGCTCGGTGAACGACGGCCCCGACTCCGTCCTCCAAGTCTACTCGCTCAAGGCGCGCAAGGGCCTCCCCTTCGGCCTCGAGCTCGTTGGATCGCTGGGCTACATCGCGAACACGACGCTCATCGTCGGCGGCGGCGACCTCCGCTGGGCTTTCCTGGAGGGCTTCCGCACGGGCCCGATGGGCATCATCCCGGACGTCTCGGTGGGCGGTGGCGTGCGCTCGCTCGCCGGCTCGACGAAGTTCTACCTGACGGTTGCGTCCTTCGACATCAAGGTGTCGAAGCCGGTCCCGCTGGCCGACTCGGCGACCTTGACACCCACCCTGGGCTACCAGCGGCTGTTCATCTACGGCGACTCGGCGATCATGGACCTCACCCCCAACGTCGACGCCCTCCAGCAGTGCGGGTACACGGGAAACGACCCGCAGACAGGCGCGCCGGTCTGCAAGAACAAGCTCTCGAACGGAGCGGACAACAACGGCGACTTCAACAACAACGCCACGTTCGACAGGGTGCGCGTGCACCGTCACCGCGCCCTCGCGAGCCTGCACTACCGTTACCAGATGGTGTTCCTCGGCGCGCAGTTCGGGTGGGACCTGACCGATCCCAAGGACGAGAACCCGGGGATCGTGGGCCCGCGCCAGTGGACGCTGTCGCTCGAGGGCGGGACGCACTTCTAGTCCCCGTGCGGAGAGCGGCGGTCGGACTTCTGGCGCTCCTCGTCTTGCTGGCGTGCGGCGCCCGCGAGCGGCCCGCGACCGGCGTGTCCCACGGACCTCCGACGCGAGGCAGCACGACGGCGGACGCGGGTCGCGTGCGGGTCCCCACGGGTATCCCGGACGACTTCCGCACGACGATGTTGCGGCTGAACAAGGAGCGGGTCGCGTCGAAGGGGCACGCGGGGGACCGCTTCATGGTCGACGTCTACGTCGATCCCCTCGGCAAGCAGGCGATCCTCGCTGGCGTGAGGGAGCTGCCCGTGGGCGTGATGCTCGTGAAGGAGCACTTCGAGCGTGGCGTCGGCGCGGAGCCCACGAGGGGGCCGCTCATGATGATGGAGAAGCGGCCGAAGGGCTATGCGCCCGAGCACGGCGACTGGCGGTACGTCACGGTCTCCGCCGCCGGCGACCTCGTGAAGGACGGCGCGATCGAGGCCTGCGCCGGATGCCACGACGAAGCGCCCATCGACCGCGTGTTCCGCGTGGAGTGACCCGTCACATGACCGCGGCGGCGATCGCCGCGATCACGAGCGCCGCGGAGACCACGGTCGCGACCGTCGCCGCCGCGTAGGACACGTGGAGGGCCTTCCGCGCGCGCGCTCCGTCGAGCCCGTACGCCCCTCGCAGGAACCCCAGCGTCGCGCGCGTGGGCATCCCGCTGGTGAGCCCGATGAGCCCGAAGGCGGGCCGGACCCCGCCGTCGAGCGCCGTCGCGAGGAAACCGAAGGGGCCGAGGGCGAGATCCCAGCCGGTCGAGTACAGCCCGAACCGGAGCGCGCGAGAGACCCTCGCGGGGGCGCCGGACATGCGCGCGCCGCAGGCGATGCCCAGGCCGTGGAACACGTGCGCGGCGACGAGGAGCATGGACAGCGCGGGGAGCCCGACCAGCACACCGCGCAGGACGGCCCAGCAGGCCGCCGGGTCCTGCACGAGCTGCTGCACGAGACCGGGCGCGACGAGGACGACGAGCGGACCCACGAGCAAGGCGAGGGTCGAGACCGCGACGACCTCCGCCGCGACGGCGAAGCGGAGCGCGGGCCCCGCGGGACCATCGGGGAGGACCTCGAAGAACGCGGCCGCGTCGCGCGAGGTCGCGCGCGTGGTCTGCCAGAGGCGCGAGACGAACCCCGCGCCGGGGCGCTCCCAGGCGACGATGCTGACGATCCCCGACCTGGACCGCTCCTCGTAGCAACCGAGGCAGTCGGCGTTCCCGCAGATGGCGCACACGACCGCAGCGGGCACGTCCACGAGCTCGTACAGCTCGCGATCGGACGACGGTGCCGCGGGGACGGGAGTCGCGGCGCTCGGGCTGTTCGCCTGATGGAGCCCCGCACCGTCCGCCCTGGCGACGGTGTAGACGCCGGAGTCCTCGCGCTTGCGTACGGGGTCCAAGAGATCTCCGCGTCAAGCGTGCGCCATTTCCATCGCGCCTGCCACCCCGCGGCGATCGGATCTTCAGTGGAGGTTCTGACCCTGGCTCGAGCCGCGCTGGACGCGGATGTCCGTGGCCGTCCCACCCAGGCGGACCGCGAATACGACGCCGACCACGGCCGCGGCGAGGGTCACCCAGATCGGCCAGCCATACGAGAACCGGATCGTGATCCCGCCGGACACGGATCTCGGGGGGAACATCATGAGCATCGCGACGGCCACCGCGGGGATCGCAGCGAGGAACGCGGCGGCGACGCGCGCCCCCCACATCTGCACGATGCTGCGCCGGCTCAGGACGGTGGGGAGGAGGACCATCCACGCGCACGCCACCGCCCACAGCCAGCCCATCCGCCCCGATGCCATGTTGAACGCGCTGCGATCGTCCATGTACGGAAACGTGAGATGGACCCAGGGCAGGAAGAACATCCCGAGTCCCACGAGCGCAACTCCCACGAGGATCCCCTTTCCGCGCCCCATGTAGGTCCACGGGAGCAGCTCGGCCTCTGGAGCGGTCGGCACCCCATCCTCCGCGGCGGCGTCCATCGAGAGGGGCAGCTTCTCCAGGGCGGAGAGCTTCATGTTGCAGACGGGGCAGTCCTCGTGTTCTCCGACCTCGAACATCTCACGGCAGAAGGGACAGGCGACGAGACCCACGCCACGAGCATAACGGATGGATCGGCGGGAGGATGCACGGGAAGGGGTCGTTCGGGACATGGGGGCTCGTGAAAGCTGGCGGGACGGAAAGTTCCCGCCAGCCAGCTGATTCTTCTCTCGCGCGCCAGACCCGCCATGCGCCGTCCGGCGTGCGCCGTCGGGCGTTCGCCGCACGCCTGGCCTCTTTCCCCTTCCCTCCCCGTGTGCCACTCTCCCGCCCGATGCCGCGCCCCACCAAGCTGGACCCCACCGAGATCGACGCATGGCTCGCCGCCCACCCGGGCTGGTCGCGTGAAGGCGAGGCGCTCGCGCGCACCTTCCGCTTCCCGGACTTCTCGGCCGCCCTCGGCTTCGTGGTTCGGGTCGGGCTCGCCGCCGAGAAGCACGATCACCACCCCGATGTCCTCCTCGGATGGGGGCGCGCGAAGGTCTCGTGGGCGACGCACGATGCGGGCGGGATCACGGCGCTGGATCTCGCGCTCGCCGAGGCCACGGACGCCGTTTCGTGACGGCGCGAAGAGCGCGTGACGACCACACGCGCGAGAGCGCCCGCGCAGCCCTCCGCGCGATGGTCGAGCGCGCCGCGGGCCCCGGTCCCCTCCCTCGGCTCGAGGAGGCGCTCACGCACCCGAGCTTCGCGAACGAGGCGGCCGTGCCGGACAACCAGCGGCTCGAGTTCCTCGGCGACGCGGTCCTCGGGCTCGCCGTGAGCGAGATTCTCGCCCAGGAGCACCCGGGCGCCGACGAGGGGGCGCTCACGCTGATGCGGGCCGCGCTGGTGAACACGAAGGCGCTCGCGCGATGGGGCCGCTCCGCGAACATCGGTCCGAGCCTCGCGCTCGGCCGCGGCGCGCGCGCGAGCGGCGACGACGCGCAGGCCAACGTCCTCGCCGACGCGGTCGAGGCGCTCGTCGCCTGCGTGTATCTTGCACATGGTCTCGACGGAGCCCGCCGCTTCGTGCGCGAGATCGTCCGGGAGCCCCTCGGAGAGCGGCAGCGCCTCGGCGCGCGCGATCCGAAGAACGCGCTGCAGGAGCTGGTGCAGGCGCGCGGCCTCCCCGCGCCCACGTACAGGGTGATCGACGTCCAGGGCCCCGCGCACGCTCGATCCTGCACGGTCGAGGTGCTCGTCGACGGCGAGGTGAAGGGCACAGGGACGGGCCGATCGCGCAAGGAGGCGGAGCGCGGCGCGGCGGAAGAGGCCACGGCGGCCCTCGAGACGATCGAGGACGGACCGCCGACCGCGGACGGATCCTGAGCGGCGGACCACGGGCCGTCGACCGCGATCAGCCCGGACCTCGGCCTGCGTCCTCCAGCCCCTTGCGGCGCGGACCGAGCGACCCGTCGTCGACCTTGATCTCCAGGAGCCGGATCGGCGCAGGATCCAGGTCGCGCACCTGCGCCTTGCGGAGCTCCGCGATGCGCTCGCGGGTCGCCCGCTCGACGGCCTCGCGGTGGAGCGCGTCGCGGATCGCCTCCTCGACCTGCGCGAGCGGCCGGCTCCGCGCGGGCGTCGTGCCGCGCCGCCAGACGACGGCGAAGTTCGGTCCCTCGGCGACGGGCTCGGGGACAAGCTCGCCGTCCTTGACGCTGCGCGCCGCGGTCGCGATCGCCGGATCGACCGTGAGCGCCGCCTCGTCCGACTTGCCGTCCGCCGAGAGGAAGCCGAGGTCGCCCCGGCGCATGTGCGTGGCCCTGTCGAGGCTCTTCTCGCGGGCGAGATCGCCGAAGGCCTTCACGCTGGGGTCCTTCTTCGTTCGCGCGAGGATGTCGACCGCCTCCGACCGCGACGCGACGAGGATGCGCCAGACCTGGACGCGCTCGGGGGCGTCGTAGAGATCCTTGTGCCTCTCGTAGTACGCCGCGATGTCCTCGCGCTTCACCTCGGCCGGACCCGGCGCATCCCGTCGGATGCGACGGATCGTGGCGTTGGATCGTGCGCGCGCGATGAGATCCTCCGTCGGGAGCTCGTGATCGAGCCGGCGATCCTCCGCGGCCTGCGCGTAGAGCAGCTCGGGGAGGACGATCTCGTCGAGGAAGCGGCGCCGGATCTGATCGGGGGTCGCGCCGAACGTCGCGAGCTGGAAGGCGGGCAGCTCCGCGAGGCGCGTCTCGAGGTCCGCCACCGTGACCGTGCGCTTGCCCACCCGCGCCACGACGCGCGCACCGCCGACCGCGGACGGGGAGCCCCCGGCGTCTCCCGACGCGAGCGCGGCAGGGGACGAGGCGAGGGCGATCACGACGAACGCCGACCCGAAGCGACGCCGCGCAGCCGAAGAGGCCGGAAAGGCCAGCGTGAGGAGAGGGCGCCACACGCCGGCCTGGTTACGCCGAACGCGAGCCTCTTTCAAGCCTGGCGGCGGCCACCGCGAGCGGGCGACGGCTTCTCGTCCCTGTCGCGTGCGCGGCCGGTGACCCCCGCCTCGGCGAGCACGTCGTCGCCGATGCCGACGAAGCGATACACCTCGGGGCGGAACGCGTAGGCCTTGTGGAGGCGCCCCACGGCGTCGACGAGCATGTCGGCGGAGGCAGGGAGCTTGCGAACCTTGGCGACCTTCTTGATGGAGGCGAGGGGCTCGTCGAGGTCGAGCAGCTCCTGCACGCGCTGAAGGACGTCGAGCGGCTTGAGCTCGCGCTTCGTCTTCGTCGCGCCCGCCTCGAGCTCCTCGAGCAGGCGCTTCCGACGCTTCTCGGTGCGGCCGTCGAGCCGGGTGCGGCCGGCGCGGTCGCCCAGGACGTCGTTGAAGAGGCGGCCGGCGCGCCGCTTCTCGATGGCCTCGATGCTGCCGCGCCGGTTCGGGGGCTTCTCTCGGCGGGATCGAGCCATCCGGGTGGAGACGGTAGCGGATCAAACGTGATTGTCAATGGTTGAAGGTACGAGCGGCCTGGTATTGTGCTGCAACTTGCCATGCAAGCCCGAAGGCCACGCGCGTAACGCCATTTGAATGAACGGCCTCAGTCCCCCCGCCACACCCAGGCCGCCGCCATCGCCAGCACCAGCACCACCCACAGCACCCACGTGCGCCGCACGAACTCCCCCATCCCCGCCCCGAGCGCGCGCACCTCCTTGCGCGCGAGCTCCTTCTTCCCGACGATCCGCGCCGCCTCGTCCGCGATCTCGGCGCGCTCGGCCTCGTCCATGGGATCCTCCCCCGTCAGGTGGTTCACGTGGTGCTCCAGCTCGTGCGCGATCGTCTCGTGGATCTCCGCATCCCAGTCGTACGGCCCGTCGTCGTCCCACATCGCGCGGAACGTCCTCAGGTAGATCGTCACCGTCGCCGGCTTGGTGGGGGACGCGCCGCCGCCTGGATCCGGAGGGAGGTACGATCCGAGGAGCGGCGCTCCCCCATCGTCGCAGTCGGCGGGCCCCTCCTCGACGACGAGCATCACGCGATCACCCGGGATCGAGTCCTCGAGGAGATCGAAGATCTCCTTGCACCGCAGCGCGAAGGTCTCCGCGTCGGGGAACCTTCCCTCGTCTTCCGGCGCGGGCGGCAGCTCCGGCTCGAGCTCGCGCTCGTAGGGCGCGTCCACCGGGTTGGCCGCGCCGCAGTCCGGACAAAGCGCGATGCCGCAGAGCCGCTCGGGGTAGTGCGACCGCAGCCAGGCCTCGACGAAGTCGGCCCAGGTGCCGTCCGGGAGCTCCGCGAGGGCATGGGCGATCTTGCTCGGGTCCTTCTCGTCCCCGAGCGCGGTCACGCCCAGCGCGCTCACGATCCCTGACGTGAATCGCGGAAGCTCGGCGGTGGACGCGCCGAGCGCCGCGTGGAGCGGGCGGGCTCGCGCGAGCGTGACGCCCTCGAACGTGACCGTCTCGTCGCCCGCGAGGTCGATCGGCTCCTCGAGCGGGAGCGTGCGATCGAGCTCGTCGTCGCCGAGCTCGCCGTCCTTGTACGGCCCGATCTCCAGGAGCGCGCACGGGGCGACGGACAGCTCGCTCTCGCAGTTGACGCACCGGATGGGGAGCACCTCCTCGTGCACGAACCCGCTCCTCGTCAGGATGGCGCGCAGCGTGTGGAAGTCGCTAAGCTCGAGGGCGTCGACATCCACCGGCACAGCCCCCTCGGTGATCGCGATGTCCTCCGCGGCGCGCCCCACCTCCGAGAACAGGGGCGCCCCCGGCTCGCGCCGGAGCCCGCCCGGCGCGAGCCGCGGCGCGAGATCCACGACGCGCCCGGACGGCAGGTGCACGCGACGAGGCAGGTCGGGCGCGGTCATGCTTTCCGCGGGGGGAGCTTCTCGGGCTCGATGCCGAGCCAGCGGACGATCGCGGCGTGGAGCGCGTACACCACGGGCGTCAGCAAGACCGCGACGAAGAGCTTGATCCCGTACTCGCGACCGATCTTGAGCCCGATCCACGACCAGCGGCCCGCGGGGTCCATCTTCCCGAGGAACGAGGCCGGATCCGCGGCCGCCGTCCAGGACCAGAAGATCACGTTGATGGTGACCGTGTCGACGATCTGGCTCAGCGCCGTCGACCCCGTCGCGCGGAGCCACAGGTGGCGTGACTCGGTGAGCGCCTTCCACAGCTGGAACACGTGGATGTCGAGGAACTGCCCGATGAGGTACGCGATCATCGACGCGACGAAGAGCTGGGCGCTCCCGCCGAAGATCTTGGCGTACTCCGCCTGCGTGAAGTAGGTCGAAGGGTCAGGCTGCCACCATGTCGTGAGCTGGAGGATGATCCACGCAAGGACCGCCATGCAGAATCCCAGGATCGTGACGAAGCGCGCCCCGGCCTTTCCGTAGAAGTCGTTGACGATGTCGGTGAGCAGGAACGTCACGGGGAACGGGAGGATGCCGACCGAGATCGCCCCGAGGTAGGGCATCGTGATGGTCTTGCCGCCGATGATGTCGCCGAGGAGCAGGCACGACACGAACACCGCGCAGAGGTAGACGTACAGTTTGTGCGTCGCGGTCATCCGCCCGAACGGCGACGCCGCGACCTCTGCCTGCTCGCTCATGCAGCCGTGTTAGCGCAGATCGCGGCCACCGGGCACCCTGGGCTTCCCCGGCCGTGCTCAGGCTCGTTGTGGGCCTCCGCTCGCGGTGGTACCTTCGCGCCGTCGGTCCGCGAGGAGACGCGGGCCACGAACGGGAGAAGAGCCCATGCCTGAAGCCCTCGATGACGTGGCGGTGGTCGGTCTTGGCGTGATGGGGGCGAACCTCGCACGGAACTTCGCGCACCACGGGTTCAAGGTCGCCGGGTTCGATCTCGACGCGGAGGCCGGCCGCAAGCTGACGGCCCTCGATCCAGACGCGAAGATCCGCATCCCCGCCGACGCCGTCGACATGGTGAAGGGGCTCGACCGCCCGCGGCGCATCGTCATCCTCGTCAACTCGGGGAAGGCCGTCGACGCGGTCATCAACAGCCTCGACCCGCTGCTCGAGGAGGGCGACGTCATCGTCGACGCGGGGAACTCCTACTGGGGGGACACCGACCGGCGCGACGCCCTCGCGGCCACCCGCCCGTGGCGGTTCGTCGGCATGGGGATCTCCGGCGGGAGCGAGGGCGCGCTGCTCGGACCCGCGATGATGCCCGGCGGCGATCCGGAGGCGTGGGATCGGCTGAAGAACGTGCTCGAGGCGGCCGCCGCGCGCTCCCCGTCCGGCGTCTGCGTCACGCACTGCGGGAAGGGATCGGCGGGGCACTTCGTCAAGACGGTCCACAACGGCATCGAGTACGGCGACATGCAGCTCATCGCCGAGACGGCGATGCTCATGCGCGCGGGGCTCGGGCTCTCCGCGAACGAGGTCGCCGACACGTTCTCGGCGTGGAACGCGGGGGACCTGTCGAGCTTCCTCATCGAGATCACCGCCGACATCTTCCGCGCGCCGGATCCGGAGAAGCCCGGCCAGCTCCTCGTCGACGCCATCATGGACGCCGCAGGCCAGAAGGGCACCGGCAAGTGGACGCTGGAGGCCGCGAGCGAGGCGGCGATCGCGATCCCCACCATCACGGCCGCCGTCGACGCGCGCATCGTGAGCTCGCGCAAGGCCCTGCGCGTCAAGGCCGAGGCCGCGTTCGCGAGCAAGCGGGCGCCCCTCGCGGGCGTCGACCGGAGCGATCTCGCCGATGCGCTGTACGCGTCCAAGATCGCGAGCTACACCCAGGGCTTCGCGCTGATCCAGGCCGGCAGCGAGATGCGCGGCTACGGGACGAACCTCGCCGAGGTCGCCCGCATCTGGACGGCCGGCTGCATCATCCGGGCGGTGTTCCTCGACCGCATCCGCGCCGCGTTCGCGAGCCAGCCGGTCCCCGAGCTGCTCGCGCTCGCCCCGGACTTCGCGGCCGACCTCGCGCGCCGCCTGCCCGCGTGGCGCCGCGTCGTCTGCGCGGCGATGTCCGCGGGCTACGCCATACCCGGCCTGGCGGCCTCGCTGGCGTGGTTCGACTCCATCACGACGGCCCGCGGGAGCGCCAACGTCATCCAGGCGCAGCGCGACTTCTTCGGCAGTCACACGTACGAGCGGGTGGACCGCCCGGGCGTCTTCGTCCACACGGACTGGCCGCGCACGAAGCGCTGATCCTGCCTACTGGTAGCCGCTACCCACGTTCCCGGGCGAGTGTACCAGGGCCGCGAGGTACGCGATCGTCCCGGCGATCCCGAGGAGGGCCGCGACGACGATCGCGGCGAGGAGGAGCTTCCCCTTGAGGACATCGCCGCGGACCTCCGCGTCGAGCTCTCGACGCAGGTTCTCCTCGTCCTCGGCCGTGGGGAAGCGCCGTGGGGGAGGGACTGCGGAGTCCTCGACGCTCTGCTTGACCTGTTTCTCCATCCGCAAACCGCCCGAACGGGTGAAGCATGGGCCCGTCCCGCGGCGCGGTCAACCGGTGGTTGGAGGCGACGGGGCTAACCGCAATGCCGTTCGGATAAGGCATTCGTTGGAGCGAGGGTGCCCCCACCCGTCGCGCTTCGCGCGCGAAGAGGTTCCGTGGAGGCGGTGGGGCGCCCGCGCAGACCTCACCCCCCGTCCCCCTCTCCCTGAAGGGAGAGGGGG
>SXNL01000395.1 GCA_005777185.1 Myxococcales bacterium
AGGGAGAGGGAGGCCGGGAGGGTGAGGTCTGCGCGGCGCTCCCGGAACCTCTTCGTCTCCCCCTGAGCGCGCGTAGCGCGCGATTTGGGCGAGACCGACGCGCGCAGCGCGGCGAGTGGGGGCACCCCTTCTCGCTGGATCGCGCCTAACCGATCGGCATTGGGTCTAGTCCCTGGTGCCGCCCGATCGAAGCGCGGCTTGACCGCCGGCGCGGCTCCCGCCCGCTCGCGTCCCGCTCGCGAGGATGACCTCAGCAGCGCTCGCGCTCTGCGGCGACCAGGCCGAGAAGCTCGGACTTCTCCACCAGGCCCGTCTCGAGCAGAGCGCGCATGTAGCCATCCACGTAGCCGTGCGCGCGCGCGAGGCGTCCGTACGTCTCGCCCGCGGCCCTCGCCGCGAACACATCCGATAGCATCGTCCTGAGATCGTTCATCAACTCGGCCTTGGATCGCATGGGTCACCTCCGTCAAAGCGGCCACCCATCCCATAAGGAGCGGGTGGGCACGGGGCCAAGTTTGTGGAGCTCTGCCTCGGCCCCGGGGCGCGCGAATACTGGAGTCTTACCCGGCGTTCCTGTATGCAAGGCGCGCGGACACATGGCATCCATCGACGGGGCACCGCCCGAGCTCGCCGCCTTCGAGGCGCTCACCAAGGTGCCGCGCCTCAGCGATCTCGTGGCGATCGTGAAGGGCGTGGTGATGCCGGTCGCGGAGGCTCGGCGGGTCGACTGGATGGACCCGGAGCGCGTGCGCGCGCTCGCAGCCGAGCTCGGCCTCGAGGAGAAGGACGCCGAGACTCCGCTCGGGAACGCGCTCTCGGTCGTCGAGCGTGGACCGGAGTCCGAAGGGGAGCGCGCGCTCGCTCGGGCGCTCGTCGCGCACGTCGTCGCGGAGCACCGGGAGAAGGACGGCGAGGAGCGGCTCGCCGGCGACACCCTGTGGCTCGCGGCGATGACGCCCTTCGACTGCACGCTCCTCATCGACCGCGCGCTCGGCGATCGCGCGACGGACCTCTTCCGTGCCATCGCCGATCGGGTGAGGGCGATCGACGCGCGACCCACGCACGGGCGCGCGGAGGCCATCATCGGCGTGACCGCCCTGGCGAGCAGCCCGACGGCGCGGGAGATCCTCCTCGAACTCCGGGGGACGCTCACGGACGCGACCCTGAAGCGGATGGCGCCAGAGGGCGCGCCAGGCGATCCCCCCGAGCAGCGGCTCGAGGGCGAGATGGTACCTCCGCCACGCGGCCCGCTGGCCACGGCGGCGCTCGCCTTCTCGGGCCTCCTGTTCCTGCTGGCGGCCGTACGCCTCCTGCTCCGGCTGGCCCTGGGGTGGCGGAACCCGGCCGAGATCCTGGTGAAAGGCGAGAGCATCCGCATCCGCGCGCGCACGACGGTGCTGGGGCGGACCGTCCGCGAGCGCGAGATCGTCTTCGGCAGCGGCGGCCTCGTCCGCGCGACGCGGGAGGTGCGCTACCCGCTGGCTGGCTTCTACGCCGGTCTGATGGCCCTCGCGCTGGGGAGCCTCGTCGGCGTGTCGCTGTTCGTCGATGGCGTCCGCGCCGCCTCGCCGTCGCTGCTCGTGTGGGGGCTGCTGGTCGTCGCGCTCGGGATCGCGGCGGACTTCGCGCTGTCGAGCCTGGTGCCCGGCGGGCTCGGGGAGTGCCGCATCGCCTTCGCGCCGCGGTCGGGCGGGACCGTCTGCGTGGGCGGGGTCGACATCGCGCGCGCGGACGAGATCCTCGCGCGCGTGCGCTGAGCTCCGCGCATCAGAGCGCGCGCATGGCGACGACCACGTCGGATCTGCCAGCGGACAGCGACACCTCCACCTTGACGCGCCGCGCCTTGACGGCCGCGCAAGCTCGAACGGCCGTCGCGCGAACGCCGCTCCCGCGGTCCAGCTCTTCCCAGTCGTCCGCGTCGAAGACGCGGAGATCCACGCCGGTCCCCTCGCCCTCCGAGCCCGCGGCGAACCTGACGCAGCGACCGGCTGGAATGTTCTCGTCGAAGGAGGCGACCTTGCCGGCCTCCACGGCGAGCGCGCGCACCTGGCCTGGCGTGCCCTCGAGTAGCTGCGCGGGACCGGAGAGCAGCCGGGTGAGCATGCGAGAGGTGGCGAGCGGTCGCGCCACGAACGCCGCGTCCTGCCAGGGCTCCTTCCGCGTCGCGAGGGAGAACGGTCCCGGACTCCCGCGGACGTCCAGGTCGACGAAGACGCGTGGCCTGCCGCAGACCAGGAGAGCCAGACGATCCGCCCCCTCTGCCGTTCCGACCACGACGCCCGTCTCGTCGGCCGCGCGCGCAGAGAACATCGCGAGCGGCGCGCCCGCGACGACATCCACGCGGGTGCACCCGGAGGCCGACGCCTCCACGACGAGACGCGTCCGGCGCCCGATCGCGAGGGTGCCCCGGGCCGGCTTCGAGCCGCCGCCGTAGCCGGCCTTCGCGAGCGCAGCCTCCTGGGTTGCGCCGGTCCTCTCGAGGGGCAGGGTCGTCGCACCCCAGGCGACCTCCGCCGTCGACATATCCTTCAGGGCGTCACCGCGTGCGCGGCTCAGCACGACCGCGGCGTTGCCCCGGCCGATGTGGGGGCGGACCACCAGCGTAGCGGCGATCTGCGCGGCGGAGCATAGCGTGAGGCCCTTCGAAGAAGTGGTATCGCGCGCCCGGGAGAGGCTCCGGTTCTCCGCGTCGACGATCTCGAGGTCCAGCGAGCCCACGTCGTCGTCGGGAACGACGACGACGTCGGTGCACTGATCGGCGTCGATCGGGAGCGGCATCATCGACGGAGCGCGCATGTCGAGGGCGAGCGTGACGCGGTGGATCTCCTCCCAGCGCCCCCCGAGGGCGGCGCGCCGTTGCGCGACGAGCTCGCTGAGCCCGGGCCATTCGTCGGATCGGCGCGGCGTCCCCCCGAGCGCGCCGCGGGCGCCCACCGCCTTCGCGACCTCCTGCGCCCGGTCCTTCGGCACGAGCTGCGCGCCCAGCGTGGCGAGCCCCTCACCGTGGGCCGCGTGCATGGCCAGGTAGAGACGGTCGGGATGCGGCGGGCAGACGAGGAGCGTCGGCCTGGGATCGCGTCCCCCGTCGACCGCGACAGGGTTGCCTTCGTCCGAGAACGCGGCGAGGTCGAGATCCTCGAGAGAGGATGATCCTCGCGCGTAGGCGAGGAGGCACATCTCGGGCGGCGGCTCCACGAACGCCCCGAGACGCTCGTCGTCGACCATCTGCCCGGACGCGACCACCGCGAGCGGCCCCGCGCCCGCCCCCTGGGCTCGCTCCGGCACGTCCCCGAGGACCCTCCTCGCGTCGAGCGCTCCCGGGACGACCCTTGGCGCCGACAGACCCCGCGGCTCCGGCTTCGCGGGCGGCTTCGGCGTGGGCCCGCAGGCGAATACGAGCAGCGCAGCGGCCACGGTGCGCCGCCTCATCGTGAGCTCTCCCAGACGCGATCGGCCACCCGGAACACCGCGAGGCCCCACGTGACGCCCACGCCCCGCGCCTGGATCTCGACCCGTGCCCCCGACGCCGGGCCGGCGCAGAACGTGGCGACGCCGCCATCGTCGCCCGCACCACGCTCGTCCGCGATCTCGCGGGGACCGACGCTCGCGCGGACACCCACACCCCGCCCCGGCCCTTCCACGATGGCGGTCACGGCCACATAACAGGCGCCTGGCTGGACCGCGAGGGGGACCACCGTCGTGAACGACGTCCCCTGCGCGAGAAACACGGGCGGAGACAGGGGCGGCAGCAGGTGGCGCGCACGCATGGCGCGCGCCATCCGTGCCCGGGCGAGCGGGCCCCAGAGGGTGGGCAGCCGCGCGGGAAGCTTGTAGAATGCATGCGTCACGACGACGTCGGTCCGCGCGGGAGCGCCGCCGAAGACGAGGCTCGTCCGTGTGCCTTCACCGAGGCAGACGTCGATGTGCACGTCGGCCGCGTCGGTCTTGTCCTTTCCGACGAGCGTGCCGTCCTCGTCGCGGAGCTCGGCATCGAGATCGAGGCGCGGGCGTCGGCGCGCTCCGGAGGCCGCCTCGTGAGCAAACGCCTCGACGCGATGACACCCCTCCACGAGATCGAGCTCCACCTCACCCGCGCCGTCGCCGTTCGCAGGCACCGTCAGCCGCGGCTCGATCTCTCCGCGCTCGGCGCGCGCCCTCGACTCGGCCAGATCGGCGCGTCGATCGGGACCCACCAGCGGCCCGAGCGGCCCTGGATCGAGCGGCGCGGGCAAGGTCCCGCCGACACGCTCCAGCAGGATCGTCCGCACGTGCGCGAGCGGGAGCCGGGAGCGCGCGATCACCACCTCGATCGCGCCGTGCCCCGCGTCGTTGGTGACCTGGACCGAGGCGGGTCGGTCGTCCGGGTCGCACGAGGAGAGCTCGAGCACGCCCGCCACGCTCGACGCGCGAAGCGGCGAGTCGAGCAGCGGGTCGTCCGAGGCGCCGGCCACCTTGGCGTGGAAGCTGAGGCCCCGAGCGCCCACCAGCGCGATCGTGGTGCAGGGCAGGTCGCCCCCGCCCTCGGGGACGGTGAGGCGCGCGGTCTCGTTGTCGTACACGAACCGCGTCGGCTGGACGGCGACGTCCGCACCCGCGCGACGCCACTCCGCCTCGACGCGGCGAGCCGCGGTCTGCACCTCGCCGGCCTGCACCTCGCCGGCCCACGTCCCGAGCGCGAAGGGGATCACGAGGCCGAGGCGCACGCGTCGGCGCGACGTGGGATCCATGCGCGAACGCAGCCTAGCCACTGTCCGTCAAAATGTCCTGGATTTGAGCCAGCGCCGCGAAGGCGCCGAGCGCGACCTCGCGCGCGCCCGGGGAGAGAGCCGTGAGCGCGGCGGGCGCGCCGGGGACGGGCGCCCGACCCGGGCGCGCGGCCTCGACGAGGCCCACGCCTGCGCCGCGGAGGTAGCGAGCCTCGACCTCCCGCTCGAGGTCGCCTTCGCTGGAGAGCGACCTGCGCGCCGCCAGGAGGGCGCGTTGACCGCGCTCGCCCACGCCCGGAAGGCGCGCCTGCCGAATGTACTTGTATTCTGCATTCATATGGACGCGCACCCCGGCCCCCCGTACCGCTCTGCGTCGATGGCCGTGATCGCCGGCGTCGGTCCGCAGAGCGGACATCCAGGCCGGGCCGGCAACTGCCGCTCGCGCAGGGCCCCGACGCGACCGTCGAACGTGGTCAAGGATCCGCGCCCCTCGCCGCGGAGGAGCCGGATGGCGCGGTCCGCGACGAGGGCCCCGACGACCCCGACCACCGGCCCCATCACCCCCGCGTCGTCGCAACTCGGCGCCCGCTCGTCGGGGATGTCCTCGAAGAGACACCGGTAGCAGGGGCCACCGTCCGCTCCTACAGCCAGCACGGTGCCGCGCCAGGCGACCGCCGCGCCGTGCACGACGGGACGGGCCGAGAGCCGGGCGACGTCGGCCGCCAGGAACTTGGTCGGGAGGTTGTCCGCGCCCTCGACCACGATGTCGTAGGCGCGGACGATCTCCCACGTCGATGGCAGCAAGCGCGTCGCGTGGACTTCTATGCGCGCGCAGGCCTGCCGGAGGGCGCGCGCGCCCGCGTCGACCTTGGGCTTGCCGCGATCCGCCTCGGAGAAGAGGATCTGGCGGTGCAGGTTCGTCTCGTCGACCTCGTCGTCGTCGAGCAGCCCGAGCGTGCCGACGCCGGCGTGGGCGAGCGCGAGCGCGGCCGGGCAGCCGATGCCGCCGAGGCCCACCACGAGCACGCGCGCCGACGCGATCTCCACGCGCGGAGCAGATCAGATCGCCTCGCGAAGTCAAGCGCCGCCCCCGGCCGAGCCGTTGGTGCTATGTAGACCTCGATGCTTGGCTCGGACGAAGCGAAGGCCCTCCACGCCGAGCACCCCGCCATCGACCTGCACGCGGACTCGCTCATGTGGACGCGCTGGATCGGCTACGATCTCCACAAGCGGCACACGCCGCCCCTCCCACGCGCGGCGCTCGGCGGACACGTGGACGTCCCTCGGATGCGCGACGGCGGTATGTGCGCGCAGTTCTTCGGGCTCGTGTCGCTGCCGCTCGCCTACGGCCAGCGGGGCATGGCGAGAGTGATCGACGAGCAGATCGACGCCCTGGAGGAGACGATCCTTCGGGGCCCCGCCGATCTGGTCCTCGTGCGGACCCCCGCGGACCTGGCGGCGGCGCGGGCAGCGGGCCAGATGGCGGCGCTCCTGGGGATCGAGGGAGCCCACGCCCTCGAGGGCGATCTCGATCGGCTCGACGCGTTCGCGCGGCGCGGCGTTCGCTACCTCGGCATCTCTCACTTCAGCGCCAACGAGGCGGCGTTTCCGGCCTACGGGCGCGGCAGGGACGACACCAAGGGGCTCACCGCCTTCGGCTTCGACCTCGTCCGTCGGTGCGAGGCAGCGGGGGTCGTCGTGGACCTGGCGCACATCAACAAGCGCGGGTTCCTCGACGCGTGCGGCGTCGCGACGAGGCCGCCGATCGTGAGCCACACGGGCGTCCTCGGCGCGTTCGATCACTGGCGCAACATCGACGACGAGCAACTCCGTGCCGTGGCCGATCTGGGCGGTGTGGTCGGCGTCATCTTCTGTCCCCGCTTCGTCGGCGGCGACGGCCTCGACCCCGTCGTCGCCCACTTCATGCACATCCTCGACGTGGTCGGCGAGGAGGCGTGCGCACTCGGGAGCGACTGGGACGGCTTCATCGTACCCACCGCGCCGCTCGCGGATCCCACCGGGCTCCCCCTCCTGACGGATGCCCTCCTCCGCAAGGGCGTGTCGCGCGCCGCCATCGGGAAGCTCCTCCACGGGAACGTCGTGCGCGTCCTCGGGGACTGCCAGGCTCCCGGATGACGTCGGACGGTGCCACCGCCACGAGTCGCCCGAGCCGCCCGCCCCAGGGTGCCGGCGGCCACGTGTACGGCGCCGTCTTCGGGCCCGGCACGGCCTGGTTCTCGATGGTCGCGCTCGCGCTGTCGTTCGTGTTGCCCAAGGCCGGCATGGGGGTCACGCTCTGCGTGTTCAAGCTCTGGACGAGCCTCCCCTGCCCCGGGTGCGGCCTGACCCGAAGCATCACGTGCATCTCCCACCTCTCCATCCACGAGGCGATCCACCATCACCCTTTCGGCCCCGTGTTCTACGTGATCGGGCTCACGTCGATCGCAGGAAGGCTCGCGGGCGCCGAACGGCGGGCGCGGATCGCGCGCTGGTTCGATCGACACGCGCGTCCCGCGCGCGTGGTCTATCTTGCCTTCATGGTGAGCTTCATCGGTTACGGACTCGCGCGCCTCGGGCTCTCCCTCCACGATCCGACCCGGTACGCGCACCTCTGAGGCGACGGTGGAGACCTTCCTGCTCGCGGTCGGTGGCATTCTCTCGTTGATCGGGCTCGGCGCGTGGCTCGCGATCCTCGTGGAGGCCTTCAAGGACAGCCTCGTCCAGGGCCTCCTCTGCCTGTTCGTCCCGTGTTACGGCCTCTACTACGCGTTCGCCAGGCTCGATCACGCTCGCAAGGCGCTCGTCCTCGTCCTCTGGTTGGGTGGCGGCCTCCTCGGTCAGGTCTGCCTCCACGCGAGCCGCGGCTTCGCGCGGAGCCCGGCGATCTCTGCGGTTCGGGGGGGCTGAGAGGCCTCCTCGAGGTGCCCCGCTGAACCGCGCGTCGAACCGTGATAGCCTGCGGGGTCATGGCAGAGTCGCGGAAGGCGCGGACCCAGCGAATCGGATCCGTTCGCGAAGAGGATGTCTCTCCGCGCGAGCCATCGCCTCCCCCGCCGCGGGAGCAGGCGGAGCTCCCGCCCGAGCTCGTCGGCATCCGCGAGCTCATCCCGCGCGCCAGCTCTCGCGAGACCGGCATCGAGGTCGTGGTCGTCACCGGCGCCGAGGCGAGCGGACGCCGGCCGTGGCGCGCCGCCGAGGTGTGGACGAAAAACCGCGTCTACGGCCTCGACGCGGCCATGACCTGCTTCGATGTGCTCGAGCGCTTGACGGGCAAGCCGGAACTCACGCACACCATGCTCAACAGCCGGCTCGGCGGCGGCCGCCTGCGGACCGCCGAGCAGGTGCGATTTTCTTATCCTTTCCCGTTGCCCGGGATGGAGGCGATGTTCACGCAGGGCAAGAAGTACGGGTACACGTCCATGGTCGAGCGCTTCGTCCTGCGCATCCGCGTCCTCAACGCGGACTCCGACGACCACCTCCCGACATGGGAGGAGATCGCCGGGCGGTGGCACGGCGCGCGAGGCAAGCGCTGATCCCGCGCGCGGTTCGCCCCGGCGTCCTCGCGATCGTCCTGGCGCTGCTCGGCTGCTCCAAGGCAGAGCCGGAGCGGATCACCGCGAGGCCATGGAACACGGCCACGCCCACGACCAGGACCGCCCAGGGGACGGCGACGGCTGGAGCCTCGGGCGCCGCGCCGCTGGCAGCGGGTATCCCCCCGCCGGCCGCGGCCTCCTTTTCACCCCTCCTCCCCGCGCGCCAGCTCCGCCTCGTGCGCGCAGCCGACGGCGAGGTCGCGGCGCTCGTGCGCGGCGAAGCGGAGCGGCAGAAGGCGATCGGCCGCACGACCCTCGTGTACGTCGGTGCGAAGTGGTGCGAGCCCTGCCGGAACTTCCACCGCGCCGCCGCCGCGGGCGAGCTCGACAAGGCCTTGCCGGACGTGACGATGATCGAGTTCGACCTGGACGACGACAAGACGCGCCTCGAGGTGGCGGGCTACGCGTCGACGTACATCCCGCTCTTCGCGCTCCCCTCGTCCGACGGGAAGGCGTCGGGCAAGCAGATCGAGGGCGCGGTCAAGGGCGCGGGCTCGGTGGGCGATCTCGTCCCGCGCCTGCGCGCGCTCCTCGGGCGCTGACGATTTCGGAAATTGTCTCTTGATCGTTTGCGCCATGGACCGTACAGAGCGCCCCCTCTTCGCGGACGGGGCGACGCCTCGACCGCCATCACAGCTCGGATCAGGGAGATCGATGGCACACGGACGTCACATCAAGGTTCTGGGTCGCGGCTCCGCGTCCCTCCTCGGCAACGCAAGCACGATCGAGGACATGCTCCGGACGCTGATCGACGTCCTCGGCATGCGGATCCTCGACCGGCCGCACATGTACGAGGTCGAGACGGAGATCGCGAAGCTGGGCGCGGAGCCCTTCGAGGACGAGGGCGGCGTCACCGGCGTGTGCGTGCTCTCGACCTCGCACTGCTCGATCCACACGTGGCCCCTTCGCCCGTTTTTCGTGATGGACGTGTACTCCTGCCGCGACTTCGACGCTCTGAGCGTGCGGACGCACCTCGAGCGGCACCTCCGCGCGTACGACCTTCAGATCACCGACGTCTCCGCGTCGCTCGTCTACAAGTTCGACGCCGTGCCCCCTCGCGTCGAGGCGGGCCTGAGCTGACGTCACGCGGCGGCGTCGACGAGGCCGTACGCCGCGATTCCCCGCGCCCGGAGCTCCCGTCGGAGCGCGTGCGCCTTCGCGTCCTTCTGGCACAGCCGCCCGAGCAGGGCCGCGGACCACTCGTCGAGCGGGAGCGGGCCGCATGGCGCGAGGTCGTCGCTCTCGCCGCGCAGGATGCGACGCCAGCCACGTAGCTCGTCGAGCGCACCCTCGGCGAGGCACGCGGGGAGGATCTCGCGAAAGAAGAGGTCCGGGATCTCGGCGGCGGCGACGAGCTCGTCGGCGGCGATGCACGCGTCCGCGAGCGTCGCCACGAAGACGTTGAACGGATCGAGCGGCGGCGGCAGCTCGCTGGTGACCACGGGCGCGACCGCCCGCTCGTCCTGGATCTCGTCTTCGTGCTCGGCTTCGACCGCGAGCCGGACGCCGCTCACGTCGGCCTCGGGCACCTCGCGCTGGACCTCGCGCTCCGCGCCGACCGGTCGGGGTCGCTCGAAGCGCCAGCCGTCAAACGCGAACCAGCCGATGGTCCCAGCGTGCAACATGTTGTTGTCATTAGGAAATTCAGAGCACGACGTTCGCATTCCTGCAGCCTCTCCCGGGTTTATACTACCTTTACCTACATACACCAAACAATCGTGCTTCCCGCCGGGCTGCACGCGCGGCGCCGACTCAAGTACGCTTCGAGCGCACCCACGAAAGGCCGCCCTTGCCGAACGCGTACATCTCCGGAACCGGCTTCCACGTCCCCCCGCGCGTGGTGACGAACGAGGACCTTCGAAGCCAGTACGGCATCGACACGACCCACGAGTGGATCCTCCAGCGCACCGGCATCGAGTCCCGCAGGTTCGCGGACGAGGGCGTGGGCAGCGCCGACCTTGCGCTTCCGGCGAGCGAGGCCGCCATCGCGAACGCCGGCCTCCGCAAGGAGGACCTCGACATGATCATCTTCGCGACGCTGTCGCCCGAGCACTGCTTCCCGGGCTCGGGCGTCTACCTCCAGCACAAGCTCGGACTGTGCGACGGGCCCGACGCGAAGTTCGTCCCCGCGCTCGACGTGCGCAACCAGTGCTCTGGCTTCCTGTACGGACTCGCGACGGCCACGTCGATGGTGAAGTCGGGCGCCTCCAGGCACGTCCTCGTGGTCGGCGCGGAGACACACTCCGCCGCGCTCGACCTGACGACACGGGGCCGCAACGTGGCGTCCCTGTTCGGTGATGGGGCGGGGGCCGTTGTCGTGAGCGCCACGGACGAGGATCGGGGCGTCCGCGCGTGGCGGCTGGGCGCCGACGGCCGGTTCGCGGACACCCTCTCGCAGCGCGTCTGGGACATCAAGAAGCGGCCCTTCATCACCCAGGACGCGAACGGGGTGGGCCAGGTGTCACCGGAGATGATGTGGGCGCGGATGGACGGCAAGCTCGTCTTCAAGAACGCCGTCGAGCGCATGATGCGCGTGCTCATGGAGGTCTGCCTCGCCGAGAGCATCAGCGGCCAGGACATCGACCTGTTCGTCTTCCACCAGGCGAACCTGCGGATCAACCAGTACCTGCAGCAGCACCTCGGCATCCCGGACGACAAGGTCGTCCACAACATCCAGCGCTATGGCAACACCACCGCCGCCACGATCCCCATCCTGCTGGCCGAGGCCGTCGAGTCCGGCAAGCTGCGCCGCGGCATGAAGGTCGCGTGCGTCGCGTTCGGCTCCGGCTTCACCTGGGGAGCCGCGCTGATCGACTGGTGACGGACCGGGCGCCCGTTCGGGTCAGGTCCCGCCGCAGAACACGGTGGCGATCTGCTGGAACGCGGCGCTGCCCGACGAGGCGAAGCACACCGCGGTGGGCTTCCCGCTCGAGGTGAGGTCACCACACGTCCCCTTCTGCGTGCGCGCGAGGGTGTCGCACACGGTCGTCTTGCCCGCCTCCTTCTGACACGCCGAGTACGACTCGAAGGTGGCTGGCTGATCCCCCGCGAGGCAGGCGTCGCACGACTGCCTGCGGCACTCGATCGCGGCATCGTAGGCCGCCCCGCAGCCCTTCGTGGATGTGTCGTTCTGCGTGAGCGCGATGCAGCCCGCGACGTTGATCGTGTACGCGTTCCGGGCGCGCCACTGGATCACGCCCTGGTTCGCGTCGGTGGCCTGCGTCTGGAGGCAAGTGGCGCACACGGCGTGCTCTCGGGTGTACGTGTCGCAGCGCGCCTTGTCGTGAGGGAGCGCGAGGCAGGCGTCCGAGTACGCGGCGATGTCCGCCTTCGAGCACGCCGTCTTCTGGGCGGCGTGGGGCGCGCGCCACGTCGGGGTGAACGACGGTAGCTCCTTGAGCTTGCAGACCGCGCCGGTCCCGCCTGGATCGTTGTTCGTGATGTCGCCCGTGGAGGGAGGGAACGTCCCCGGGTCGACACCAGGACCGTTGTCGGGCGCGGGTGGGTTCTCGAAGGTGCTGGGGGGATCGTTCGTGCAGCCGCCCATGAAGGACAGGACGGAGACCAAGGCGGCGAGGTGGGCGAGCGTGCATGTCGTCGTCATGCAGCCTCGCAGTGCAAGGCTGACGCCAGGCGAGAGCCGGCGATCTCGAGAGGAAGCAGCGGGCGCGCGTGGTGAGAAACACCGAGGATCACAGCCCTCAGTTGCGTGTACTTTACCCGCTCTGGATTTTTCGTGGCGCGCCCGGGTCCATGGGCGATCCCCGGGGATGGTCGACACCCGGTGCGACCCGGATCCACGTGAGGCGCCGCGCCCGCACGCGCCTACATCGTTCTTTTCTGCGCACGACGGACGATTCCAGCCAAGCGCCGCATTTCCTGCCTCGCGTGCCCCCTCGACGTCGAATCTGCGCGTTGGCCCCAACCGTGCAATGCGTCACCACGTCGCGCCGAAACCGCGCGGCCACCCCACGGAGGATTTCATGATCGCAAAGCGCTACCTCTTCGCTGCCGTCGGAGTCTCGGGCTCGCTCGCGACGCTGATCGCGTGTGGCGACAGCCTCGAGGCCAGCCGCGAGGTCTCCGGGCCCGCCGCTTCGGTCCAGGCCGCGAGCGTCCGCATCGAGGTCTCGGACCTCAACGGAAAGAAGATGGGCTCGTGCGCGGGCGTCCTCATCGCGCCGCGGCTCGCGCTCACCGCCGCGCACTGCGTCGCGGGCAAGTCGAAGTGGTCGGTCTCCACGAACGCCGGCTCTCGCGTCGATGGGCTTCGCGGCTACACCTACGACTTCAAGGCCACGAACAACTGCCAGATCGACCCGCGCAAGCACGACGTCGGCGTCGTCCACCTCGACAAGCCGATCAACTTGCCGTCGTACCCTGCCCTGGCTTCGCAGACGGAGCTCGGCCAGTCCGTGCAGCGCATCGCCACGCAGAACCTCGACCTCCGCCCCGGGAACGTCCACAAGATCGCGGGCTGGCCACTCTCGTACGGGGTGCAGATCGGTGAGTCCGAAGCGCTCTTCACGGGCGGCGCGGTCTTCAACCGCGACGGGCGCATCGTCGGCGTGGTCTCCGGCCGGGGCATGCGTACCGGCAACCTCTACGTCGCGCGCGTCGACGGCATGCTCAACTGGCTCTCCCGCAAGCTCACCTGCGGAGGCAAGGTCTCGACGCAGGACCTGGGCATCCTGTGCGCAGGCTCGGGTGCGAAGGGCGGCAAGTGCACGAAGACGGACGCGGGCTCCGGATCGGGCACCAGCTCCTCGAGCTCGGGCTCGGGCGGGACCGGCGGCGGCGGCGCGGACGGCGGCACCGGCTCGTCGGGCAGCTCGGGTGGCTCGTCGGGCAGCTCGGGTGGTTCGTCGGGCAGCTCGGGCGGCTCGTCGGGCGGCTCGTCGGGCGGTAGCTCCGGCAGCTCCGGCAGCTCGGGCGGAGGCGCGGGCGACGACTGCTCGGGCGGAGGCGGCCCCTGCGCTGGCGACTGCCCGGGCGGCGCCGGTGGCGACGGCGACTCGAGCTCCTACCCCGGCGGTGCGGGCGGCACGGGCGGCTCCACCACCTCGAGCGGTGGCACCGTCGGCTCGAGCTCCGGGAGCTCTGGCGCGGGTGGCACGGGCGGCTCCACGACCTCGAGCGGCGGCACCGTCGGCTCGAGCTCGGGCAGCTCCGGCGCCGGATCGGGATCGACGCCTGCAGGCGGCGGGGCGAAGGGCAGCTCGGGCACGGTCACCTCCTCCGGCGGCACCGTGGGCTCGACACCAGGCCCCGTCGGGGGCGGCGCGGGCGGCGTCGACGAGAATTGCTCGGCGCCTTCCTCGTGCATCGACGACGGCGACGATCTGATCGACTTCGGCGACAGCGCGGGCTGCAAGCCGGAGAAGGGCGGCCCCGCTCCGGTCCTCCGCTGAGCGCGGGCTACCGCATCTCGGGGTAGAGACACTCGACAAGCGCGGCGGTGAGGTCCTCGTAGGCCTCGCCGCCGCCCTCCATCTTGCGGAAGTGATCCTTCCCCTCGTCGTACACGTACCTCGCGAGCCCCTTCGGCTCTCCGTGGCGCTCGCGTGTGATCACGAGCGCGCAGATGTCACGCTGCCACTCGACCGTGACGTCCCCGTTCTGGCCGCGACGCTCGAGGCGGAACTTGTGCGCGCCATCCGGGATCACCTTCAGCCCCGGCATCTGCGCGTCGCCGGTGAGATCCTTCACCATCGACGCCACGAGCTCCAGGCCCCGTTGGTTGAGCGCGGCGTCGCCCTTCGGCGTGACCTTCGCCTTCACCTTCTGCGCGAGCTCCAGGAGCTTGCTCTTCCCGTCGGACCTTCCGTCGCTCATGCGTCCATCATCGCCGGACGCCGATGCCGAAGTCGAGCCCCGAGCGGCACTGATCGGTCACCCTGATGGCGCTGGCCTCGTCGCGCGTGAGGTACGGCGCCGCGGCGGTCCCGGGGTAGTAGCCGTCGAGATCACCCAGCTCGCCCACCGCGCTCGATCCGGCCGCGTCGGCCTGCGCGCTGAGGAGATACGCGCCGGGCGGCAACCCGCGCAGGCGGTACGTGAACCTCGACGCGGGCTGCGTCAGGATGACGGTGAACTGCGTGACGGTCGACGCGGTACTCGGCTGGATCTCCATCAGCACCGTGCGGTTGATCGCGACGATCGACGCGAACTCCACCTTGCCGGTCACGGCGAGCGCGCCGCCGTACCCCGTGTCCACGTCCACGTCGTACACCCCCGGCAGGCAGCCCGCGGCGGCATCGGAGGACGCATCGCCCGCGTCCGCCACGCTCCCGTCCCTGGACGCCGAGGTCAGCGCGCTCGGCCGCTCGCCGCCCGGCACGACGACGTTCTCCTTCGTCGTGTCGCGCTGCTGTGCGACGCACGCCGCGGCCGACGCGAGCGCCGCAAGGAGCGTGACCGATACGAGGTGCCTCATGGCGCGGATACTAGACCTCCCTCGGGGACATGGAAATTTTCTGATGTAGGAAAGTGTGCGACATTATCGGCACCCTCTACAATCTCCTCATGGCCACGTTTCTCTACAAGAACGAACGCAAGCACGTGCGGCGCGCCGTCCGGCTCCGCTGTCAGGTGATCCGCGAAGTCGACTTCCGGCTCGTCGGAGACACCGCCCTCGACGTCTCACCCGACGGGCTCCTGGTCCGCACCTACCGGCGCGACATCGTTCTGGGCGACGCGCTGCTGGTGTCCTTCCAGGCGACCGATCTGGGCATCTGGTTCGACACCGACGCAGAGGTGACCCGCATCGTGAAGGGCCGTCGCGGCTCCGATCGGTGGCTCGGCGTCGGCGTGCGGTTCGGCGCGCTCGACGGCGTGAAGCGTCACATCCTCCGCGGCGCGTTCCGGAACCGCCCGCCGCCCTTGCCGCAGCGCGCCCCGCGAATCGCGTACGCTGCGTCCGTCGCGCGCTTCTGACGGCGATGCCTCGCGAACGGGTCGTGGGTTCCAGCGTCGACGCTTGGATCGACGCGACCCTCCGGGTAGACTCGAAGGGCTTTCCTTCACCGGAGGTCCCCATGCCCCTTCGTAGCGCGCGCGCCGCCCTGGCCTTGACGATCGTCGCCGTGACGAGCGGGCTCGCCTTCGCCGCGTGCAGCGGTGGAGACGCGTTACCCCCCGCGAAGGACGCCTCCGCCGAGGCCGCGTCGCCTACGCCCGAGCAGATCTTCCGCGCGATCGAGCCCCAGCTCGTTGCGCAGTGCGGGGGCACCGGTGGTCAGTGCCACGTCAACGGCACGTTCGCGAGCGCGCCCAAGTGGCTCGGCCCGCCGGACAAGTACGCGTCCGCAAAGGCGTATCGCGGCATCCTGCCGGCGACCGGCGATCCCGACGACAGCATCTTGCTCACGCAGATCGAGCACACGGGGCCGTCGTTGCAGAGCAACAAGGACCTCTTCGGAAGGGTCCGCACGTGGATCGGCGCCGAGCTTGCGAGCTCCACGGCGAAGCTCCCTTCGAGCGCGCTCGTGCAGGTGAACGACGGGCTGAACACGATCGACCTGCCGTCCGTGGGCGCCAAGGTGACCTTCAGCGCCCAGACCAACAACGATGTCATCACGCTCAGCGCCATCCGGCTGACCGCCGGCAAGACGGCCGTGCGCTTCAAGGATCCGTTCTTCGTCGTCGTCCCCCAGAAGGGCAAGATCGTCACGGATCCCACGGTCAACGGCTTCGAGACGGGCCTGGTCACCCTGAACGCAGCAGCGTCCGCCGACATCGGCACGCTGATCCTCATCCGCTGGCAGGCGGGCAACAAGGTCAAGATCGTCTTCAAGGTCCTCGAGGCTGCGCAGCCCAACGCCGACGCTGGACCGACCGGCGAGTGCACGGCGCTCGACGTCTTCAAGCAGAAGGCATCGCCGGCCTTCCAGACGGACGTGCCGCTCGTCGACGGGGGGACGCGCTCCTGCTTCTTCTGCCACTCGGGCGGGGACGACGTGGCCAAGAACGCCCTCGACCTGTCCCAGCTCACGACGAACCCGGGCGCGGCGTGCGCCCAGGCGCGCAACTACGTCAACTTCGCGGATCGGGGCAAGAGCATCATCATCCTGAACCCGACCGGGCAGGCCAACCCGTCCCACCCCGTGCAAGCGCTCCAGGCGAGTGGCCCCGTCGTCACCGCCATCCGTGCCTGGGTGGACGCGGAGAAGTGAAGGCCGGCCGCGCCGCGCGCGCCACCCCGTAGGTGCGGCCTCGGTAACTCAGGGTGGCTCGCGCCGGATCCATCGCGGTCGCCACAAACCTGGACGAACGAACCCTCGTGTCCAGCGGACCTTCAAAAAAGCGACGACGACGGTGGCTCGCGCCTTGCTGAGCCTGAGGTCGTGCTCACCCGATCCCCGCTCGTCAAGGGCGCCGTGCCCCTCCCCTCGACGCTGCAGCAGCGGACGGACACCCCGCTCCCCTCCTCCGCGCCATCCGGCCTGCCATCCTCGCCGCCCCGGCCCGAGTTGCGGACGGACCCCTCGCCCGCGTTCACGGCCTGGGAGACCGAGCGCCCGCCCGCGCCGTCGACGCGAGCCCGGGGCACGCAGCCCATGTTGCCCGCACACGACGCCGCCGCGCTGGCCACTCCCACGATGCCTGCGTCGGCGCGGGTGCCAGCCGTTCTCTTCACGCCGATGCCACCGCGTCCGGCGCCGAGCTCGAACGGACCGCTCATCAAGCGGCATGCGGTGAGCACGCCGCCACCGGGCTTCGATCCATCCAAGATCTTCACGCCCACCGCCCCGGCGCTCCCGTTCATTCCCGCGTCACCCATCGTCACGCCCACCGCCCCGGCGTTCGCGCCGCCCGCGAGCGCGGCCCGCTCGGCCCAGGGAGCCCTCCACGCGCCCGTGCGCGTTCGCGAGACGATCAGGTCGGTCGAGATCGCGGTCGAGGATCCCATCGTCGACGCCTACGCCCCCGCACCCGACACCACTCCCACCGTCGCCCCGGTGGCGTTCTCCGTGATCCCCACGCCGATTCCGGGCAGCTACCGCCCGTCGTTGTCCGAGGTCGATCCCATTCTGCTTGCCAAGATGGGTCCCCACGTGGCCGAGCGCCGCGCTCGCTTCACGCGCATGGTCAAGGGGGCCGTCGCGGCCTGCGGGGCCGTGTGCGTCATCGCGGCGGTGTGTCTCGCCGCGAGCACGGACGACGGGTTCTCGTCGGCCGCCCCGAAGCGGAAGCCCCGCTCGCTCGTCATGGAGCGGGAATCGCTCGTGGTCGCGACCGCCGCGAAGCTCCTCGTCCGGAAGCCGGACAAGGCCGAGCGGCCCGCCCAGAGGGTCGTCGCGAGGCAGGTCCCGTCGAGAGGCACCGAGGCCGCGAGCCCGAAGGGCCCGACGCGTGTTCCGCCGCCGCGCAGGAAGTGATCAGCGCCGTGCGAGCGGCCACTGCGCGCTCACGGCGTCGTCCGGGTTGGCCGACTCGATGAGCTGGAGCCAGGCGTCGATCTTGGGCAGCGCGGGCCCGAGCCAGGTCATCCGCGAGAAGCGCGACAGGAGCTGCGGCGTGTGATCACCGCACCGCGCGCGATCGCCAAACGCGGTACGCGCACGATCGATCTCCTGCGCGGCCTCCGCCCAGCGGCCCTCGGTCTGCGCCAGCCACGCGAGCACGAGGTGCCTGTGCTGCCGAGGCTCGGCCTCGTCGACGGAGATCTCCTCGCACGCCGCCACCATCTCGCGCGCGCCCTCGTCGCCCCGTGCGAGCGCCACCTGCGCCAGGAGGAGCCGAGACTCGAGACCACCCCATGGATCCTGCATCCGCTCGTAGATCCTCATCGCGACGGTCGCGTGCGCGCTCGCCGCGGTGTAGTCGTCCGTGTCGATCGCGATCATCGCGAGCAACCGCTCGCACGCGGCCTCCCCGCGCGGGTTCTGGAGCTCCCGGAACGCGATGCGAGCCGCCAGGGTGCGCGCGCGGGCGTCGTCGTTCTGTCCGCCGCGGTGGTCGGCGTGGCCCAGGACGACGTCGCACTGCGCCATGCCCAGCCGGTAGCCGATCGCGTCGAAGGCCGCGCGCGCGTCGACGAGCAGGTTCCTCGCCCGGCCATAGCCGCCGACCGCCGTCTCGATCATCGCGCGCAAGATGAAGCACTGCGCGCGTGAGAGCGCGTCGCCGACGGCCTCGCAGCGCCGCTCGGCCTCGGTGAGCCCGCTACGCGCCTGCGCGTGCGCCCCGAGGAGGTAGTCGATCTCCCCCAGCACGACGAGCGCCTGCGCATGCCATGCGGCCTCCTTCAGCTCGTCGAGCTCCCGGATCGCGTCGAGGACCAGCTGGCGGCCCTGCGCGGGCGAGCCCATGTCCGAGGCCAGGTGGCCGAGCAGCCGCGTCACGTTGGCCGCCCTTGCCTGATCGCCGGCCACCTCCCACGCAGCGCGCGCGGCCTCGGCCTGCTCTTTCGCCTCCTCCAGCTTGCCGATGTGGCGGAGCGCCTCCGCCCGCCAGTAGGCGTATTCGGCCCTCGTCGCGCCCGCCACCTTGCCGTCGAGCATCTGCAGGTCCTTGAGCGTCGCCGCCGAGTCACGGCCGCGCGCCCAGGCACCCTCGATGAAGCGGAACATCAGGCGGGCCCCGACGTCGTCGTCCCCGGCGCGTAGCAGGTTGCGGACGCGGTGCTTCATGATGCGGCGCGAACCCACGTCGGGGTGCTTCGCGAGCGCATCGGCCGCAAGCCGGAAGATGGCAGGGGCGTCGCTTCGCTCGTGCAGGCGATTGAGGAGGTGCTCCTGGAGGAGCGCGTGCGCCCAGCGGAACTGGTCGTTTCCTGTCGCGATGAGGATCTGGGCTCGCGTCAGGGCCACGAGCGCGTCCCTGGGATTGAGGCCGAGCGCCGACACGAGCGTCCGGAGGACAACCCCGCGGACGTCGTCGCCGATCGCCGCCGCCGCGTAGGCGGCCAGCCGGAGATCCGTCGGGACCCCGCGCAGGCGATCGTCCCACAGCTCGGCCGTCGTGATGGCGCGGCCCTGCAGCGCCTCGCGGGGGACCTGGTACCTTCCGCCCTCCAGCGTGAGGTAGCCGCCGCCCGACCACGCGTGCAGCAGCTGGAGCGCGAAGAGCGGGTTGCCGCGGCTCTGCATCGTCGCCGTCGAGACGGCGTCGTCGTGGAGGGGCAGGGTCGCGCGCAGGAGGGCGTGCGTCTCCTCGGTCGCGAGCGCCTTGAGCTCGATCACCTTCCCCTTCCAGTCGGCGCGCAACGCCTCCATGCGGAGCGCCGCGTCCAGATCGGTCTCGAGGGCCTCGCTCCGCGCCGTCGTGACGATCAGGATCCGGAGCTTCGGCGCGTCGCGGTGGAGGCGGCTCAGCGTCTCGAAGGTGTTCGCGCTCGTGAGGTGCAGGTCGTCGAACCAGATCAAGATGGGTCGCTCCCGCCCGATGCGCTGGAGGACACGGCGCATGACCGCGAAGCGGATCTCGGGCGTGTCGAGGACGAAGCGCTTCCCCGTGGGCCCGAGCGGCGGGATCGCACCCGGCGGCGTGGGCCTCAGCCACTCGGCCGTGGCCGCGACCCACGAGAGGGCCTCGTCGTCGTCTTGCGCGACCTCCCAGCGGTTGAGGAGCGTCTGTTCGACGAGATCCCGGTCCGCGCCCTCGAGGTTGAAGTACTTGTTCACGGCGCCGGTGAGGCCGTCGAGTGGCGAAGGCGTCTTTCCATAGCGGGCGCGGAGTGGCCACATGAGCCCCCGCTCGTGAACCTGCTCGGTGAGCCACTCCGCGAGGCGACTCTTTCCCACGCCTGCCGCGCCCAGGAGAGCGAGCATCCGGTGCGGCGGCCCGATACCGGAGCACACGGCACCCACGACGTCGAGCAGCTCCCGCCGCTCCTCGTCGCGCGCGACCATGGGGGACGGCCTGAGCGAGAGGAGGCCCGGGGCCAGCGCCCGCGCCTGGGCCATCGCGCGCCCGATGTCGGGCGTCGACGAGGGCAACGAGGAGGGCAACGAGGGCGAGCTCGCCACGGTCTCCTCCATCGTGGGTGCCTCTGCTGGCCGGAGCTGGCCCCACGCGCGGCGCGCGTCGGCGGCGAGCTCGTACCGATGCCACGGGCGCTTCGCGAGGAGACGCTGGATGAACGGCCCCACGGCCGCGGGGACCGACGCCCCGAGCTGTGGTGCCGGCACGCTCGTGCGCTTGTGCGCGCGGAGGACCTCCTGCGCTGTGCCCTCGAAGACCTCCTTTCCCGTGAGCACGCGGTACATGATGCAGCCGAGCGCGTAGAGGTCCGTGGCAGGCCCGACGTGCGTCGCGGCCTTCCGGATCTGCTCGGGCGCCACCCACCCGACCGTGCCCGCGCCCGAGTGGACGGCGAGCTCGGGCAGCGGCGCGCCATCGAGTCTGGGATCATGTCGCGTCTCGCGCAGCCAGGCCAGCCCGAGATCGAGCACGAACGCTCGCGGTCCCCGCCCCGAGGCGGCCATGTCGAGCATGATGTTCGATGGCTTGAGGTCGCCATGGATGACACCGCGCGCGTGCGCGTGCGCGAGGCCCGCGAGGACCTGATCGACGAGCGCCCAGATCACCGGCCACGGGATCGTCGTCGTGTGCATCCACTCGTGGATGCTCCGGCCGGGGAGCGCGTCCATCACGAGGTAGGGTGAGCCGTCGTGGAGCGTGCCGAAGTCCCTCGCCCGTACGATCGCCGGGTGATCGAGGGAGGCGACCGCGCGCGCCTCCTGCTGGAACCACCAGCTCTCTTCGGCTCGCGTCGACTTCGACTCCTCGGGCGGCCTGAGCCGCTTCAGTGCGACGCGGTCGTGGGTCACCGTGTCGCGGCACAGGTACACGACGCCCATGCCCCCGCGACCGAGCTCGCGGAGGACTTCGTAGCGTTGCGCGAGCACCGCACCGATCTCCGACTTCGGCCGAGAGGGTGGGTCCAGGGCGGGGCGAGCCGCGCTCGCATCCCTCGGCGTTCCTTCGTCGCGCTTGGGTGCTTTGTCACCGGCTGACATGGTGTTCGCGAGAGAAAGCCTAACGTGCGGTCCCGCACGATGCACGCGAATTGCCGCAGACGCGAGCGCGGTGGCGCGCTCTCACGTACGTGCAATCGATTTTTTTTCCGTGGAATTTCGCGGCGCCGATCGGAAAGTGTGTTTCGGGTCTTGACGCCGCCAACGAAGTTGTAGAGTACAGGTCTCCTGATGGCAGACCAAGACAGGTTCGCGCGCGTGGTGGTGACGGTGGCTCGTGGCCTGGGCCGTGTGGGGCGCGAGCGCGCGCGAGCGGGGGAAGTCACGCCGCAGCAGGCGGAGGCGCTTCAGATCATCTCGGACCGCGGCGCCGTCTCCACGTCGACCCTGGCGCAGCTCCTCGGGATCGATCCCTCCACGGCGAGCCGCAACCTGTCGGGCCTCGAGCGCGCTGGGTTCATCACGCGGAAGAAGGGCGCCGACGACGGCCGCCAGACGGACGTCCGCCTCTCCCCGCGGGGCAAGCGCACGGCCGATACGATCGCGGCCGAGTCGGCGAAGGCGTTCACGGATCTCTTCGAGACGATCCCGCGTGCGGATCGCGCGAAGGTCCTCGACGGCCTCGAGGTGCTCGCCCGCTGCCTCGACGTGGAACGCGGCGGCTGACCCCCGCTTCGCTCGGCACGCCACTCCGGGGAGCGGGAGGGGGTTTCCCCAGCCCCTACGTTCCCCCGAGGATCTTCAGAAGGGCGACGTGGAGGCGTCGGCCGGGACGGAGAAGCTCTTGCCGACCGTCACGGGCGGTCCCTGAAATGCCGGGATCGAGACGCGCCGGAACATCGAGAGGACGCAGGCTCCGACGCCGCTTCCCGCGAACGGCCCGGCCCCGAGCGAGGCGTTCTGGACGAACCCGTTCCCCGCAAACGTGACGTTGACGCTCCCGTTGCCCGAAGGTCCGTCGGGGCGCGCACACTGGGACACCGAGACCCGGGACACGGCGCGGACCGCGGCGGCGCGATCGAAGGGCGGCAGCTGCCTCTCCTCGACGGCCTCGTCGTCGCGGAGGGGGACGAGCTCCTGATCGTAACGGACCGCCACGCGGGCGACCTGCACGCGATCGCCGGACAGGACGAAGGGGACGGTCGCCTGCTCCCCGGCTGCCTGGATCAGGACCTTGCCGCTCGCCGGCTGCCCTCCCTTGCCGGCCCGGACCAGCTCGACGGCGAACGTTCCCGCGGCGCCGTTCGAGATGGCGAGGGTCTCGTGATCCCGCGCCGTCGGGTCCTGGACCCGGACGCCGCGCTGGCGGCCCGACCAGGAGGCGCGGTTGCCGCTCGGGTCGACGACGACGACGTCCAGGTCTGCGCCGCCCTCCCAGGTGGCGCGTACGATGACATCGCCGAAGGACGCGTTCTCCGCCGAGCCGAGCTTCGCCACGGCCGCCTGTACCTGGGCCGCGTTCTTGAGACCGGCGAGCCACACGTCGGCCGCAAACGCCCGGCCGCGGGCACGCTCGCAGTGGACGGCGCGCGCGACCGCGTCGACGTCCTCGTGGCGCGACTCGGCGGCCGCGACACGGAAGGCGCAGGCCTCCGACCGACCCGCGCGCTCGAACGCCAGCGCGACCTGCGACGACCAAAGGAAGGCGTCCTGCGCGGACATAGAGGGCGACGAGAGCGCACCCGAGAGCATCTTGAGCGCACCGTCCCGATCACCGCGTCGCGCGAGGAGATCGGCGCGCATGGAGAGGAGATCCGCGTCCATCGGATCGCGTGCCGACCACTTCGACAGCGTGTCGTCCAGCTCGTCGAGCCGCCCGGACAGGGCGAGGAGCCTCACCAGCTCCTTGTGCTTGCCACGCTCGTCCGGCGCCGCGACGAGTGCCGCGCGCGCCGCGGCGAGCTTGTCGTCCGCGACGATCGGCGTCGCGTCCTGCGCGATCTGCGCGTGCCGGACGAAGATCTTCTTCATGAACTGCCCGCCGCGGCGTCGCCCGCCGTTCCAGTCGGGCGCAGGGGCGCGACGCGCCGGAGGAGGCGTCGTCGCCGCAGGGCCCATCGTCGCCGCCGCGGTGCCGGTCGCGAGGGGCGCCGCGCTCGACCTCCGCTCGTCGGCCTCCGCGGCGGCCTTCGCCATCGGCTTCTTGTCGGCAAAGCCATCGTCCTTCGAGCCCAGGGACGCGCCCAGGGCCCCGAGCCCTCCTCCACCGCCGAACCCCGACACGTCCGCTCCGAGCGCCGCCGAGGGATCCGCCACCGTCACGTCCAGCGCCTTCCCTCCCGATTCTCCCGTCCACGAGACGGCGCGATCCGCACGATCGATGCCGAACGCCTTGAACATTCCCTCACTCTCCAGCACGAGGAGCGACGTGAAGCGCGACGGCACCGCGTACCGGCGAGAGAGCGACACGAGCTCCGCTTTCGCCGGGCCGTCGGAGAGGTTCTCGCGCTCTCGGTCCGCGATCCGACGGGCCGCGAAGAGACGGGGCACGAAGGCGTTGCCAGGGTCGTCGCCCGACCGGACGTCGATGGGGTACTTCACCTCGAACGGATCCCCGCCGACCTTCCCGCGGAGGACGACGTCACCGTGCACGCGGTCGCCCTTCATCCTTGCGGTGACGAACGTCTCCGACCCTGGTCGAATGGGCGCGAGCGTCGCGGGCGCCACGTCGGTCAGCCCGTCCGGCAGCACCACCTCGACGTCGCGGAGCGCGGTCCCGTACGTCGCGTTGAGGACCTGCAACGCCGTGGCCTCGAGCCCCTCGCCGGGCTGGTACGAGACCGTGACGCCACCCCCGCCCCGCGCGATCTCGCCGAGGAGATGCGTGTCGGCGTCCGCGCCGATGGGCACCGCCGTCACCGTGGTCGTCGCCTCGCCGAGGACGGCTCTCACCTCACGCGCGACCCGCGCAGGCGTACGGTACCCCGCGCTCGCGACGCCGTCGCTGAGGAGCACCACGCGAAGATCGCGAGCCTTCTCGTGCCCCGCGACGTGCCCGGCCGCGTCGACGGCGCCCACGAGATCGCTGGCCCCATCTGGCGTGATCCCCGAGAGGAAGGCCTCGGCGTCGTGGGCAGCCGCAGCGCCGCCGAACGAGAAGCCCTGGGGGAGCGCGCGGCACCCGATGTCGCACGCGAGCACCGTGACGCGATCACGACGGTCCATCTCGTGGATGGTCTGGACCGCGAGGCGGCGCGCCCGCAGGAAGCGCTCGCCGAACATCGCGCGCCCCGAGTCCACGACGAGGACGTGGTCACGTGGCCGGGTGTCGGCCCAGCGCGGCAGCTTCGGCCTCAGCGCGATGGCGACGAACGACTCCTTCTCGGGCGACACCGCCTTCGCCTTGTCGGCCCTGTCGGGACGGTCGCGCGTGTCGGTGTAGGCCCACGCTACGGCGTCCGCGCGCGCGTTCCGGGGCGTGTATTCGAGCGTCAGATCGCCCGACGGCGTGAACGAAGTGAACGTGTGCGAGAAGCGGTCGCTCTCCTTCTCCGCACCCACCTCGTGGCTCAGCTCGTACCCGCGCGCACGCGCCGGCCTCGTCGGATCGCGTCCGAGGATCTGAGCGTCGACGTGGAACGAGTCGACGACCAGCTTGCTCGAGGTCGCGTGAGGCAAGGGGTACGTGTAGCGGCGCACGTCGCCGGACAGGGCCACCGTCTCGGTGTAGGCGAGCACCACCCGCCGGCTGCCGTGCTTGGGGATCGGGAAGATCCTCAGCTCGAAGCGCCCGCCGCGCTGCCACTCGAGCAAGGCCGGATCATGCCAGGGCCCGGGTACCCAGATGATCTCTTCCCTCGGCCGCGCCGCCTTGGGCGCCGCGTTCTGGATCGCGCCTCGCCAGATTGCGCTCGCCTTGCTCCGATCGACGAACTCGCCCTCGACGAGCTTGCCGTCGACGTCGAGCGCGAGCCGCTCGATGGACGCGGTGCTCGGCAGGGGAAACCGATAGATGCCCTCGAGCTCGTCGTCGGTGTCGTTCTGGAAGGTCTCCTCGATCTCCGTGCGGGCGACGCCACCGACGATGCGGATCTTGACGTCATGCTTCGACAGGCGCACCGCCCGGTCCTTCTCGTCGGCCTTGCCAGGGCGACGCGCGCGCAGCTCCCCGAGACCGCTCACCGAGGGATCCGTGTCCTCGTTGTGCCGCGACGCGGTCTCTCCAAACGCGCTGCGCTGGGCGAGATCGTTCGCGGGCAGGACCTCGATCGATCCCGCGCTCAGGATGGCCTCCTGGCCCGCCTTCACCTCCTCCGAGCGCTGAGGCGTCGTGACGCGCACCTCGCCACGGAGCACCTCGACGCTCGTTCGATCCTCGGTCGCCGCCACCTGCAGCTTCGTCCCCGTGATCTCGACCTCGCCACCTCGCGTCGACACGCGGCCGTTCGGCGCGCCTTCCACGTGCGCCACCTCGAGGAGGATGACCCCGTCCTTGACCGTGAGCGTCCGGGCCGATTCACCGAAGGCCACCGTCGTGCCGCGGTCGAGCACGAGGATCGATCCGTCATCCAGCTCGACCCGGGCGCGGCTGCGCGGATCCGTGACGAGATCGCCGCCCGCCCGGACCTCCGCCCCCACGTCGATCGGGCCCGGCGCGCCCCCGGTGGAGAGCGTCAGGCCCCCCGTCTTTTCCGCCCCGGAGCGGACCACCTGGACCACGCGTCCACGCCAGGCACGCGACGCCACGACCTCCGGGCTCCTGGCGCGATTCGCGAGGTGAAGCCCCGCGGCGATGCTGCCCGAGACACCGACGAGCCCGAGCACGAGGAGCAGCAGCGCCTTTCGCGGTACAGACGTGGACCCGAGAGGCCTCGGCGCCGCCGTCGCCTTGGTGTCCTCGGGGGGGCTCTCCGCGGGAGGGGCTGTGTCTTGTTTGCCTACATCTTCGTCGGACACCAGGGGTTGCGTCATGTTGGCTCGCCCCGTGACGCTTTGCACCGTGAAAAGTTCTTCGCCTTTCGCCTCCCGCGAGCGAAAAGCGGGCCTACCGTCGCCTGCTCTTGTCGAAGGGCAGGTCCTGCTGCGACATCTTGCCGGGGACGTCGTCGGCCTGCGGGCCGACGAGGTTGCGTTCGCGCTCCAGATCGGCCTCGATAAGGTCGAGGTGATCGTAGGCGAACGAGAGCGCGTCGAGGACGCACGCCGCGCCGAGCGCCGGGTAGCGCTTCAGCAGCGTCTCCACTGTGATCCCGCGCCGGTGCCAGGAGAACAGGCGGCGCACCGGGATGCGCGTCCCTCGGACAACCGGGCTACCCTCGAGCACGTCCGCGTGGGCCTCGACGTGCGGGTGGGGGACGCGGACGGCCGGTAGATCGCTCACGCCCGAAGAGTGAGCCCTTCTCGCGCGGTGCGCAACTTACCGGCGCCCTCGGGACACCACGACCGTGTCGCTGGAGCGCCCGTCCACCTCGGTCGGCGAGAGCGGCGCGAGGCGGGCGTCCAGGCGAACGGCCCGCGGAAGTCCGGCCGGACGGCACCCGCTAGCTGAGGACCTTGTGCGACAGGTGCTTCACGGCATCGGCGCAGGCGCGCTCGATCTGGTCCTGGATGTCGGCCTCGGACCCGTCCTCCACCACGATGCCGAGCTCGCCCGTCTGGGCGGCGAAGAAGCCGCCCGCCGCGTGGACGCCATCCGACGCGGGTGCCCCGCCCTGGCCACGCTCGAACGGCAAGGCCTGCACGGGGACCATGAACGTTCGCCCGCAGATGTCGAGCTTCACGACACCCAGGAAGCGACCCGCACGCTGTTCGAGCGACCCTTGCATGACGGCAACGTTAAGCATCGCGTCCCGGGACGCAACGTTGGTGTATCCTCGACGCGCGACCGACCCAGGACCGCGCGCACGAGATCAGGAGAATCCCCATGAATCCGCTTCGCAACGGGCTCGTCGAGGACCGCACGGGCGACGCGTGCGCGGTCGTCATCTTCGGCGCGAGCGGCGACCTCACGAAGCGCAAGCTCGTGCCCGCGTTCTACAACCTGGGCGTCAGCCGCTCCCTCCCGAGCGGCTTCGCGATCGTCGGCGTCGCGCGACGCGAGAAGACCCACGAGCAGTTCCGCGCCGAGATGAAGGAGGGCGTGTCGACCTTCTCCCGCCGGAAGCCCATCGATCCGGCGTTCTGGTCGGACTTCGAGCGGGGCATCACGTACGTGGCAGGCACCTTCGACGCGCAGAAGACCTACGAAGACCTCCGCCTGCACCTCGATCAGCTCGATCGCGACCGCGGCACGGCCAAGAACCGGCTCTTCTACCTCGCGGTGCCCCCGAGCGAGTTCGGCCAGATCGTCGCCGGCCTGAAGAGCGCGGGCCTCGTCCAGCCACCCAACGTGCACAGGGAGGGCGGCGCGTGGACGCGCGTGGTCGTCGAGAAGCCATTCGGCCACGACCTCGCCAGCGCGCAGGTCCTCAACGACACGATCGCGAGCACGTTCGACGAGAGCCAGGTCTTCCGCATCGATCACTACCTCGGAAAGGAGACGGTCCAGAACCTGCTCGTCTTCCGCTTCGCGAACAGCCTCTTCGAACCGATCTGGCATCGCGAGCACGTGGACCACGTGCAGATCACGGTGGCCGAGGACATCGGCGTCGAGGGACGCGGGAAGTTCTACGAGCAGATCGGCGTCACGAAGGACATCGTGGAGAACCACCTGATGCAGCTCCTGTGCCTCACGGCCATGGAGCCGCCGATCTCGCTCGCGGCCGACGCCGTGCGCGACGAGAAGGTGAAGGTCCTTCGATCGCTCCGCCCGATGGAACGGTCCCTCGTCCAGGAGAACGTGATCCGCGGGCAGTACGACCGGGGAGCGGTGCGGGGGGACGAGGTGCCCGCGTACCGAGAGGAGCCGGATGTCGCGAGGGACTCGCGGGTGGAGACCTTCGTGGCGATGCGCGTCTTCGTCGACAACTGGCGCTGGGGGGGTGTCCCCTTCTACGTCCGCGCGGGCAAGCGCCTGGCGCGGCGCGTCACCGAGATCGCGGTCCAGTTCAAGCGGGTGCCCCACGGTCTGTTCCGCGCGCCGGACGGGGGGATCACCCAGAACGTCCTCGCGATGCGCATCCAGCCGGACGAGGGGATCGCGCTCCGCTTCACGACCAAGGAACCGGGGCAGCACACCGTGCTCCGCGACGTGGCCATGGACTTCCGCTACGGCGCGGCTTTTGGATCGAACACGCCCGAGGCCTACGAGCGGCTCCTCCTCGACTCGATGCGCGGCGAGGCGACGCTGTTCACACGTCGCGACGAGGTCGAAGAGCAGTGGGCCTACATCGATCGTGTCTTCGACGCCTGGCGAGCGGAGGCGAACGCGCCACCGCCGCTGTACGCAGCCGGATCGTGGGGCCCCGAGCAGGCCGACGACCTCGTCGCGCGCGACGGCCGACGCTGGAGGAAGCCGTGACCGAGAGTTCGAGCAAGGTCCTCGCGCGCATCGAGCGAGAGCTCCGCGACGTGTGGCTCGCGCCGGAGCCCGCGGGGGGCTCCCTGCCCCCGAAGTCGAGGGTGTGCACGATGAACCTCCTCGTCGCCGGACCGCGCGATCTCATGGACGGTTACACCCACGTCGTCGACGAGGTGACCGCGAGCATCCCCGCGCGCGCGATCCTGATCGCGCTCGACCCGGACGCCGAGGACAGCGAGCTCAGTGGAGACGCGACGGCCGTCTGCTCGCTCCTCGGCGGGAAGAACATCTGCTCCGAGCGCGTCCGCCTCGTGGCCCAGGGCGCCGTCTGCACCCGCGTCGCGAGCGCCGTCGACTCGATCCTCGTCCCGGAGATCCCGACCGCCCTCGTGTGGCTCGGGCGCGTCCACGTCACGGATCCCGTGTTCCTCTCGCTCTCCGCATCCGCCCAGCGCATCATCACGGACAGCGAGTACTCCTCCCTCTCGAGCCTCCTCCACCTCAGCGCCTGGGCCCGGCGCGGGTCGTCCCAGGCCTCCATCGCGGATCTCGCGTGGACGCGCCTCGCTCCCTGGCAGGAGCTCTTCGCTCGCTTCTTCGACGACCCCAGGCTCCACGACCACGCGAGCCGGATCACCCGCCTCGCCTTCCGTCAGGCCTCGGAGGCGGGAGCGCGCCTCGGCAGCGAGGGGGCGCTCCTCCTCGGGTGGGTCGCCACCCGGCTCGGCTGGCGCACGTCGCGGATGGGCGGTGCGCTCCGCTTCCACAGGCGAGACGGGAAGAACCTGCCGATCGATTTCGGCGTCACACCCCGCCCGGAGGGGACCGCCCCGTCCTCCCTCGCTTCCGTCCGCCTGGAGGCAGATCACGGGGACGTGCACGTCGAGGGAGCGATCGAGCGCGAGCTGGCGAGCGGCCTGTCGTCCGACGCCGTGGACGCCGACATGGTCAACTGGACGCTGCGGGTCGGCGGCGCCCCGCCCATCGAGCAACGCGTCAGGTTCGGCGCGAACAAGGCCGCGAAGTGGCTCGAGCGCACCCTCCACCGACCCGCCCGGGATCCGGCCCTCGCCGAGTCGGTAGCTTTCGCGGAAGAAGTGCTCGAAGATGGAGTGGTATGCGGAGCTCCCAGCCACCCGCGATGACGACCAAGATCGTGCCGGGCAGCCTCGTCGCCGTGAGGACCCCGGGCGACGTGGCCGCGGAGGCGTCCGCTCGCGCCGCGCGCGTCCTCCGCGAGGCCGTCACCGAACGCGGAGCCGCGACCGTGGCGCTCTCGGGCGGCTTCACGCCAAGGGAGGCGTACACGCGCCTGGCCGCCGAGGCGATCGACTGGATGAAGGTGCAGGTCTTTCTCGTCGACGATCGCGCGGTGCCCCCCGACCGCGAGCGCAGCAATTACCGCATGATCAAGGAGACCTTGGTCGACCCGGCAAGGATCCCGGCCGCCAATGTCCACCGGATGGCGTCGGAGAGCAGCGATCTCGAGGCTGCCGCCCGTGCGTACGAGGACCTCATCCGCGAGCACGTGCGCCTCCGTCGGGAGGACGTGCCGAGCCTCGACCTCGTCATCCTCGGCATCGGCGACGACGGCCACACCGCGTCGCTCTTTCCCGGCCAACCCGAGATCTCGGTCACGGACACGCTCGTCTGCGTCGTGCCCGCGAAGGGCGACCGCGAGGCGCGCCTCACGATGACGGTGCCCATGCTCGAGAACGCGCGGTCCGCCTTGGTGCTCGCGGTCGGTTCCCCCAAGCACGAGCCGCTCGAGCGCGTGTGGCGCGTGGCGGGGACCGTGGAGGAGACGCCGGCGCGGATCATGCGGAGCTTCCGCGGATCGGTGACCTGGATCATCGATCGGCAGGCCGGCGGGATGTGACGCCCCCGCCTAGCCCCAATGCCGATCGGATAAGGCATTCGTTCGAGCGAGGGTGCCCCCACCCGTCGCGCTTCGCGCGCGAAGAGGTTCCGTGGAGGCGGTGGGGCGCGCGCGCAGACCTCACCCCCCGTCCCCCTCTCCCTGAAGGGAGAGGGGGCATGTGAACCGGAGAATCGCCTCTCGCAGGGTCTCCCGGTTCAGTCGTGCGTTCTCGAGGCGAACGACGCGGACGCCACGGCGCGCGAGGATCGTCGTGCGCCTCGCATCCCGTTCGGCCCGCTCCGCGTCGTCGTGGACGGCGCCGTCGA
>SXNL01000396.1 GCA_005777185.1 Myxococcales bacterium
AGGGCCACGCGGGCGACTGCGGCGGAGGCCATGCCGACGAGCCCGTCACGCCCAGCGCGCCCGACCACGCTGCTCAAGCTCCTCGCCGGCCGGGGTCCGGCGGAGGACGTCGGGACGGTGCGCCGCGGCACGAACCTCCAGGACGGCTACTTCGATCAGCACCTCGGCGACGTCGACCCGCGCCTCACCGCCGTCGAGGAAGTGCGTACCGTGCGGGGGGACTTCACCGTCGAGGCGGCGCGCCAGTACCTCGCGCGCTTCCGGTTCTGGGGCGACGATCCCTTGCGCGTGGTGAGCGGGTTCTCGGGGGGCGAGAGGTCGCGCCTGGCGCTGGCGAAGCTCCTGCTCGAGCCGCGGAACCTCCTGTTCCTCGACGAGCCGACGAACCACCTGGACATTCCGGCGGGCGAGATCCTCGAGGAGGCGCTCGTCGGTTTCGAGGGCACGGTGCTGCTCGTCTCGCACGATCGTCGCTTCCTCGAGCGAACGACCACCCGCATCGTGAGCGTGCGAGACGGAGCGGTGGACGTGTTCCAGGGTGGGTTCCGTGACTACGTCGCCTCTCTTGCGCCGCGCCCGGCGGATGAACAGTCTCCGCGGGAGCAACGTGGGAGGAACCGCAAGAGCGAAGAGGCCCCGCCACCGAAGCCCGTCGAGGAGAAGCGCGTGTCGTTCGAGGCCGACCGCGCCAAGAAGCGCGAGGAGGAGAGGAAGAAGCGCCGTATCGCCCAGCTCGAGGATCTCATCGGGGCCGCCGAGAGGGAGCTCGCGCGGATGCGCGCCGAGCTCAGGGATCACCCCGGCGGGGACTGGACGCAGCTCACCACGATGGCGTCGCGCGAGCAGGAGCTCGCTGCGAGGATGGAGACGATGATGGCGGAGTGGACCAAGCTGTCGGAGGCCCCGTGACCCGCGCTCCGACCACGCTCGTGCTCCTCTTCGTGCTCGCGCTCCTCGCGCTGGCATGTCGTTCGAGGGAGATCCAGAAGGACGATCCGCGCGCCATCGCCAGCGCCACCGCGGTGCCCACGAACGACATGCCCGTCGTGGCCGACACGTCCACGGGGCAGACGTACACATGGCTCGACGCGAAGTGCAACCACGCGTCGGCGACGACCGCGAAGGATGTGGACTCCATCGGTCGAGAGGTCGTGCGCGTCGAGGATCCGGGCAAGCCGGCGCCCGACGGGGCGATATTCGTCGCCGACCTCCGCAACGCCAGGGATGGCACGTACGCGGTCCGCACGATGCTCAGGGACGACTGGGACGATCTGGTCGGGAAGTGCCGCGCCAAGCTCGGCATCGCCACGCTCGAGCGGTCGAAGGCCGCGCCGTCGGCGCCCGCCACGGCGGAGCCCGTGGGTCCCGGAGCGCCCGGCCCGCGCACCGACGCCGATCCCCGGCAACCGGCCGACGTGGCGACGAACGCGCCGGTCATCATCTACGGGGCGTCGTGGTGTGGCCCGTGCCACCAGGCGGCCGACTACCTGAAGAAGAAGGGCGTGCGCTTCGTCCAGAAGGACATCGAGGAGGACTCGAGCGCGCAGCGCGAGATGACGATAAAGCTCGCGAAGGCGGGCCTGAAGGGCAGCGGGATCCCCGTCATCGACGTGAAGGGTCAGATCCTCGTGGGCTTCTCCGCGGCGCGGATCGACGCGGCCCTGGCGGCGCGTCCCGATCGACCGATCTGATCAGCGGCCCCCGTCGCCGGAGGCCGGCCCGGGCCCGTTCGTGACCGACAGGTAGACGGGCGACCCCGCGTGGTTCACCTCGAGGAGGGCGATGTCGTCCGGGCCGACGCCGATCGCGAGCGTCCCCGACGCCCCCTGCTCGAGCGCGCTGGTGTTGCCGTCGATCGAGCCGCCATCGACGCCGAGGAGGCGCGCCCGCCCGGTCCTCCCCGCCGGCGACACCGGCACGAGGGAGAGGGGCGGTCGCATGGACGCGTGGAACCCGCTCACGCTCAAGGGCCCCGGCCCCTTGTCGACGACGGGTACGTGCACCATGCACGTGAGCCGGGCCTCCTCGTCTCCGAACATGTGCACGCCGAACTTCTTCACCGCCGCGCGGACCGCGCCCGGCTTGCACTCCCGGCGGGCTGGCCCGAGGTGCAGGGTGAGCCCCTCCACCACGACGTCCGTCTCGGCGAGCGCCGTGCGCCGCTTCTCGTCGACGAGGGACTGCACCAGCTCCTCCATCCGCTTCGTGATGCGCGCGCACCACTCCGCGCGTCGCTCGAGCCGCGGATCGCCCCAGCCCACGTGCGCCGCGATCGCCCGGAGGCGCCCGTCGCACGTCCCCACGACCTCCGCGAGCCCGAAGTCCTGGTGGCCGGGCGCGGCCTTCAGCTTGTCGGCGGTCTGGCCGAGCTTCTGGTCGGCGTCGGCCAGCACCGCCCGGAGGATCGAGTCCACCTCGCCCTGGGGGATGTGCCCGCACACCAGGTGGTTCTGGTTCCCGTCGCCGGCGCCGGAGAAGGGGAGCTTGCCGCCGTATTTCGAGCTGACCGGCCCGACGGCGTCGCGGCCGCCGTTGTCGCGGTCCCACATCTGAATGGACAGCACGTCTCCCGGATCCAGCGACAGGAGCGGCAGGGTGACGTACGCGCTCTGCCGGTCCTCCGGGCCGCTCTGCTGGAGGGACTGGCCCCTCACGCGGATCTCGAAGTCGAGATCTGCGGCCTGGTTTCCGAAGAGGCCCTTGAGCCCCTGGTCCATGGCCTTGTCGGTCCCCACCTCGCACACGAGCAGGCCCGGGCCCGTGGGGCCGTCGCGGTTCGTGCTCGTCGCGCGCTGGAAGAGGGGGTGCGCGTCCCCTTGCGGTAGCGCCGGGGCGTACCCGCGATCCTTCTCGCCCTTGGGCGCGCTCGCCAGCGACTCGGCCGGCGTGCGTGCGCTGGCGGGCGGTGTGTCGTCGCCCGGCGCGATGTCGATCACGTGCGCGGGACGGGTCGGGACGATCCGCGCGCTCTTGAACGGCGAGTCGTCGCGCTTGCCCTTGCAGCGGCCCAGGCACGACGTACACAGGAGAGCCAGGGCGAGGGAGACGAGCGCGCGGCGCACCCGGGCATCGTACAGGGCGGCGCGGCTCACCGCCTCGCCTTCCGTGCGATGACGCGCTCGTACACGGCTCGGCGCCGCCGGCCGCTCCAGGCGGCGACGCGCTCCGCGATGGTCCGCGCGTGGTGCCCGGCGCGCAGCTCCTCGTCGATGCGGAGGTCGATCGCCGCGTCGTCGATCGCCTCCTCCCGCGAGGCTGGATCGTGCGCGCCGAGCACCAGCACGACCTCGCCGCGCCACGCGCGATCGTGCGCGGCGAGGCCCTCGAGGTCGCCGCGCACGAGCTCTTCGTGCAGCTTGGTCAGCTCGCGGGCGACGCAGGCCTGGCGTCCTGGCGTGGCGCGCGCGAGATCCGCGAGCGTGCCGGCGAGTCGGTTGGCGGCCTCGTACACGACGCACGGCTCGGGCGTGTCGCAGATCTCCCCGATGGTCTGGTCGCGCTCCGTCCCGTCGCGCGGCAGGAAGCCGAAGAAGCGGAAGCGCCCGCCGGAGAGGCCGCTCGCGGAGAGCGCGCACACGGCCGCGCTCGGGCCCGGGATCGGCACGACGCGCACGCCGCGCGCGATCGCCATCCTCACCAGGGCCTCCCCTGGATCGCTCACCGTGGGCGTGCCGGCGTCCGTCACGATCGCGACGCGCGCGCCCTGGTCGAGCCGGGCGCCGACGCGGTCCAGATCGCCGTCGGTCGAGTGGGCGTGGATCGCGACGAGCTCCTTGCCCGCGATGCCGAGGTGTGTGAGCAGCCCTCGGGTGTGCCGCGTGTCCTCGGCGCACACGACGTCCGCCTCACGGAGCGTCTCGATCGCGCGCACGGAGAGGTCGGCCAGGTTCCCCAGGGGCGTGGCGACGACGAAGAGCAAGGTTCGCCGTCCGCCGCCTGCTCAGAGGACCTCGGTCACGTCCGTCATCTCGCGCTTCAGGTAGTCGCGCAGCCGCGCCATCAGGCGCTGCTCGAGCTGCCGGACGCGCTCGCGCGAGATCTGGAAGCGGTCGCCGAGCTCCTGCAGGGTGAGCGGGTCGTCGGCGATGAGGCGCTCGTCGAAGATGGCGATCTCCTTGTCCTTGCCCTCGAGGGTCGCTCGGAAGTCGCGCAGCTTCGCCTTGAGGAGGCTCTGGAGCTCCTCGTCGGCGACCAGCATCTCGGGCCCGGCGCCCGCGGCGGGCATCATGTCGACCTTGGTGATCGATCGGCCGTCGGCGTCCCCGACGGGCGCGTCGAGCGATCGCTCGCTCTGCTGGAGGCGCACGTCCATCTCGCGCACGTCGGCCTCTGGGACGTTGAGCTGCTTGGCCACCTCGGCGTCGGTCGGATCGATGCCCATCGCCTGGAGCTCGGCCTTCTTCTTGCGCAGGTTGAAGAAGAGCTTGCGCTGCGCCTGCGTGGTCCCGAGCTTGACGAGCCGCCAGTTGTTGAGGACGAAGCGGAGGATGTACGCCCGGATCCACCACGCGGAGTACGAGGAGAGCTTCACGCCGCGGTGCGGATCGTAGCGCTTCACGGCCTGCATGAGGCCGATGTTGCCCTCCTGTACGAGGTCCATGATGTTCTTGTAGGCGCGGCGGTACTCGTAGGCGATCTTCACGACCAGGCGCAGGTTCGCGGTGACGAGGCGGGCCGCGTAGCGGCGGGCGAGCTCGTGGTCCTCGTTCTTGGTCGCCACTTCGTACTTCACGGCGAGCTCGTGCGTCTGCTCGGGCGTGAGCAGCGGGTGGCGCTGCACCTCGCGGAGGTAGGCCGACATCGGGTCGAGCCGCTCGAGGCTGACGGCCGCCTGGCTGGACACGGGGATGTCGTCGCCGGCGTCCTCGTTGTCGGCGCCCTCGGGCTCGCTGTCGTCGTCCTTGGGGTCGACGATCTCGGCCGCGACCTCGATGGGCGCGTCGGACGAGGGGTCATCCGCGCTCGAGGGGTCGTCGTCGTCCGTCGCCTCGACACCGGCGTCGCCGTCGGTGGCCGACGGAGGCGGCGGCGCCGTAGATCGCTTCGTGGAGGTGTCGCTGCGCGTGGGGCGCGCCGGTTTCTTGGGCACGATGGTCCGTTCCTGTGGGGTGGGCACGCTAGCACGCTCCTTCGGTGTTTCGGAGTTCGGCCGGAGAGAACAGCGGACCGACCGGCCGGGTTCCGCCTATCGCGACGTCCACAGCCACGACACCCACGTGAGGCCAAGGAGCGCGATGCCCAGGAGTCCCGCGGTCAACCCGTTCTCGTCGGCCCCCATTCCTGTTCGAACCATCGGAGTCCTCCTTGGTCGCGGTCCCGGAAGTGTGACACCGGGAACTGTAAGGACGATGACGCCACGCGTCAAGTGATCTCAACAGCTCGAAACCATGTGAGAAACAGATGCGTCGGGGAATACCCTGGCCGGCTGCCGTGCTGGCCCGTATCATCGCCCTCGCACCGGGGCGCGAGCCCGCCGACCCACCGCGCACGGCCCGGCATGACCACAGAAAAGGACAAGGATTCCGGAGCATTCACCTGGGCCGACGTGTGGGCGGAGGGGTTCGCCCACCTCCTCCCGTGGGCGGACGCGCTGGCGGGGGCGCTCCACGAGGAGCTCGGTGTGCGGCTCGAGGTGATCACCGACGCCTCCGCCTCGCGCGCGACCCGCGCGGAGGTCACCTGGGTACGCGACGCGCGGGCGAGGAGGAAGGCCGCGCGCATGATGCCGGACAAGAAGCCGAAGCGCTTCTCGCCGCTCACGTACGGCCACGCGTCGATCACGGTGCGCGTCTTCGACAGCGGCGTCGAGGCGACGCTCGAGGTCCCTCCGCACGCCGTCCTCGATCGGGCGGCGCTGAGGTGGCGCCTCCAGCACCCGGAGGTGAAGATGCTCGTCCTCGGGCAGATCGGCTCGCTCCCGCAGGGGGTGACGGCGCCGGCGCTCGGGCACCGGCAGGCCTCGACGCTCGGTGCGGACGATCTCGCCGAGTGGGCGCGCGACCTCGACGTGAACCTCGCGTTCTCGTCGTGGATCGAGAAGGAAGCGGCGATCGCCGAACCCACGCGCGTGGAGGACCACGTGCGCGCCCTCGCGCGCGTGTACCGCGAGATCGCGTGGGACGAGCGCATGCGGCTGCCCCAGCGCGCGTTCCGCCCTCGCTCCGCCGAGCGACAGGAGCGGACGAAGCGCTCGGAGCGGGCGCGGACGCGTCGGGAGACGCGGCGCGCTCGCGACGAGGAGCCGCTCAGCATCCGCGAGCCGCGGGCCCTGATCCCCGAGCCCAGCGCGAACGACGCCGAGCCCGCGGCGGGGCGCTCGACGTCGCGGCTCCACGTCCACGCGCCGGTGCGGCTCGTGGACATCGATCCGGGGCAACCCATCGCGAAGGGAACGCGCGTCTTCGTGCTCGCCGGGCCCTTCGAGGGGAAGAGCGGCGTCGTCAAGGACATCGACCGCGAGAAGGGGATGGCCAAGGTCATCTTCGGCCTGCTCGGCGTCGACGTCCGCGTCGCCGATCTCGCGGCGACGCGCCTCGGCACGAAGGTGGCGGCACGGAGCGGCGCGCGGCGCGGGAAGCGGCCGCTCCTCTCGTCCTCGCACAAGAAGCGGCCCGCCGGGACGAAGAGGTGACGGCACACCGGTGCCGTTCTGTTGTAAGGGAGCCGGGGTGTCCTCGCTGCCGATGCCCGTGACCCTCTGGGGCCACCTGTTCCGGCACGCGCGTGCGTACGTCCTCGGGGGGGTCATGCTCCTCGGCTTCCAGGTCGCGATGAACCGCATCGACTGGCAGTCGAAGGCGTGCGTCGACGAGATCTTCTCCGGGGATCCGCGCGGCGTCGTGCGGCCCGCGAGCTTCATGCTCGGGCTTGCCGTGATCGCGTTCGTGCTCCGGCTGGCGAGCCGCTGGTTCATCTTCAACGCCGGGCGCGACGTCGAGTACGAGGTCCGGCGCCTCCTGCTCGACCGGCTCCACAAGCTCGGCGCGGCCTTCTACCGCAAGATGTCGGCCGGCGAGATCATGAGCCGCTCGACGGGCGACCTCCTCCAGGTGCGCCTCCTGTTCGGCTTCGGCGTGCTCAACATGATCAACGTCGTCTTCGCCTTCGGGAGCGCGCTCCAGGTGATGCTCCGGATCTCGCTGTCCTTGACGGCGGCGTCGTTCGTGATGGTGCCGTTCCTCGTCGTGACGACGCGGTCCCTGTCGAAGGGGCTCTTCGCCCGGACGCGCAGCAACCAGGAGGCGATCGGTCGCCTCTCGGATGTCCTGCAGACCAACCTGGCGGGCGTGCGCGTCGTGCGGAGCTTCGCGCTCGAGGCGCGCGAGCGGCGGCGCTTCGACGCTGCGAACGAGGCGTACCTTCACGCGGGCCTCGCGCTCGCCCGCCTCCGGGGCCTCATGTTCCCCATGGTCGGCGCGGTGGCGTCGCTCGGGGTGCTCTCCTGCTTCTTCTGGGGCGGTCGGCTCCTCGTCCTCGGCCCCGAGCACGGCGGGATCTCCCAGGGGGAGTTCTTCGCCTTCTGGCTGGCGCTCGGGCGGGTGACGTGGCCGCTCATCGCGCTCGGGTTCTCCTTGTCGATCGTGCAGCGCGGGCGGGCGAGCTACGCGCGCCTCAAGGAGATCTTCGACGCGCAGCAAGAGGTCACGGACGGCGGCTCCGCCCCGGTCGCGATCTCGGGCGCCCTCTCCGTGCGGGGGCTCACGTACACGCACGGCGATCGCGCGGTGCTCTCCGACGTCTCGTTCGAGCTGCCCAAGGGACGCTCGCTCGCGATCATGGGACGCACTGGATCGGGCAAGAGCACGCTCGCCTTGCTCCTCGCGCGCCTCCTCCCGACGCCCGAGCGCACGGTGTTCGTGGACGGGATGGACGTGTGCTCGCTTCCCCTGTCCACGGTGCGCGGGGCCATCGGGTATGCCCAGCAGGACGCGTTCCTGTTCTCGACGACGGTGGCACGCAACATCGCGTTCTCGCTGGAGGATCCGGACTCGGCGGAGGCCATGGAGAAGGTGCGGGTGGCGGCGCGCGAGGCGCAGGTCCTCGAGGAGGCGCTCGGGCTCCCCGAGTCGTTCGACACGGTGGTCGGAGAGCGCGGGGTGCAGCTCTCCGGGGGCCAGAAGCAGCGCATCGCGCTCTCCCGCGCCCTCGCGCGGGAGCCGGTGATCCTGGTCCTCGACGATCCCCTCTCGGCGGTCGACGCCAAGACCGAGGCCGCGATCCTCGACGCGATCTCCCGCCAGGCGGCGGAGCGCACCGTGCTCCTCATCACCAACCGCGTGGCCGCGGCGCGCCGGTGCGAGCGCATCGCGGTCCTCGACGAGGGGAAGGTGGCGGAGCAGGGCACGCACGACGATCTCGTCCGCGCCGGCGGGATCTACGCGCTGTTCGATCGCGAGCAGAGCGTGAAGCACGAGCTCGAGAGCCTCGGGGAGGCCGTGTGAGCGCGCGGCCGGGCCAGACCGCCACGGAGGCGAAGCTCAAGGCCTTCCACGAGGAGAGCGCGCTCGGCAAGGCCTACGACATCCGACTGATCCGGCGGCTGTGGCCCTTCGTGCTGCCGCACTGGCGCTGGATCGCGGTGTCGTTCGCCGCGCTGCTCTCGATGGCGGCGCTCAACCTCGTCCGGCCGCTCCTCATGGGGGAGGTCGTGAAGCACGCGGCTTCGCGGGACGCGGCGCTCGTCATGCGCGCGGGTGCCGTCCTCGCCGCGTCGATCGTGGTGCAGCAGCTCATCGGCTTCGTCCAGATGTACGCGCTTCAGAACGCTGGCGCGCGATCCATGGCGGACCTTCGCGCGCGCATCTTCTCGTTCCTGCAGCGCCTCCGGCTCTCGTACTTCGACCGGACTCCGGTGGGGCGGCTCGTGACGCGCGCCACGAACGACGTGGACGCCGTGAACGAGGTGTTCGCGTCGGGGGTGCTCAACGCGGTCGGTGACCTGTTGCAGCTCGTCGGCATCGTGGGGCTGATGCTCGCGCTCGACTGGCGGCTGGCGCTCATCGCCTTTGCGTCGATGCCCATCGTCGGCCTGCTCGTGAACTTCGTGCGCAAGCGGTCGCGGGAGGCATTCCGCGACATCCGCACCAAGACCGCGCGGCTCAACAGCTTCCTCAACGAGCAGGTGTCGGGGATCGCGGTCGTGCAGGCGTACGCGCGCGAGGCGCAGATGGCCGACGAGTTCGACGCGATCAACCGGCAGTACCGAGACGCGAACAAGGCGTCCATCTACTACGAGGCGATCCTCGACGCCGCCATCGAGATGGTCTCCACGCTGTGCATCGCGAGCGTGCTCTGGTGGGTAGGCTTCCGCGGCGTCGGCGACCACGTGGTGACGTTCCCGCTCGTCGTCACCTTCTCGCAGTACATCAAGCAGTTCTTCGAGCCCGTGAGCCTCCTGGCCCAGCGCTACACGATCCTCCAGGGCGCGATGGCGGGCGCCGAGCGTATCTTCCAGCTCCTCGACGAGCCGGAGGTCGAGTCCGAGTCCAGCGAGGGCGGCGCGCCGCCTGCCCGATCGGGCGACGCTCGCGTCGCCACTGTGGCGTTCGAGGGCGTGGGCTTCTCCTACAAGCCGGGCGTGCCCGTCCTCCGCGACGTCTCGTTCCAGGTGAACAGGGGCGAGAAGGTCGCGCTCGTCGGCGCCACGGGGGCCGGGAAGTCGACCGTGCTCAGCCTCCTCCTCCGCCTCTACGAGCACGACGCGGGCACGATCTCCGTGACGGGGCGCGACGTGCGGGACATCGCGCGCCGCTCGCTGCGGGAGATGTTCGCGGTCGTGCCGCAGGATGTGTTCCTCTTCAGCGGGACGGTGCTCGGCAACCTCGCGATGGCGGACGATGCGCCGGATCGCGCGCGCGCCGAGCGCGCCCTCGATCGCATCGGGGCACGCGAGCTGTTCGAGCGCCGTCCCGGTGGCCTCGACGCCCCCGTCGACGAGCGCGGGGCCAACTTCAGCGCCGGAGAGCGCCAGCTCCTCGCCTTCGCGCGCGCGCTCTACCGCGACGCCCCGATCGTGGTCCTCGACGAGGCCACCGCGAGCATCGACTCGGACACCGAGGCGCGTCTGCAGGTTGCGCTCGAGGCGGTCATGGAGAACCGCACATCGATCATCATCGCGCACAGGCTGTCCACGATCCGCGCCGCGGATCGGATCGTGGTGTTCCACAAGGGTCGTGTCGTCGAGACCGGCACGCACGACGAGCTGATCGGGCGCGAGGGGATGTACGCGCGCCTGCACAGGCTCCAGTTCAGCGGGGCGCCGCCGGCGGTGGCGAGCGTGCCGTCGGTGCGGGGGTAGGCCGGGCCGGGGCCTCCGTGACGAGCGGCGCCCCTCCATGCTACGGTCGCAGCGGAATCGGCACCCGGCGTCCCCGCGTTCTCTCCCACGGACGATGACCCTCACCAAGACGACAGAAGGTGGCCTCCCGCTCGCCCCGCCCTCGGAGCCTCGCGTGCTCCGTCCTCGCCGCGCCGCCCCCGCCGACGCCGTCAGGCCGACGCGCGCCGAGGTCAACCTCGCGGCCCTCCGGCACAACCTTCGCGTCGTGAAGCGGTGCGCGGGGGGATCCAGGGTGTGGGCCGTGCTGAAGGCCGACGCGTACGGCCATGGCGCGCCGGCTGTCGCGCGCACGCTCGAGCGAGCGGGTGTCGACGGCTTCTGCGTGGCGCTCCTGGAGGAGGGCGTCGAGCTCCGCGACGCGGGGATCCGGGCCCCCATCCTCGTGATGGGCGGCTACTACGGCAGCGCCCACGGCGAGCTCGTCGCTCGCGAGATGACGCCCGTGGTCTACGATCGCTCCCACCTCGAGGGGTTCGCGCGCGTCGTCCGCGCGGGCGAGGCTCCGGGGCCGATCGACGTGCACGTCAAGATCGACACGGGCATGGCACGGCTGGGCGTGAACCACACCCAGATCGACGCGTTCGCGGAGGAGCTCGCGCGGTTCCCCGAGGTGCGTGTGGTCGGGCTCATGACGCACCTCGCCTGCGCCGACGCGGACTCCGAGGCCGAAACGGCCCTCCAGATGACCCGCTTCGACGAGGCCACCGCGCGGCTCGCGCGCGGCCACGGTGTGCGGCCCGAGGTGCGTCACGCGGCGAACAGCGCCGCCCTCCTCCGCGGAGAGGCGACCCTCGACGTGGCGCGGCCCGGCCTGGCGATCTTCGGGGTGTCCCCGCGCCGGATCGCGCCCGACCAGACCACCGGTGACGCGTTCTCCTCCGAGCTCGTGCAGGCCATGACGGTACGGTCCGAGATCGTCGACCTGCGCGACGTGCCCGAGGGCGCGCCCGTCGGCTACGGCGCGCTCTTCCACGCCGCTCGCCCGAGCCGGATCGCGACGTTGCCCATGGGCTACGCGGACGGCCTCTCGCGGCACCTCACCAACGAGGGCGTCGCGCTGGTGCGCGGGCGTCGCGTCCCGATCGTCGGCGCCGTCTCGATGGACATGTGCATGATCGACGTCACCGAGGTCCCGGGGGCTTCCATGCGCGACGAGGTCGTCGTGCTCGGAGAGCAGGAGGGACCGCTGGGCAAGGACGTGATCCTCGCCGACGAGGTCGCGCGCGCGGCCCGCACGATCCCGTGGGAGGTGCTCACGCAGATCTCCCGCCGCGTGCCGCGCTTCTACCGGGAGCCCTGATCTCCGATGGAGACCGGGGAGAAGCTGCCCGCCCGGACCCCGGTCCCCTCCACCCTGGGCACCCTCTCCGGATGGGTCGACGCTGCGCTCGGCCCTCTCCTCGACGTCCTCGACGAGCTCGGCGCCACCGTGATGCTCGCGATTCGCACCGTGTCGTGGATGGTGCGGCCGCCGTACCGTTTCGCGCAGCTCCTCGCGGCGCTCGACTTCATCGGCGCGCAGTCGGTGTTCATCGTGGCGCTGGTCGGCCTGTTCACGGGGATGGCGTTCACCGTGAGCACGATCGTGGGGTTCCGCCAGTTCTCCGCCGAGACGATGGTCGGCGGCGTGGTCGCGCTCGCCCTCGCGCGGGAGCTGGCGCCCGTGCTCGCCGCGGTCGTCGTCACGGCGCGCGCAGGGAGCACCATGGCGAGCGAGCTCGGCAACATGCGGGTCACCGAGCAGATCGACGCGATCACCACGATGGGTGTCAGCCCGGTGCAGTACCTCGTCGCGCCGCGCGTGCTCGCGACGACGCTGATGCTCCCCCTCCTTGCCGTGGGCTTCGGCATCGCGGGCATGGGCGGCGCGTACATCGTCGCCGTCGCGTGGCAGTCCATCGATCCCGGGATCTTCTGGGACCGCGTGCGCCAGCTCGTCGAGGTGAAGGACCTCGTGATGCTCCTCACGAAGGCGACGATCTTCGGCGCGATCGTCTCGACGATCTGCTGCAAGAAGGGCTTCTTCGCCTCGGGGGGGGCGCGCGGCGTGGGCGAGGCGACCGCGAAGGCGGTCGTGACCAGCATCGTCGCGATCTTCGTCGCCGACTACGTCATCACCACCATGATGACCGACGTGTAGCTCCTCGGACGCGCGCAAGGGGGCGGAACTAGTACCCGCCGAGGCGCGCGAACCGATCGCGGTGGAACGCGGCGTCCCCGAAGATGCCGCGCGATGTCCACGCGCGCTTGTAGAACAGGCCGATGTCCACCTCGTCGGTCACCCCCAGGCCGCCGTGCATCTGGATCCCCTCCGCCGCGACGAGCAAGAACGTGTCGGTCGCGCGCGCCTTTGCGGCGCTCGCGAGGGCGGGGGCGTCCGTCGCGTCCGCCTCGAGCGCGCGCACGGCCGCAAGGACGATCGAGCGCGTGAGCTCGATCTCGCACGACATCGCCGCGGCGCGGTGCCGGAGCGCCTGGAAGGAGCCGATGGGCACGCCGAACTGCCGGCGCTCCTTCAGCCACGCGAGGGTGCGGGCGAAGACCTCCTCGGTGGAGCCGAGCATCTCGGCCGCCAGGAGCGCCGCGCCGCGATCGCACAGGCGAGGAAGGAGGGCGCCGTCCTTCCGCGACAGCACGGCGCCTTTGGCCACGCGTACGCCCTCGAGCGCGAGTCGCGCCGCGCTCCTGTGGTCGACCAGCGCGAGGGGCGTGATCCGGAGGCCTCGCGACGTGCGCGGTACGAGGAAGAGGTCGATCCTCCCCGCGTCCGTCCGCGCCGAGACGAGGAACGCGTCCGCGGCGGTCCCGTCCAGGACGAAGCTCTTCTCGCCGTGGAGCGTGAAGCCGTCCGCGCCGGCCGCCGCGCGCGTGCTCACGCCGTCGCGCGCGTGGTGGAGCCCTTCGTCGTGCGCGAACCCGAGCACGCTCTCCCCGGACGCGATCCGGGGTAGCTCGGCGTCCCGGGTCGCATCGGCGCCGCCCTCGACGAGCGCCGTCGCGGCCAGGACCGCGGTCGCCAGCGTGGCCGTCGGCGCGAGCGTCCGTCCGCACTCCTCGAGCACGATCGCGCACGCCACGAGCCCGAGCCCGGCCCCACCCCAGCGCTCCGGGATCAGGGCCCCCGCGAAGCCGAGCCCGGCCATCTCGCGCCAGACCTCGCGCGACATCCCGATCGCGGATCCGGCGTCCCGGAGTGCGCGGAAGTGCGAGATGGGCATCCTCGCCTGCACGAGATCTCGGGCGCTGCGCCGGATCAGCTCCTCGTCCTCGCTCCAGAGGAGTGTGCGCGTCGTGGCCATCGCCTCAGCCCGGAAGCCCCAGCACGCGCTTGGCGATGATGTCGAGCTGGATCTCCGACGTGCCCCCCTCGATGGAGCTCGCCCGCGACCGGAGCCAGTCCCGCACGCTCTTCAGCTCGTCGGGCGTGAAGGCGTCGCCCTCCCACCCCATGCCGCGCCAGCCCTGGATCGCGACGCGGAGCTCCTTGCGCCGCTTGTTGATCTCGGTGCCATAGAGCTTCGCCATCGACGACCCGGGGCCTGGCTCCCGGCCGGCGCGCTCCGCCTCCGTGGAGCGCTGGAGCGCGAGGCGGTTGCAGAGGGCGTCGAGGTTCACCTGCGCGATCCGATCGCGGAGGACCGGATCCGCGATGCGCCCCTCCGCGTCGGCGCCCACGCAGCGGCGGGCGAGCACCTCGAGCGGCTCCTCCTCCTGAACAGCCCCGTCGCGGAGCCGCGAGATCGCCGCGCGCTCGTGCGCGAGGAGCGCCTTGGCGATGGTCCACCCCGCGCCGGCCTGCCCGACGAGGTTCCGGGCAGGGACCCGCACCGCCGTGAAGAACGTCTCGCAGAACGGCGACGCCCCGCTGATCAGGCGGATCGGGCGCACGCGCACGCCGGGGGAGGCCATGTCGATGAGGAGGAACGAGATCCCCTTGTGCTTGGGGAGGTCGGGATCGGTGCGCACGAGGCAGAACATCCAGTCGGCCAGGTCGGCATGCGAGGTCCAGATCTTCTGCCCGTCGACGACGAACATCTCGCCGTCGCGCACCGCGCGGGTGGACAGGCTCGCGAGATCGCTCCCCGCGCCCGGCTCGCTGTAGCCCTGGCACCACCGGATCTCGCCGCGTGCGATGGGTGGCAGGTGCTCGCGTCGCTGCTCCTCCGTCCCGTGCTCGAACAGGATGGGCGCGAGCATCCACATGCCGAGGCTCTTGAGCGGCGCGCGCGCACCGATCCTGCGCATCTCCTCCTCGAGCACCCGCGCCGCCGCGGCGTCGAGCCCCGCGCCGCCGTACTCGCGCGGCCACGTGGGCGCCGTCCATCCGCGCTCGACCATCCGCTCGAGCCACGCGCGCTGAGCCTCGCTCTCGAAGGCTGCGCGCCGGCCGCCCCAGAACTCGGCCTCGTCGCTCTCCGCGGGCGCCCGCATCGCGGGCGGACAGTGGGCCTCCAGCCACGCGCGGGCCTCCGCGCGGAAGGCCTCGAGGCGCGCGTGGTCGGAGCCGGCGTCGCTCATCGCCGTGCGCGCGCCATGTCGAGGGCCACGTCCTCGATCATGTCCTCCTGGCCGCCCACGGTCTTCCGCCGGCCCATCTCCACGAGGATGTCCCGCGAGGACACGCCGTACCGCTCGCCGGCGCGCTTCGCGAACCGGAGAAACGACGAGTAGACCCCTGCGTATCCGAGCACGAGGGCGTCGCGATCGATCCGCACGGGCGCGTCCATCATCGGGAGCACGAGATCCTCCGCCACGTCCATGATCCGGTGGAGATCGACCCCGTGCGTGACGCCCATCCGGTCGAGCACCGCGACGAAGACCTCCATGGGCGTGTTGCCCGCGCTTGCGCTCGGTGA